>DATFWW010000025.1:0-84323 GCA_035258825.1 Myxococcota bacterium
GCACGCCGCGCAGCGCCAGCGGGATCAGCGCCACGATGATCAGCGCGTTGAAGATGATCGCCGACAGGATGGCACTCTCCGGATTGGCCAGCCGCATCACGTTCAGCGCCTGCAGCTGCGGATAGAACGCGATGAACATCGCCGGGATCATCGCGAAGTACTTCGCCACGTCGTTGGCGATGCTGAACGTGGTCAGCGCGCCGCGCGTCATCAGCAGCTGCTTGCCGATCTCGACGATCTCGATCAGCTTGGTCGGGTTCGAGTCGAGGTCGACCATGTTGCCGGCCTCCTTGGCGGCCTGCGTGCCCGTGTTCATCGCCACGGCGACGTCGGCCTGCGCGAGCGCGGGCGCGTCGTTGGTGCCGTCACCCGTCATCGCGACGAGGCGGCCGCCCTTCTGCGCCTCGCGGATCAGCGCGAGCTTGGCCTCGGGCGTGGCCTCGGCGAGGAAGTCGTCGACGCCGGCCTCGGCGGCGATCGCGGCGGCCGTGAGAGGGTTGTCGCCCGTGATCATCACGGTGCGGATGCCCATCGCACGCAGCTCGGCGAAGCGGTCGCGAATCCGCGTCTTCACGATGTCGGCGAGCTGGATCACGCCCAGCACGCGCTTGCCGTCGGCGACCACGAGCGGGGTTCCGCCACGCCGCGCCACGTCCTCGGCGGCCGCGCGCACCTCGGCGGGGATCGCGCCGCCGCGCTCCCGCACGAAGCGCTCGACCGCGTCCATCGCGCCCTTGCGGAGCAGCTTTCCGTTGAGATCGACGCCGCTCATGCGCGTGCTCGCCGAGAAGGGCACGAACCGGCCGCCGAGCGCGTGCACGTCGCGCTCGCGCAGGCCGTGGCGCTGCTTCGCGAGCACGACGATGCTGCGGCCCTCGGGCGTCTCGTCGGCGAGCGACGAGAGCTGCGCGGCGTCGGCGAGCTCCGCGGGCTCGACGCCGTTCGCGGGCAGGAACTCGGTGGCCTGGCGGTTGCCGAGCGTGATCGTGCCGGTCTTGTCGAGCAGCAGCACGTCGACGTCGCCGGCCGCCTCCACGGCGCGCCCCGAGCTCGCGATCACGTTCGCGCGGATCAGCCGATCCATGCCCGCGATCCCGATCGCCGAGAGCAGGCCGCCGATCGTGGTCGGGATCAGGCAGACGAGCAGCGCGACGAGTGCCGTCACCGTCACGGGTGTGCCCGTGCCCGCCTCGTTCACGCTGTAGATCGAGAACGGGAGCAGCGTCGCGGTGGCGAGCAGGAACACGATCGTCATCGCCGCGAGCAGGATGTCGAGCGCGATCTCGTTGGGCGTCTTCTGGCGCTTGGCGCCCTCGACGAGCGAGATCATGCGATCGAGGAACGTCTCGCCGGGCTCGGCGGTGATCCGCACGACGAGCCAGTCCGAGAGCACGCGCGTGCCGCCCGTCACGGCGCTGCGGTCGCCACCGGCCTCGCGGATCACCGGCGCGCTCTCGCCCGTGATCGCGCTCTCGTCCACGGACGCGATGCCGATCTCGATCTCGCCGTCGCCCGGGACGAACTCCCCCGCTCGCACGAGCACGAGGTGGCCCTTGCGCAGGTCCGAGCTCGGGAGCGACCGCGTGCGCGCAGCGTCGGGCTCGAAGCGGGCCTCGTCGATCCCACCGTCGAGCAGGTGCGCCTCGATGTCGCGGCGCGCGCGGCGCAGTGCGTCGGCCTGCGCCTTGCCGCGGCCCTCCGCGAGTGCCTCGGCGAAGTTCGCGAACAAGACCGTGAACCAGAGCCACGCCGAGACCCATCCGATGAAGCCCGGCGCAGCCTCGCCGCGTCCGACCAGCGCCTGGAAGAAGAGCGCCGTCGTGAGCACGCTGCCGACCAGCACCACGAACATCACCGGATTGCGGATCTGCCGGCGCGGGTCGAGCTTCCAGAGCGCGTCGAGGGCCGCTCGGCGCACGAGCGTCGGCTCGAAGAGCGGCGTCGCCTGGGCGCGGGACATCCAATCCTCCCTAACCGAAGAGCGCCAGGTGCTCGACGATCGGGCCGAGAGCGAGCACCGGAACGAACGCGAGCACGCCGACGAGCAGCACGACGCCGACGAGCCACGCGGCGAACAGCGGCGTGTGCGTGGGCAGCGTGCCCGGACCCGCCGGCACCACCTTCTTCTGCGCGAGCGAGCCCGCGATCGCGAGGATCGGGATCGCGAGCCAGTAGCGCGCGAACAGCATCGCGACGCCGCCGGTCCAGTTGTAGAAGGGCACGTCGGCCGAGATGCCCGCGAACGCGCTGCCGTTGTTGTTGCTCATCGACGAGTAGGCGTAGAGGATCTCCGAGAAGCCGTGCGCGCCCGGGTTGTTGCGGCTCGCGAGCGCGGTCTCCGAGACCGCGGCCACCGCAGTGAAGAGCAGCACGAGCGCGGGCGGGATCAGGATCATCAGCGATGCCATCTTCATCTCGAACGCCTCGACCTTCTTGCCGAGGTATTCGGGCGTGCGGCCGACCATGAGTCCTGCGACGAACACGGCGATCAGCACGAATGCGATCATTCCATACAGGCCCGAGCCGATGCCGCCGAAGATCACTTCGCCGAGCTGCATCATGAACAGCGGCACCAGTCCCCCGAGCGGCGTGAACGAGTCGTGCATCGAGTTCACCGAGCCATTCGAGGCCGCGGTCGTCGCGGTGGCCCAGAGCGCGGAGTTCGCGATCCCGAAGCGGACCTCTTTGCCCTCCATGTTGCCGCCCGACTGCAGTGCGCTGGCCGCCTGGTCGGCGCCGAGCGCGGTCAGGCGCGGGTTGCCGTTCTGCTCGGCCTGGTAACAGGGCACGAGCAGCGCAATGAAGACCGCCGTCATCGCGCCGAGCAGCGCGATCCCCTGACGCCGGTCGCCTACCATCACGCCGAACGTGATGCACAGCGCCGCCGCGATCACGAGGATCGACATCTCTTCGAGGAAGTTCGAGAGCGGCGTCGGGTTCTCGAACGGATGCGCCGAGTTGACGTTGAAGAAGCCGCCGCCGTTGGTGCCGAGCTGCTTGATCGCGATCTGTGAGGCCGCGGGGCCCATCGGCAGCGTCTGCTCGGTGACAGTGCTCGTCTCGGTCTTGGGCTGTCCCTGCTCGTCGAGCACGGGATTGCCGTCGGCGTCCTTGACCGGCGTCTCCGCGGTCGTCGCCTGCAGGAGCGGCACGGTCTTGTAGGCGGAGAAGTTCTGCACGACGCCCTGCGACACCAGCACCACGGCGAGCACCGTGGAGAGCGGCAGCAGGACGTGCACCGTGCTCTTCACCAGATCGACCCAGAAGTTGCCGATCCCGACGGCAGCGCGCGCGCGGATGCCGCGGATCAGCGCCACGAGCACGGCGATGCCGCTCGCGGCCGACACGAAGTTCTGTACCGCGAGGCCGAGCATCTGCGTCGCGTAGCTCATCACCGCCTCGCCGACGTAGCCCTGCCAGTTGGTGTTGGTTGCGAAGCTCGCGGCGGTGTTGAACGCGGAGTCGGCGTCGATGGCGCCGAAGCCCTGCGGGTTCAGCGGCAGCCAGCCCTGGACGCGCTGGAGCGCGTACACCACGAGGAAGCCGAACACCTGGAACGCCAGCATCGCGATCGCGTAGCGCTGCCACCCCATCTGTTCCTGCGGCTGCACGCCACAGATGCGGTAGATCGCCCGCTCGATCGGCCCGAGCGCGCGGACGAGCCACGGCTCCGGACCGTCGAACACGCGCGCGATGTAGACGCCGAGCGGCCAGGCGAGGCCGAGCAGCGCGATCACGTACACGGCGAGCTGTAGGAGTCCTTGCCCCGTCATCCGAGCTTCTCCGGTGTCAGCAGCGCCACCACGAGGTAGACCAGCAGCGCCACTGCCACACCACCGGCGAGCAGCGACATCGCGCTCATGCCTTCCTCCCTAGCTGCGGAGGCGCTCGCACAGGGCGACGAAGCCCCAGGAAGCCGCGAAGAAGCCGAGCGCGATCAGCAGCGCGACCAGATCCACGCGCGACACGATTGCACTGCCCAGATTTGGGCGCCACAGGAATCGGACGCGTTGGCGCCGATTCCTGCAGGGAACAGCGACGCATTGCAAAATGCAATGTGCGGGCCCTCTTCGTTCTGCACGGCTGGCTTGCCGCGCGCCCCCGCGGCTCGCTTCGGAGCGCTCCGGACCTTGGCACGCCTGATGCTAGGCACTAGGCCGACGGCACCGCGAGGCGGGGCGTTTCGCGCATCGGGGCCAACTCGATGCGCGCGGAGTCATTCATGGACGTCACGTTGTGGTTCGGGGCGATGTTCGTGCTCGGCCTCGTCAGCATGGGCGCCTTCTACGCGTTCCTGCTGGCGTGCGAGAGGATTTGAGGATCCAGCAATGATCTACCTAACGGTGGCGATCACCGCGTTCCTGTTTGCCTACCTGTTCACCGCGCTGGTGCGCCCGGAGTGGTTCTAGCTCCGCGCACTCGACGATGGGGGGAATGCCCATGTGGCTGCTTCCGATCCTGACTCTCGCAACGGTCGTGCTCGTCTCGATCCCGCTGAGCCGGTACATGGCGCGGATCATGGATGGGCGCTACAAGGCGCCGCGCCTGTTCAGCTGGTTCGAGGAGCGACTCGACTCCGGGCCGCAGGACTGGAAGCAGTACACCGTCGCGATCCTGGTCTTCAGCACCGCCTTCTTCGTCTACGGGTTCCTCGTCCTCGCGATCCAGCCGATCGCGCCGCTCAATCCCGGCGGCGCCTACGGGCTGCTCTGGCCGACGACGATCTTCAACACGGTCGCGTCGTTCATGACCAACACGAACCTGCAGCACTACTCCGGCGACGTTCACTTCTCGAACTTCAGCCAGATCTTCTTCTGCATCTTCAACCAGTTCGTCTCGGCCGCGATCGGCCTGTGCGCGCTGTCCGCGATCATCCGCGCGTTCCGCGGCGAGAAGCACGTCGGCAACTTCTTCGTCGACATGTGGCGGGTGCTCGTCTACATGTTCCTCCCGGTCTGTCTGCTGATCGGCACGCTGTTCATCCAGAGCGGCATGCCGATGACGCTCGAGACGACGACGATCCAGGCGACCACGCTCGAGCCCGGTGCGATGGGCGCGGACGACAGCGGCGCGGCCAAGCCGCAGAACCTGCGCGTCGGACCCGTGGCCGCGATGATCGCGATCAAGCAGGTCGGCACGAACGGCGGCGGCTTCTACGGCGCGAATGCGGCGCACCCGTACGAGAACCCCACCGGCTGGTCGAACTTCATCACGATGATGGCGATGATGTTCTTCCCGACCAGCCTGGTGCTGATGTACGGGCGGATGCTGCGCCGGCTCCGCCATTCGATGGTGATCTACGGGGTGATGGGGGTGATGCTGGTCGGCATGATCGGCTGGGGGATCTACTGGGACAGCCTGAAGCCCAATCCCGGCCTGACCGCGCACCCGGCCAGCGAGGAGTTCGCGCTCGCGAGCGCGACGGCGGCCGGCGGAACGCAGCAAGTCGTGCTGCCGGCCGTCGCCGGGCTGCCGGTCGACCAGCACCTCGGCAATCTCGAGAGCCACGAGCTGCGCTTCGGGACCAGCGCGTGTCCGACCTTCGCGGCGCTGACGACGGCCTTCACGACCGGCGCCGTGATCTGCGCGCACGACAGCCTGAACCCGATGGCGGGCCTCTCGCCGCTATTCGGGATGTGGATCAATGCCGTGTTCGGCGGCAAGGGCGTCGGGATGATCAACCTGCTGCTCTTCCTGATCATCGGCGTCTTCCTGGCCGGTCAGATGGTGGGGCGCAGCCCGGAGTACCTCGGCAAGAAAGTGGGTGCGCGCGAGATGAAGCTCGCGATGCTCGCGCTGCTCGTGCACCCGATCCTGATCCTCGGGCCGACGGGACTTTTCGCCGCCACGGACTGGGGGATCAAGTCGGAGAGCAATCCGGGCGCGCATGGCCTCTCCGAGGTGGTGTACGAGTTCTCGTCATCCTCGGCCAACAACGGATCGGGCTTCGAAGGGCTCGGGGATACCTACGGCCTGGCCGCCAACCAGAATCCAGCGGCCGAAGCGATTCCCTGGGACATCTCGACGGGCCTCGTGATGCTCTTCAGCCGCTACCTGCCGATCATCGCGCCGATCGCGCTCGCGGCGGGTCTGGGTGCCAAGAAGGCCGCGCCCGTGACGATCGGGACGATGCGGGACGACAACCTCACGTTCGCGGGTCTCTTGCTCGGCACGATCCTGATCATCGGCGCGCTCTTGTTCCTGCCCGTGGCGGCGCTCGGGCCGCTCGCAGAGCACCTGGGCCCGATTCCGTTCGGCGGATGATGAGCGAGCTCGGTCAGCGCAGAATTTCTCGTCCGACGCTCGCCGCGTGCCCGATGGCACGCGGGCGATGGGAGAGAGCAAGATGACCACCACGCAGACACACGCACAAACGATCCCCGCGGCGGGGGTGCTCGGCGCTCCGCGGCGCGAGCCGCAGCAGCCGCTGTTTGGCAGCGACATCTGGTGGCCGGCGCTGAAGCGCGCCTTCGTCATGCTGCGGCCGGACATCCAGTGGACGAACCCGGTGATGTTCGTGGTCGAGGTCGGCGCATTCCTGACACTGCTATTCGTGCTGCAGGCTCTGTTCGTCGGATCGTCGAGCCAGGTGCCGGTCACGTACTTCATCGCGCTCGACGCGTGGCTGTTCCTGACGGTCCTGTTCGCGAACTTCGCCACCGCGGTTGCGGAGGCGCGCGGCCGCGCGCAGGCCGAGTCGCTGCGCAAGACGCGCCGGGATACGCCGGCCCGCCGGCTGCGCGGCGGCTTCGAGGGAACGATCGAGAACGTCTCGTCGGTCGACCTGACCGCCGGCGATCTCGTCGTCGTCGCGGCGGGCGAGGTGATCCCCGGCGACGGGGAGATCGTGCGCGGCGTTGCGTCGGTCGACGAGTCGGCGATCACGGGCGAATCCGCGCCGGTGATCCGCGAGTTCGGCGGTGATCGCTCCGGTGTTACCGGCGGAACCACGGTCCTGTCCGACGAAATCGTCGTGCGCATCACGGCGCGCCCGGGCGAGTCGTTTCTCGATCACGTGATCGCGCTCGTCGAGGGTGCGGTGCGCCAGCGCACGCCCAACGAGATCGCGCTGACGCTCGTGCTCACCGCGTTCACGCTGATCTTCCTGATCGTGGTGGTGCCGCTGTGGCCGATGGCGCTGAACGCCGAGCAGTACATGATGGGTTACCTGGGTCTGTCCGAGCCGCTGAAGAGCCTTGGCACCGACGTCCCGACGCTCGTCGCGCTGCTCGTGTGCCTGATTCCCACGACGATCGGCGCTCTCCTGGCCGCGATCGGCATCGCGGGCATGGACCGGGCGCTGCGCGCGAACATCATCGCGAAGAGCGGCAAGGCGGTGGAGGTGGCGGGTGACGTCGACACCGTGCTGCTCGACAAGACCGGCACGATCACGCTCGGCAACCGGCAGGCGGCGAAGTTCCTGCCCGTGAGCGGCTGCACGGCCGCCGAGGTCGGCCGCCTCGCGGCGCTCGCCTCGCTCGCCGACGAGACGCCGGAGGGCAAGAGCATCGTGCGCTTCTTCCGCGAGCAGATACCCGGGGGCGGCGAGGTCTCGCTCCCCGCGTCGGCCGAGTTCGTCCCGTTCAGCGCCCAGTCGCGCATGAGCGGCGTCGACCTGCCGGGCGGGCGGGCGATCCGCAAGGGCGCCGTCGACGCCGTGACGAAGCACGTGCGCGCGCTGAAGGGACGCGTGCCCGCGGATCTCGACCGGATCGTCCAGTCGGTGGGAGCCGAGGGCGCCACGCCGCTCGTCGTCGCCGAAGGCGACCGGATCGTGGGCGTGGTGGTGCTCGAGGACGTGATGAAGCAGGGCATGCGCGAGCGGCTCGACCGGCTGCGCAAGATGGGGCTGCGCACCGTGATGATCACGGGTGACAACGCGCTCACCGCGGCCACGATCGCGAGCCGGGCCGGTGTCGACGATTTCGTCGCGGAAGCGACGCCCGAGTCGAAGCTCGCCTACATCCGCAAGGAGCACAGCGAGGGCAAGCTCGTGGCGATGATGGGAGACGGCACCAACGACGCGCCCGCGCTGGCCCAGGCCGACGTCGGCCTGGCGATGAACTCCGGCACCAACGCCGCGAAAGAGGCCGGCAACATGGTCGACCTCGACAGCGACCCGACCAAGCTGATCGAGGCGATCGAGATCGGGAAGGAGCTGCTGATGACGCGCGGGGCGCTCACCACCTTCTCGATCGCCAACGACGTGGCCAAGTACTTCGCGATCGTGCCGGCGCTGTTCGCGGGAACGCTGCCCTGGCTCAAGGCGATGGACGTGATGCACCTGCATTCACCGACGTCGGCAATCCTGTCCGCGGTGATCTTCAACGCGCTGATCATTCCGCTCTTGATCCCGATCGCGCTGCGCGGAGTCAAGTACCGCGCGATCGGAGCGGAGGCGCTCCTGCGCCGCAACCTGCTGATCTGGGGCGTGGGCGGCGTGCTGATTCCGTTCGCGGGCATCAAGCTGATCGACGTCGCGATGGTCGCGCTCCGTCTGGCGGCGTGAACGTCGAAACGCGCGGGAGAAGGACGATGACGATGACCAAACATCTCTCGAGGAGTATCTGGCTATTGGGCTTCTCCGTGGCGATCACGTGCGTGCTGTATCCCGGCATCCTCTGGGTGATCGGTCAGACGCTCTTCCCGTTCCAGGCCAATGGCAGCCTGCTCGAAGGACCCAACGGAGAAGTCGTCGGCTCGGCGCTGATCGCGCAGCCGTTCACGAAGGACGAGTACTTCCAGCCGCGGCCCTCGGCGATCTCCTACGACGCATCGGCTTCGGGACCGTCGAATCTCTCGGCGTCGAACTATCTCTTGCGCAATCGCGTCGCGAAGATCCTCGGGCCGATCGTCAAGTACGCGTCCGGACCCAAGGCCGGGCAGCTCGTCGGCCCCGACGTAGAGACCTGGTTCCAGCAGGACCAGTATCAGGGCAAGCCGCACCTCGTCGCGCAGTGGGCGGACGCGCACAACGCAGTCGCAGCCGCGTGGGTGAGCGCGGATCCGACGCACGCGGCGTACGTCGACGAGTGGGCGAAGTCCCATCCCGACGCGGTGGCCGAGTTCGTGAAGAGCAACCCCGGGACGCCGGAGCCGAAGGCCGCCGATCTCGCCGTCGCGTTCTTCGACAGCTTCTCGCCGGAGCATCCCGGCAAGTTTCCCGCGGCCGTGGAGGAGGCGGCTCCCGACGGCAAGACCCGGAGCGTGATCGCGCCGGTCGCCACAGGAACGGACATCCAGGGGACCTTCTTCGACATGTGGCGCCAGGAGCATCCCGATGCCGCGCTGCAGGACGTTCCCGCCGACATGGTGATGGCGTCCGGCTCGGGGCTCGATCCGCACATCACGCTCGACAACGCGCTGTACCAGCTCGACCGCGTGGCCGGCAAATGGGCCGCCGCTCTAGGGCGAAACCCGGCCCAGGTGCGCAAGCAGATCGAGGCCATTCTGGACTCGCATACCGCCGCGCCCTGGGATGGCCTGGCCGGCGAGAAGTACGTGAACGTGCTCGAGGTGAACCTCGCCTTGAACCAGCAGTTCGGCGCCCCGCGATCGTGAGCCACGCCTAGCGCGTCGCCTGGAGTCCGTGCTTCGCGAGCTCTTGCTGGAGCGCGGTCACCGCGGCGTCGCAGGTCGCCGCCAGCGTGCGCCGATCCCCGAGCGCGACCGCGAGCGACCGCACGTCCGAGTTCTCGCGCGAGAGCGCGAGCAGCTCGTGCTGGGTCTGAGCGAAGCGCTCGAGCGCGCCACGCGCGGCGGCGAGCTCGGACTCGCCGGCCGGTTCGAGCAGCTGCGACAGCTCCGCGAGCGACGCCCGCGCCGCCGATTCGCTGTCCGCCATCTGCTTCTCGAGCTGCGTCATCACGGCGTCTTGCGCCTCAGCGATGTGAGGCGCCTGCAGCGCCTGGATCTCGCGCACGCCGAGCTGCGCGCGCACCGCGAGCAGCTGCGCGCGCAGCGCTCTGGCCGGCGGCGCCGCGCGGACCGCCGCGTCGAGATGGTCGCGCATTGCGTCGGCAGCCTCGCGAGCCGGTCCGAACGCGAGCCGCTGCGCCTTTCCGTTGGTGTTCTCGACCGCCAGATCGAGCAGCGTGCGGTCGAGCTCCTGGAGGCGGCCGAATGCCGCGCGGACGTCCTGCACCAGGCGCACCTCGTCCGGCGAGCCGAGCTGTGCGACGATCGGCTCGATCGCGGCGAGATCCGCTTCGAGCGCCGAGCTCGCCTGCCGCGCTTCCGACGCGAACGCCGTGGAACTCTCGTCGGTGTCGGCCATGATCGCGCGCTGTACTGATTCCGCGGACTCGTGCAGCTGCACGCGCATGTCGGCGGCGAGCTTCTGCGCCTCGAGCAGGTTCGTCAGCGCGGCGCCGAGGCCGCGATCGCAGCCTGTCGCCGCGAGGACCCCTAGCACGACGCAGATCGACCGCATGCCGCGCATGGTTGCACGGCACGTGCCAACGCGCCGCGGACGAGTCCTACTTCTGGATCCAGAGCCACAGGCTCGCCGCCACGGCGACGCCCAGCGCCTGGAGCGCGAGTCCCGAGGCGATCGAGAGCGAGCGCTCGCGCACCCAGCCCAGGATCAGGCCCGCGAGCAGCGCGGTGGCCGCGACGCAGCTGCGCATCCACGGTGCGCTCACGCCGAGCCACGCGAGCTCGGAAGGCGGCAGCGCGCGCGCCGTCACCACGGTCGCCACCGCGGCGTAGGCGAACGCCGAGGTGACCGCGGCGCGCGAGAGGAAGCGCGGCCCGCCTGGCTGCTGCACCTTGTAGTCGAGCGACAACAGCCCGTGCACGAGCCCGCGGAACCAGAGCTCGACCGCGGAGATCGCGAGCAGCGAGGCCGCGAGCCCCGCCGCGAATTCGGCCGGCGTGGCACCGAGCCGCGCGGGGATCCAGCCGCGCTGCAGGACCGCGCAGACGATCAGCGCAGGTGCGGGCGCCCACCAGCGCCCGGGTGCCGGCCTCCGCCAGCCGAACACCCAGGGCCGCCAGCGCGACGCTCCGCGCGTCGCGACGGTGCCGACCACGAGGGCGAGCAGCGAGACCACCCCGAGCTCGAACGCGGAGCGGGTCGCCGGGGTCGCGCCCGTGAGGTCGAGCGAGGGCAGCGCCGAGGCGAGCGGCCAGAACAGCAGGAACGCGAGGCCGACGACGAACGCCGTGGCGGTGCGCGCGGTGCGCATCGCGAAGGTCGGCCTGCGATAGGCGCGCTCGAGGATCTCGATCACCTCGGCCGACGCGAGCTGGGTGCCGCGCGGCCGCGGCGATCCGCCGATGTCGGCTGACCCGCCCCAGCGCTTGCCGGGCGGGCGTCCGTCGACGGCGGGGTCGATCCGGTTGAGCAGCGCGTAGGCGGGCTCGAGGTCCGGTCCGTCGAGCGTGCTGACGCGCCGCAGCGTGTAGTGGCCGGGCTGATTCTCGAGCGCGATCAGCGAGAGCTGGTCGCCCCAGTGCGTCTTCAGGTGCTGCTCGACCGTGTAGATGCCCGACCGGTCGCGGCAGATCACGGCCACCTGGCGCGGCGCGATCTCGACGTGGCCGTAGATCTCCTCGATCCGCGTGTAGTCGCCGAAGTCCTCGAACTGGTAGACCATCGCGTCGATCGAGCGCAGCATCTCGATCGTGTAGGCGTAGACGTCCTTCTTCCTCCACGCTCCCGCCTGTTTGAGCTCGCGCTCGCGCACGAGCAGCTCGTCGATCCGGCGCTGGGCGTCGGCGAGCACGCGCGTCGGCAGGCCGCACAGCCGCGCGAGCTCGGGGCCGTTGGCGTCGATCGCGCCTTCGAGGCGCAGGAGCGGCAGCAGCACGTCGCGCGCCTCGGGCCGCAGCTCGCGCAGGCGCCGGTGGTTCAGGAGGCACCAGAGCCCGAGCACGGTGTCGAGGTCGGGGTCGTTGGCGTAGATCGTCCAGTCGTCCTCGGAGAGGCGCAGGCCGCTGTGCACGAGCAGGAGCGCCTGTTCACAGGTCGCGAGCGTGAATAGCCGCTCGCAGCCCGAATGGTGGTCGAGGTTGAACAGCTTCCGATCGCCGTCGACGAGCGGGCCGAACGTGCCGGCGCCGTCCAGCAGGATCACGCGCTCCCCAAGGGAGGAGGCATCGGACCGCGAGGCCGCCATGCCGGGGTCGATCCGCACGCGGATTCGCGGCGCCTCGTCGCAATCGAGGCTGCGAACCCCATCCTTCTCCCGGGTCGAGTAGCGCTCCGGAATCACCGGGAGCCTGCGCACGACTGCGGGCGGCGTGTCGAATCGAGTTTCGGCACCTGTGATCGGGGGGTACCGGAGACTCGCCAGTGGACGCGGAGATTCCGCCATCTGCCGGGCGCTCCTGGGCCGTAGGACTTCGGAAGCGTGGCCCTGCCGCGCCGGGGCGGCAAGGGGCTGACGATCATCTCTCGAAGTCATTGTCTTCGTTGGATAAATCCCAGCTGATACAGCGTCGGATCCAGGCCGCTCAACAATTCTGCCGGCCCGATCCGGAGTCCCTCACATGGACCCATCGGCGAACCGAGGCGCGACTCGACCCTCGAATCCGAGGAGTTTACGGGGTGAAATCAGGTAATAGGTGGTAGTTCGTGGGACGAGTCAGCCCGAGAATGCGCGCGCGATGCGGCCGATCGCCTCCTCGACGTTCTCGCGCGAGTTGAACGCGGAGATGCGGAAATAGCCCTCGCCTGCGGAGCCGAAGCCGCTGCCCGGCGTGCAGACCACGTGGGCCCGGGCGAGCAGGTGGTCGAAGCAGTCCCAGCTCGAGAGCCCGTCCGGCGTGCGCACCCAGACGTACGGCGCGTGCTCGCCGCCCAAACAGCGGAAGCCGGCCGCGCCGAGGCCCCGCCGGATCGCCTGGGCGTTGGCCATGTAGTACGCCACCTGCTCCGCGGTCTGCTTGCGGCCCTCGGGCGTGTAGACCGCCGCGGCGGCGCGCTGGATCGGGTAGGGCACGCCGTTGAACTTGGTGGCGTGGCGGCGGGACCAGAGCCCGTGCAGCGGCACGCGCTCGCCGTTCGCGGTGCTGCCCGTGACCTCCTTCGGGATCACGGTGTAGGCGCAGCGCACGCCCGTGAAGCCGGCCCGCTTCGAGAAGCTGCGCATCTCGATCGCGCACGCGCGTGCGCCCGGGATCTCGTAGATCGAGCGCGGCAGCGCCGGGTCCTGGATGAAGGCATCGTAGGCGGCGTCGTAGATCAGCACGGCGTCGCAACTGCGCGCCCATGCCACCCAGCGCTCGATCTGTGGGCGCGTCATCACGGCCCCGGTCGGGTTGTTGGGAGAGCACAGGTAGGCGATCTCGACAGGTGCGCCGGGCGGGTCGGGCACGAAGCCGTTGCGCTCGGTGCCGGGGAGATAGGTGACGCCCGCATAGCGGCCCTGGGCGTCGGCCGGACCCGTGCGGCCGGCCATCACGTTCGTGTCGACGTAGACGGGGTATACGGGATCAGCGACCGCGAAGGAAACAGGTCCGAAGATCTCCTGGATGTTCGCGCTGTCCTGCTTGCTGCCGTCGGAGACGAAGATCTCGTCGGCCGCGACGTCGACGCCGCGCGCCCGATAATCGTGCTCGCGGATCGCGTCGAGCAGGAAGTCGTAGCCGTTCTCGGGGCCGTAGCCGCGGAACCCCGAGGCGCTGCCCATCTCGACGCTCGCGGCGCGCAGTGCCTCCACGATCGCGGGCGCGAGCGGTAGCGTGACGTCGCCGATGCCAAGCCGGATCACGCGCGCGTCCGGGTGCGCCTCGGAGAACGCGCGCACGCGCCGGCCGATCTCGGGGAACAGGTAGCCCGCCTGGAGCTTGCGATAGTGCTCGTTGATCCTGGCCATGCGGGCGGGACGGTAGTCAATCCTCGAGCAGGTAGTCGACGGTGGACACCACGCGCACGGTCTTGGCCATCTGGTTTTCCTCGGAAGCACCCTGCATGCGGTCGCGCGCCAGGATCTCGAACGTGCCCTGGCTCGCGCGCCGGATCCGGCCCACGCGCGCGCGCGAATCGCGCGCGAACTGCTCGGCGCCCTCGCGCGCGCGCGCGGTGGCCTCGGCGATCATCTCGGGCTTGATCGCGTTGAGGCCCGAGAAGATGTAGGTGGCGCCGCTCGAGCGGTAGTCGTTGCCGCCCGACGACAGCACCACGCCGGCCTCGACCAGCTCGCCGACCTTCTCGGTCGCGGCCGCGATCTTGTCGGGCTCGGTCGAGCGCACGACGAGCGTCTCGTTGATCACGAACCGACTGCCCGCCGCGCGCTCGGAGCGGTACGGGTCGGCGTTGGCGTCGCGCACGGCGAACCCCTGCACCTGCGCGCTCGCGGGGTCGAGGTCGTGGCGCCCGAGGAACTCGTGGATCTTCTCGACGCTGCGCTGGATCTCGGCGTGCGCCTTCGCGAGGTCGTCGTTGGCCACCGAGAGGCGCAGCGGCCAGATCGCGAGGTCGGCCTTCACGTCGCGCTCCGAGACGCCCTTCACCGTGACGTACCGGTCGCCCGCGCGCGCCCGCTCGAAACCCTGTCCCACGAGCCAGCCGCCCACGGCGATCCCCACCGCGAGCAGCAGCGCGGCCATGCGGCCGATCGGGTCCATCGTCGTCCTCTCAGTGCACGGGGTCGATCAACACACCCGGGTTCAGGATGCCGGCAGGGTCGAGTGCGGCTTTCGCCGCGCGCAGCGCCGCCGCGAACGGCTCGGGGCGCTGGCGGTCGTACCAGGGCCGGTGGTCGCGGCCGACCGCGTGGTGGTGCGTGATCGTGCCGCCGTGGCGCAGGAGCGCCTCGCTCGCGGCGCCCTTGATCTCGGCCCACTGCTCGAGCTCGCTGCCACGCCGGCCCGGGGCCATCACGGTGTAGTAGGGCGCGGGGCCATCCGGGTAGACGTGCGTGAACCGGCAGGTGACCGTGCCCGCGCCGCATACGCGCTTCACCGCGTCGCGCGTCGCGTCCATCACCGCCGCATGGAAGGTCTCGAACGCGTCCCAGGGAATCGCGGTCTCGAACGTCTCCGAGACGAACGCCGCGCGGACGAGGGCATCTCGGAGATAGGGCGCGTTCAGGAACGCGTTGCGCCACGCGCCCGCGGCGCCCTCGCGCGACGCACTGTCGTCGGTGCGCGTGCGCACGGCGTCCTCCGGCACGAGGCCGCCCGCGTCGCGGCACAGCTCCGCCGCGCGCGCGATCCAAGCGTCGAGCGCGTGGTCCGCGCTCTCGAAGCCGAGCACGAGTACGGCCGCCGTGCCGTCGCCCGCGCCCGCCGTGCGCGCCTCCCCCGCGTCGAGCAGGCGGCAGTTGGTAGGCGCGAGGCCCGACTGCGAGAGCGCGCGCACCGCGGCGGCGCCGCGCGCGAAGCCCTGCTCGCCCGCGAAGCGCACCGAGGCCGCGGCGCGGAAGCGCGGGCGGTCCTGGAGGCGCATCCACGCCTCGGTGATCACGCCGAGCGTCCCCTCGGAGCCGAGGAACAGGCGGTCCGGGCTCGGGCCGGCGCCGGAGCCGGGCAGCCGTCGGCTCTCGGCGACACCGATCGGTGTGGAGACGCGCAGCGACTCGACGAAGTCGTCGATGTGCGTGTAGAGCGTGGCGTAGTGTCCGCCCGAGCGCGTCGCGATCCACCCGCCCAGCGTCGAGAACTCGAACGACTGCGGGAAGTGGCGCAGCGTGAGGCCGTGCGGCCGCAGCGCGTCTTCGAGCGCGGGGCCGTAGATGCCCGCCTCGATCCGCGCGGCGCGCGATGCGCGGTCGATCTCGAGCACGCGCGAGAGCCGGCCGAGGTCGATCGAGACCGCGCCCGTATAGCCGGGGCCCACGCGCGCCTCGACGCCGCCCACCACGCTCGATCCGCCGCCATACGGGATCGCCGCGGCGCCGCGCTCGCCGCACCAGTCGAGCAGCGCCGCGACGTCGGACTCGTCGCGCGGCTCGGCCACGAAGTCGGGCGCGGTCGCGAAGTCGCCGCGCGCGCCGCGCACGATGTCGCGGTAGGACTTGCCGTACGTGTGCGACGCGCGCGCGTGCGGATCGGTGCGGCAGCGGTCGGCCAGCGCGGGCGGCGGCGCGATGCGCGGAGCCGGCAGCGCGATGTCCGCGAGGCGCGGCTCGGGCGCGAGCTCCACGGCGACACCGAATCGCTCGGCCAGGGTGCGGGCGATCCCGCGCGCCTGCTCCTCGTTCGGGCCGTCGCCCTCGTTGCCCCAGCCCCAGAACTTGCGGCGCGGCATCGGCCTATTGCCGCGCGGGCGCGAACGTCTCGAGCACGCGCGCGTCGAAGCCGCGCTCGCCGTCGGACCGGAACGTCTGGATGCACACGTGGTCGGCGCCCGCGTCGTGGTGCGCCTGGATCCGGTCGGCGATCACCTTCTCGTCGCCCCACGCGACGATCGCATCGACCAGCCGGTCGCTGCCGCCGTTGTCGAGGTCGGCGTCGGTGTAGCCGAGCCACTTCAGGTTGTTGCGGTAGTTCGGCAACCCGAGATAGATCTGCATGTTCTGTCGCGCGATCGCGCGCGCGCGGCGCGCGTCGGTCTCGAGCAGGACCATCTGCTCCGGGCACAGCCAGCCGCCCTTGCCGAGGATCTCCCGCGCGCGCGCGGTGTGCTCGGGCGGAACGAAGTAGGGATGGGCGCCCTGCGCCAGGTCGCGCGAGAGCGCGAGCATGTTCGGGCGCAGCGCCGCGAGCACGACGGGCGCGGGCTCGGCTCCCGTGGGGCCGAGATAGGTCGCGGCGCTCATGGCCTCCAGATAGTTGCGCATCGTCGCGACAGGCTTGCCGTACACGTGATGGCGCAGCCCCGTCACCATCGGCTCGTGCGAGACCCCGAGGCCGAGCAGGAAGCGCCCCTGCGACGCCTCGTTCAGGGTCTCGCGGATCGCGCGCATCGACACCGGGTCGCGCGCATAGATGTTGGCGATGCCGGTGGCGAGCACGAGCTTCGACGTCCTGGCTGCGAGGTAGCCGATGATCGAGAACGGATCCCGCCCGACCGCTTCGGGCAGCCAGAGCGAACCGTATCCCCACTCCTCCAGCCGATTGGCGAACTCGGCGGCCTCGGGTGCCGGGAGGTGATCGAGCCAGGTCCAGACGCCGAGCTTGCCGAGCTTGCCGATTTCCATGCGGGGTCTCCGGTTGCGGGCGGCGCGCGTCGGGGCAGGGTACACCCGAGTCGCGTACTCTGCGCCCGACAATGGCGCGACCCGCATCGAAGACGCTCTCGGAGCATGCATCCAAAGCGCTGCTCGCCGACTACGGCCTGCCGATCGCGGCCGAGCGGCTCGTGCACACAGCGAACGAGGCGCGAGCAGCCGCCGCGGAGCTCGGCTTCCCAGTGGTGCTCAAGCTGTGCGGCGACGCGATCGCGCACAAGACCGAGCGCGACCTCGTGCGGCTCGGCCTGCGCGACGCCGACGCCGCGGCGGCCGCCGCGGCGGAGCTGCTCGCGAAGGCGCGGCCCGAGGACGGCGCGGTGGGATTGCTCGTCGCCGAGCAGGTGCGCGGCTCGCGCGAGCTGATCGCGGGCCTCGTGCGCGATCCGCAGTTCGGACCCTGCGTGATGCTCGGCGTGGGCGGCGTGCTCGCCGAGGCGCTGCGCGACGTGGTGTTCGCTTCGGTGCCGCTGGATGAGGCCGACGCGCGGGCGCTGCCCGACCGCCTCGCCACGCGCGCGCTGCTCGGCGCGTTCCGCGGCGAGCCCGCGATCGACCGCGATGTGCTCGCGCGGGTGCTGCTCGCACTGTCGCGCCTCGCGGTCGAGCGGCCCGACGTCTCGTCGGTGGACGTGAATCCGCTGATCGTGCGCGGTGGCGTGCCGATCGCCGTCGACGCGCTGGTCGAGGTCGATTCCGAAGCGCCGCCTGCGGCACCGGCGCGTTCTCGCATCTCCGACGCCGAGGTGCTCGACCGGTTCCGCCCGCTGTTCCACCCGCGTGGGATCATCGTGGCCGGCGCGTCGACGCACCCGGGCAAGTTCGGCTTCGTGACGCTCCACAACCTGCGCCGCTTCGGCTATGCGGGCGAGATCTTCCCCGTGAACCGCGATGGCGAGGCGGTGCTCGGCCAGCCGAGCTTCCGCACCATCGACGAGATCCCGCACGGCGCCGCCGACCTCGTGTTCGTCTGCACGCCGAACCAGGCCAACGTGGAGCTCCTGCGCGCGTGCGCGAAGAAGGGCGTGCGCGCGGCGTTCGTCGCGAGCGGCGGCTACGGCGAGGCCGGCGAGGCCGGCCGCGCGCTCGAACGCGAGCTCGTTTCGGTGGCTAACGCGCTCGGCATCGCGCTCGCGGGTCCGAACGGGCAGGGCGTGATCTCGACGCCCGTCTCGATGTGCGCGCAGATCGTCGCGCCGTACCCGCCGCCGGGCCGGATTTCGGTGGCGAGCCAGAGCGGCAACCTGGTCTCGTCGTTCCTGAACTACGCGGTCGCCTCGGGCGTGGGGATCAGCAAGGCGATCTCGTGCGGCAACTCCGCGCAGACCACGCTGGCCGACTACCTCGACTACTTCGGCGCCGACCCGGAGACCGCGGTGGCGCTCGCCTATCTCGAGGGCGTCGCCGACGGCGCACATTTCATCGACGCGCTGCGCGCGTTCACGGCGCGCAAGCCGCTCGTGCTCGTGAAGGGCGGCGTGGCCGCCGAGGGCAAGCGCGCGGCTGCGAGCCACACGGGCTCGCTCGCGAGCGACGACCGCGTGTTCGATGGCATCTGCCGGCAGTGGGGCGCGCTGCGCGCGCCCACGGTGGAGGAGGCCTACGAGTGGGCGGCGACCTTTGCCACCCAGCCGCTGCCGCGCGGCCGGCACGTCGTGGTGTTCACTACGGCCGGCGGCTGGGGCGTGCTCGCTGCCGACGCCTGTGCGGCGGCGGGGCTCGAACTGATCGCGCTGCCCGAGCCGGTGCGCGAGCGCGTCGACGCGCTGGTGCCGGCCCGCTGGAGCAGGAACAACCCGATCGACCTCGCGGGCGGCGAGACGCGCGACACGATCCCCGAGCTGCTCGACGTCGTGTGCGGCCACCCGGACGTCGACGCGGTGATCCACCTCGGGATCGGCATCCAGGCCGCCAGCGCGAACGTGCTCAAGAGCGGCGAGTTCTACCCCGGGTACGGGCTCGATCGGATCGTCGCCTTCCACGAGCGCCAGGACCGCCGCTACGCACAGGCTGCACGCGAGGCTTCGGAGCGCCACGGCAAACCCGTGCTCACGGCCACCGAGCTCGTGAACTGCGACCGCCACTACGGCAACAGCGGGCCGCTCGGCGTCCGCGAAGAGGGGCGTCTCTGCTATGCGAGCGCCCACCGCGCCGTGCGCGCGCTCCGGGCGCTGGTCGACTACGCGGAGTACCGCGGCGGCCGATAGGAGCAAAGCCCTCAACCCGGTGAACCGGGACGCCGCTCCCAGGGTCTGTCACAGAGGCGGTAGCCTCTGCCGCAGCGCGCAACAGGTCCCGGAGCCCTTGGATGCAGAACCAGAAGACGATCGGCCTCTTCGCCGTGGCCGCGGTCGCGCTGCTGGCGCTCGGGGCGACCTGGCTCTGGCGCGGGCGGGATCCCGGAGCGTTCGTGACGGCGCCCGCCGCGCGCGTCGACCTCGTGCGGGCGATCTCGGCGACCGGCGCGGTAAACCCGGTGGTCATCGTCCAGGTCGGGACCTACGTATCCGGCCCGATCACCGAAATCAACTGCGACTTCAACACCGAGGTCGCGGCGGGCCAGCGCTGCGCCCTGATCGACCAGCGGCCCTATCGCGTCGCGCTCGACCAGGCGCGCGCCAACCTCGAAGCAGCCGAGGCGCAGCTGGTCAAGGACCGCGCGAGCCTCGACTACACGCGGCGGGTCCACGAGAGCAACCGGGGGATGGTCGAGACCGGCGCCGTCTCCCGGCGCGAGGCCGACAACGACCTGTCCAACTACGAGCAGGCACAGGCCCAGGTGAAGCTCGACGAGGCCACGATCGCGCAGCGCAAGGCGGCGCTCGACGCCGCCCAGGTGAACCTCGACTACACCGAGATCGTCTCGCCCGTGGACGGGATCGTGGTCGCGCGCAACGTGGACGTGGGACAGACCGTGGCCGCGAGCTTCCAGACGCCCACGCTGTTCCTGATCGCGCGCGATCTCACCAAGATGCAGGTGGACGCGAGCGTGTCGGAGTCGGACGTCGGCGGCGTGAAGGTCGGCCAGCGCGCGGAGTTCACGGTCGAGGCGTTTCCGGCAAGGACCTTCGCCGGGCAGGTCGCGCAGATCCGCCAGGCGCCGATCACGGTCCAGAACGTGGTGACCTACGACGTGGTGATCGGTGTCGACAACGGCGACCTCGCGCTGCTCCCGGGCATGACCGCGAACGTGCGCGTCGTGACCGACGAGCGCGACGGCGCGCTCGCGGTGCCGCTCCAGGCGCTGCGCTTCGACCCGCGCGGGGCCGCCGGCGATCACCCTTCCGCGCAGTCCGGGGCGAAGCAGGTGTGGGTGATGCGCGACTCGGAGCCGGTCGCCGTGGCGGTGCAGGTGGGAATCGACGACGGCACCTCGGTGGAGATCACCGGCGGCGACCTCCAGGCCGGAGATCGGGTGCTGGTGGACCGCGCGGGCCAGCGCGGTCGCAGCGGCGAGCCGCGCCGCTCCCCGTTCGCGGCGTTCTGAGCCGGACCGTGGCCGAGCCCGTCATCGAAGTGCGCGGCCTCGAGAAGACCTATCACATGGGCGACGTCGAGGTGCGCGCGCTGCGCGGCGTCGATCTCACCGTGGAGCGCGGCGAGTTCCTCGCCGTGATGGGGTCGTCGGGCTCGGGAAAGTCGACGCTCATGAACGTGCTCGGCTGCCTCGATCGGCCGACGCGCGGCTCGTACCGGCTCGAAGGCGTCGACGTCACGCGCGAGGACGAGCCCGCGCTCGCGCAGATCCGCAGCCGCCGGATCGGATTCGTGTTCCAGAGCTTCAACCTGCTCAAGCGCACGAGCGCGCGCGAGAACGTCGCGCTGCCGCTGTTCTACGCGGGCGAGCCGCAGGGCAGCTCGGAGCGCGCGGACGCGGCGCTCCGAGCACTCGGCCTGGCGGGGCGCGAGAACAATCAGCCGAGCCAGCTCTCGGGCGGCGAGCAGCAGCGCGTGGCGATCGCGCGCGCCCTGATCAACGATCCCGCGATCCTGCTGGCCGACGAGCCCACCGGCAACCTCGACTCGGCGAACAAGCAGGAGATCATGACGACGCTGCGCGCGCTCAATCGCGAGCAGGGGATCACGATCGTGATGGTCACGCACGAGCCCGAGATGGCCGCGTTCGCCGATCGCGTGATCACGATGCGCGACGGGTCGATCGTGGACGACTCGCGTCCGGGGGTTCGGGGGCCCGCGGTGCCCACGCGCGCGGAACGATCTCCTGCGCCGGCCGGGCGGCGGGCCGACCTGCCGCAGGCACTTGCACTGCTGAGAATGGCGCTCGGTGTCGCGGCGCGCGCGATCGCGCGCAACAAGCTGCGGTCGGCGCTCACGATGCTCGGCATGTTCATCGGCGTGGCCGCGCTGATCGCGATGGTGGCGGTGGGGCAGGGCGCCGACCGCGCCGTACGCGCGCAGATCGAGAGCCTCGGCACCAATCTGCTGATCGTGGTGCCGGGCGCGTCGTTCTCGGGCGGCGTGCGGGGCGGGTTCGGCAGCGCCTCGACGCTGACCGTCTCGGACGCGAAGGCGCTCGCGCAGGAGCCCGCGGTCGAGAACGTCGGCTATGCGCTCCAGCAGCCCGCGCAGGTGCAGTACGGGGGCAAGAACTGGAACACGAGCGTGAGCGGTGTGTCGCCGACCTTTCTCGAGATCCGGACCTGGCCCGTCGACGCGGGACGCGACTTGAACGACGAGGACATGGCATCCGCGCGCCGCGTGTGTCTGATCGGCCGGACCGTGTTCCGCAACCTGTACGGCGACGCCGAGACTCCGATCGGCACCGTGATCCTCGTGAAGGGCGTGGCGGTGGAGGTGGTCGGTCTGCTCTCGCCGCGCGGCCAGTCGGGCGGCGGCCGCGACCAGGACGACGTGGTGCTGCTCCCGTTCAGCACCGCGGAGACCAAGGTGCTGGGCACCGCCGCGCCGACCCAGGCGCAGGCCCCGGCGAACGCCCTCTACGCCGCGGCGCCGAATCCGTTTGGCATCAAGCCGAAGCTAACGGGTTATGTGAACACGATCTTCGTGCAGGCGCGCAGCACGGAAGCGGTGCCCGACGCACTCGCGCAGGTCCGCAAGCGGCTCTCGCTGCGCCACCGGATCGGCGAGGGGCAGCTGCCCGACTTCGACGTCCGCAACCTCAGCGACGTGGCGCAGGCGCGCGAGGGCAGCAGCCGGGTCATGAAGTACCTGCTCGCCGCGGTCGCCTCGATCTCGCTGCTCGTCGGCGGGATCGGGATCATGAACATCCTGCTCGTCTCGGTGACGGAGCGCACGCGCGAGATCGGCATCCGCGTCGCGATCGGCGCGCGCCGCGTGCACGTGCTGATGCAGTTCCTCGTCGAGGCGGTGCTCTTGTCCGGGATGGGGGGCCTGGCCGGCGTGATCGCGGGCGTGGCGATCTCCGCAACGGTCTCGTGGGCCGCGGGCTGGCCCACGTCGCTCTCCTGGCCCGCGATCGCGGGCGCGTTCCTGTTCTCGGCCGCGGTCGGCGTCTTCTTCGGCTACTACCCCGCGCAGCGCGCCTCGCGGCTCGATCCGATCGAGGCGCTGCGCTACGAGTGACTCCGCTGTGCGCCATCCGGAGGTCCCCATGCGTCGCCCCGTCCCGCGCGCCAACACCGCAAAGCAATCGCTCGTACCGATCCTGCTGCTCGCACTCGGCTGTGCGTCGCACCCCACCGCAGAGGGCAAAGGCATGCCGCTCGCTCCCTGTCCCGACAAGCCCAACTGCGTCTCGAGCCTCGCGCCCGACGAGGGCCACCGCGTGGCGCCATTCTCGATCTCGCGGGGCGACAAGGGGTGGGCCGCGGTGCGCGATGCCGTGGCGGCGATGCCGCGCACGACCATCGTCGAGGAGCGCCCGGGCTACCTGCACGCCGAATGCCGCAGCCGGATCTTCCGCTTCGTCGACGATCTCGAGCTCGAGCGCAGCAGAGCCGGCGACCGCGTCGACGTGCGATCGGCCTCGCGCGTGGGCTACGGCGACTGGGGCGTGAACCGCGCGCGTGTCGAATCGCTGCGCGATGCGCTTGCGACGGCGGGCGTCGTGAAGAGCAGCGGCTCGGCCGCGCAATGAGCTGAGTGTGGCCACTGTCGCGATCGAGTCGGCGCCGCGCGCCGCGCGCGGGGAGCCGGAGCGCCTGCCGACCGTGTTGTCGGCGGCACCCGCGCTGCCGTCCCACTACCGCGACCAGGAAGCGCTGATCGACGCCGCGAAGCAGTACTGGGTCCACAATCCGTCTCTGCGCCGGCGGCTCGAGCAACTGTTCCGCAGCACCGGCGTCGAAGGCCGTCACCTCGCGCTGTCGATCGACGAGATGGCCGCGCTGCGGTCGTTCGAGGACGCCAACGGCGCGTACATCCGGTGCGCGGTCGACCTCGGCGCGCGCGCCGTCTCCGACGCGCTCGCTCGCGCGGGCCGTGCGCCGCGAGACGTCGATCACGTGTTCTTCGCGTCGGTGACCGGGATCGCCACGCCCTCGATCGACGCGCGGATCGCCAACCGGCTCGGGCTGCGCCGCGACGTGAAGCGCACGCCGATCTTCGGGCTCGGCTGCGTGGCGGGCGCGGCCGGTCTCGCGCGCGCGAGCGACTATCTGCGCGCCTATCCCGACGAGGTCGCGCTGCTGCTCACCGTCGAGCTGTGCAGTCTCACGCTCCAGCGCGACGACGACTCGATCCGCAACCTGATCGCGGGCGGCCTGTTCGGCGACGGCGCCGCCGCGGTCGTGCTCGGCGGCTCTGTGAGCGCGGGCGCGGGACCACAGGTGCTCGCCACGAGGTCGGTGCTGTTCCCGGACACCGAGCAGATGATGGGATGGGACGTCACCGACCGCGGCTTCCGCGTGGTGCTGTCCGCCGATGTCCCGAGCCTCGTGCGCGACCACCTGCGCGGCGAGGTCGACGACTTCCTCGCCGGCTGCGACCTCGAGCTCGCCGAGATCGAGAGCTTCGTGTGCCATCCGGGCGGCCCCAAGGTGCTGCGCGCGCTCGCCGAGGCACTCGAGCTTCCGGACGAGGCGCTCGCGATCACCTGGAAGAGCCTCGCGCGCGTGGGCAACGTCTCGAGCGCGTCGGTGCTGTTCGTGCTCGACGAGACGATGCGCCGGCGGCCGCGCCCGGGCAGCCTCGGGCTGCTGATCGGGATGGGCCCGGGCTTCTGCGCGGAGCTGGTGCTGCTCGCATGGTGACGGCCTATCTCGCGCTGCTCGCAGCGGTCGGGCTCGAGCGCCTGTTCGAGATCGGGCTCTCGCGGCGCAACGCGCGCCGCGCGCTCGCGCGCGGCGGCATCGAGTGCGACGCGGGGCACTTCCGGGTGATGAAGGTGCTGCACCTCTCCTTCCTCGTCGCCTGCGGAGCGGAAGTCGTGCTGCTCGGGCGCGCGTTCCATCCCGCACTCGCGGCCGCGATGCTCGCCGCGGCCGCGCTCGCGCAGGCGCTGCGCTACTGGTCGATCTGGACGCTCGGCGAGCGCTGGAACGTGCGCGTGATCGTGGTGCCGGGCGAGCCCGTGGTCACGCGCGGCCCGTATCGATTCGTTCGCCATCCCAACTACGCCGCGGTTGCGATCGAGGGCGTGGCGCTGCCGATGATCCACACGGCGTGGCTCACGGCGATCTGCTTCACGCTCGCCAACGCCGCGCTGCTCGCGGTGCGGATCGGCTGCGAGGAGCGCGCGCTCGGGCGCCTCACCGACTATCGCGACGCGCTCGGTGACCGCGCGCGCTTCCTGCCGACCCCCGGCGCATGGCGCTAGCGGAATCCGCGGATCTCGCGATCGCGGGCGCGGGACCGGTCGGCCTCGCCACGGCGATCTTCGCGGCGGACGCAGGGCTGCGCGCCGTGGTGCTCGAGCGCCGCCGCGGAGAGACGATCGACAAGGCGTGCGGCGAGGGGATCATGCCGCGCGGAGTCGCGCTCTTGCGCGAGCTCGGCGTCGACCTGCCCGGGCGGCCGTTCGAGGGTGTGCGCTTCCTCTCGCGCGGTGCGGTCGCCGAGGGCCGGTTTCCGGGCGAGCCCGGGCGCGGCGTGCGGCGGATCGCCCTCTCGCGCGCGCTCCGCGAGCGCGCACGCGCGCTCGGCGTCGAAATCGTCTCCGGATGTGCGGTGCGGGACTTCGGCGAGTCCGGGGACGGGATCCGGGTCGAGACCGACGCGGGTGCGCTGTCCGCGTCGTGGCTGATCGGCGCGGACGGTCTGCACAGCGCCATCCGCCGCAAGAGCGGGCTCGAGCGGCGCGCGCGCACGCCGCTGCGCTACGGGATCCGCCGACACTTCCGCGTGGAGCCCTGGTCGGCACTCGTCGAGGTGCACTGGGCCGACGAGGCGGAGGCGTACGTCACGCCCGTCGCGCGCGACGAGGTCGGGATCGCCTGTCTCTGGCGCGGCGACGGCCGGCGATTCGACGATCTGCTGGAGCTGTTCCCGGCGCTGCGGGCGCGGCTGCGCTGCTCCGAGCCGACCAGCGACGTGTCCGGCGCCGGGCCGTTCGCGCTGCGCGCGCGCCGCTGCTACCGCGGCCGCGTAGCGCTGGTCGGCGATGCGGCCGGGTGTCTCGATCCGCTCACGGGCGAGGGGATCACGGTGGGACTCTTGTCCGCGCGGTCGCTCGTCGCGGCGATCGCGAGCGGAGCGCCGCTGCGCGACTACGCGCTGCGCCGGCGCCGGCTGCTGGCGGTGCCGCGCGCGCTGACGGGCCTCTTGCTCGTCGCCGCGCATCGCCCGCGCATGCGACATGCGTTCGTGTCACTCGTCGCGCGGCACCCCGGGTTGTTCGACGGCCTCGTCGCGCTGAACGCGGGCGAGCCGCTGCGCGCTCCGCGCGCGCTGCGCGGCCCGCTGCCCGCCTCGGGCTCCGACCGGAGCGCGCGTTGAACCGCGGTGCGGTGTCGGCCGAGCTCGCGCGCCACGCGCGCGCCCATCCCGAAGACGCCGCCGCGGGCGCGCGTTTCGCGCGGTTGCTCGAGGACACGCGCGCGCCGTTCTCGCGCGACCAGTACTCACCCGGCCACATCACCTGCTCCGCCTGCGTGCTCGACGCCCAGGGCGCGCACGTGCTGCTCCTGCACCACGCGCGGCTCGGGCGCTGGCTCCAGCCGGGCGGCCACGCCGAGCCCGGCGACGCGACGCCGCTCGCGGGCGCGCTGCGCGAGCTGCGCGAGGAGTCCGGGCTCGCCGACCCCGCGCCGCTGTGCGGCGCGGAAGGCAGCGCGCTCGTCGACGTCGACGTGCACGAGATCCCCGCGCGCGGCGCCGAGCCGGCCCATCTGCACTTCGACCTGCGCTATGGCTTTGTCGCGGACGGCGGCGCAGCGCTGCGGCGGAGCGAAGAGTCCATCGCGCTGCGCTGGGTGCTGGTCGAGCGCCTCGCCGAGCTGGAGACGGACGAGAGCGTCACGCGGCTGGTCGCGCGCGCGCTCGCGATGTTCCGCGGAGGCAGCCGATGAAGCGGTGCCACTGGGTCGGATCCGATCCGATCTACGTCGAATACCACGACACCGAGTGGGGCGTGCCGCTGCACGACGACCGCAAGCTGTTCGAGTTCCTCGTGCTCGAAGGCGCGCAGGCGGGGCTCTCCTGGCTCACGATCCTGCGCAAGCGGGAGAGCTACCGCACCGCATTCGCGGGCTTCGATCCCGAGGCAGTCGCGCGGTTCAACCGGCGCAGCGTCGAGCGCCTGCTGCAGAACCCGGGCATCGTGCGCAACCGCCAGAAGGTGGAGGCGGCGATCGCGAACGCGCGCGCGTTCCTGGCCGTTCAGGAGGAGTTCGGATCGTTCGATCGCTATGTCTGGCGTTTCGTGGATGAGGCTCCGCTCCAGGGCCACTGGAAGAGCACCCGCGACGTGCCCGCCAAGACGCCGGAATCGGCGGCGATGTCGAAGGACCTGATCGCGCGCGGGTTCAAGTTCGTCGGCCCGACGATCTGCTATGCGCACATGCAGGCCACCGGCATGGTCAACGACCACCAGCTCGACTGCTTCCGTTGCGCGCCCGTGCGCAAGCTGGCGACCGAGCGGGACGGATCGCGCCGGTCGCGCTGATCCGCCCCGCGTTCGTCAACCGCGGATCTCCTTGACCGCCGCCTCCACGCGCGCGCCGTACTCGGCGTCGGCGCTGCGGAAGTGCGCGATCGAGCGCGAGACGATGTCGGCGCGCGACACCCTCGCGAGGCCGCTGGCGATGCTCGCGACGAGCCGGACGCGCTCGTCCTCCTTCATCAGGCGATAGAGCATCCCGGCCTGTACGAAGTCGTCGTCGTCGGCGTGGCGGACGGGCGCGTGGCCGCCGGAGCTGCCCGCGACCGCGAGCCCCGCGTAGAGTGTCTGGTTCGTCTGCTTCGGGCCGTCGAACGAGTTGGGCTCGTAGTTCTTCGCGCGCGCGCCGTTGCGGTCGATCCGCATCGCGCCGTCGCGGCCGTAGTTGGTGGCGCCGCCCGCGACGCCGCGCGCGGCATTCACTGGGAGCTGGGTGTGATTGATGCCCAGGCGGTAGCGGTGGGCATCCCCGTACGCGAACAGGCGCCCCTGGAGCATCTTGTCCGGCGACGGCCCGACGCCCGGCACGAAGTGGCCCGGGTCGAACGCCGACTGCTCGACCTCGGCGAAGAAGCTCTCGGGGTTGCGGTCGAGCACGAGCCTGCCGACCTCGACGAGGGGGTAATCGCCGTGCGGCCAGACCTTCGTGAGGTCGAACGGGTTGAAGCGGTAGGTCGCCGCGTCGGCCTCGGGCATCAGCTGCACCTTCAGCGTCCACGACGGGAACTCGCCGCGCTCGATCGCGGTGCGCAGGTCCTGCTGCTGATGCTGCGGGTTTGCGCCGCAGATTCGCGCGCTCTCCTCGTTCGAGAGGCAACGGATGCCCTGGTCGGTCTTGAAGTGGAACTTCACCCAGTGGCGCTCTTCCCTCGCGTTCACCCACTGGAAGGTGTGCGATCCGAAGCCGTCCATGTGGCGATAGCTGGCCGGGATGCCGCGGTCGCCGAACAGCCAGGTGAACTGGTGGGTGGCCTCCGGGCTCCACGAGAAGAAGTCCCAGACGTTCTCGGGCTCCTGCTCGTTCGTGTACGGGTCGTATTTCTGGCTGTGGATGAAGTCCGGGAACTTGAGCGGGTCGCGGATGAAGAAGATCGGCGTGTTGTTGCCAGCGAGGTCCCAGTTGCCGTCCTCGGTGTAGAACTTGAGTGCGAACCCGCGCGGGTCACGCACGCTGTCGGGTGCTCCCTTCGAGCCTGCCACGGTCGAGAAGCGCGCGAACACGGGCGTGCGCTTGCCGACCTCGCTCATCATCCGCATGCGCGTGTAGCGCGCGGCCGCGGGGTTGGTGACGGTGAAGAGGCCGTGGGCGCCCGATCCGACCGCGTGCACGACGCGCTCGGGGATCCGCTCGCGGTTGAAGCGCGCGAGCTTCTCGATCAGGTGCTGGTCCTGGAGCAGCACGGGGCCGGACGGGCCGGCGGTCTGGGAGTTCTGATTGTCGGCGACCGGGGCGCCGGATTCGGTGCGAAGTGTGCTCGCCATGCGATTCCTCCTGTTTGCAAGTCAGAGGGTCGGCCCGGCACGCGATAAGTTCCAATGAATTTATGTTCCCGGTTTGATAATCATTGCTTTGCATGGTCCAGACCCCGACGCTGCGCCAGCTCGAGTACCTGGTCGCGATCGCCGACCTCGGCAGCTTCCACGGCGCCGCGCGCGCGTGCGGCGTGTCGCAGCCGGGACTGTCGGCCCAGATCCGGCAGCTCGAATCGCTGCTCGACCTGCCCCTGCTCGAGCGCGACCGGCGCCGCGTGCTGCTGACGCCCGCGGGCGCAGAGGTGGTGCGGCGCGCGCGGGCGGTGCTGGCCGAGGCGCGCGGCCTCGTCGAGACAGCGAGCGCGCTGCAGCGCCCGCTGAGTGGGGCGCTGCGGCTCGGCGTGATCCCGACGGTCGCGCCCTATCTGCTCCCGCGCGCGCTGCCGCGCGTGCGCCGCCGCCATCCGGAGCTGCGCCTCTGGCTGCGCGAGGCGCAGACGGGTGATCTCGTCGCCGCGCTCGAACGGGGCGAGCTCGACGTGCTGCTGCTCGCGCTCGAGGCGCCGCTCGGTGATCTCGCGACGCGCGCGCTGTTCCGCGACCCGTTCCACGTCGCGCTGCCGGCCCGTCACCGTCTCGCGCGGCGGCGCCGCCTGCGCGAGCGCGACCTCGCCGGCGAGCCGGTGCTCCTGCTCGATGACGGCCACTGCCTGCGCGCTCAGGCGCTCGCCGTGTGCCGCGAGGCGGGCGCCGACGAGCACGGCGACTTCCGCGCCACCAGCCTCGGCACGCTGATCGAGATGGTGTGCGGCGGCGCCGGCGTGACGCTCCTGCCCGAGCTCTCGCTGCGCAGCGAGGCGCGCCGCACGGGCCTCGCCGTGGTGCCGTTCGCCAGACCGGAGCCGCACCGTACGATCGGACTCGCGTGGCGGCCGAGCTCGGGCCGTGCTGCCGAGTTCGCGCTGCTCGCGGAGTCGATCGCGCCGCCGGCGGAATGAGCGGCGGCTTGCCGGCCTCGCGCGAGATCGCGACCTTGTGCCCGATGCCCCCCAGTCGCGCCGCCGCGTTGCTAGGGCTCGCCGCGTGTCTCGCCGGTTGTGCGGGAGTCGCGGAGCGCGTGCCCGGCATGCGCATGGGCGCGCAGGCGATCGGCGCGACCGAGGACGATCTGCACTCCGCGCTCGGCGTCTGGGCGGTGAGCTTCGCCTCGCTCGTCGGCGTCACCGCCGATCAGATCCGCGCCGAGTCGCGCGACCGCGCCGTGCGCCGCAACGCCGTACTGTGGCAGCTGCACATGATCCCGCTCGCGCGGCTGGCCGCGTTCCGTCCCGACGCCAAGACGGCCTACGTGGCGTCGCTCGCGCTGTCCGTCGCGCAGCGCGAGTACCTCACCACGGGCGAGGGCCGCGAGCTGTTCGGAGACCGGCAGTCGATCGCCGCAGATGCGGCGAGCCGCCTCGAGCAGGAGGTCGTCGATCTGGGGCGCGTCTTCCTGAGCGACCGGCAGCTGGCGCGCCTGCGCAAGCAAGTCGACGAGGTGATCACGCAGCACCCGATCGAGGGGACGTTCGCGTCGGAGGCCCTGATCCACGCCTTCGCAGACCCGAAGCAGCAACAGACCTTCTCGTGGGTCACGGACCTCCCGATGACTCCGTTCCGCGCGCTTTCGGGCGTGAGCGATACCGCGCAGGCGGTGCAGAACTTCAACGAGACCGCGCGCGAGTTCACCGCAGTGGTGAACCAGCTGCCACAGCAATCGCGCTGGCAGGCCGAGCTGCTGCTCTACGATGCCGAAGAGCTCGAGTCGGTGGAGCGCGCGCTCTCGGCCGCGGAGTCGGTCGCGGTGGGCGCGCAGGGCATCTCGGGCGCCGCCACGGCGCTCCCCGAGGAGCTCGGAGCCGAAATGGCAGCGCAGCTGCACGAGGCGAAGGCTGCGCTCGCGGAGCTCGACTCCGCGCTCGCGCGCGCGCAGGCGCTGGGCGAGCCGCTCTCCCGCGTGGCCGATCGCGTCGGCGAGGCGAGCGCGCAGTGGACGGCGCTGCTCGCGGAGATGCGCGCCGACGACCGCGCGGCCGGCGACAGCGGACGCCCCTTCGATGTGCGCGAGTACGAGTCGGCCGCGGTCCGGATCGCCGACGCGAGCCGCGGTCTCCGCGAGCTCGTGGCCGCGATCAACGGCCTGGATGTGTCGGGCGCCGCCGCGATCTTGGACCGCGCGACCTGGCGCGCGGCGCTGCTGATCGTCGTCTTCTTCGCGGCGCTCGCGGCCTACCGCGTGCTCGCCTCGCGGCTGCGCGACTAGCTCGTTCCGTACGGCGCACAGGCGGCGATGGCGAGCGCGGCGCTCACCGTGGTTCATCGTGAACCGCTCCCTGGTGAGCGGACGGTGGAGCATGTCACAGGCGGTCGGCCTATCTTCGCGCTGGAGGCAGAGCATGGCAGGTCTGCGCGGCGGATGTCTGTGCGGCGAAGTGGCGTACGAGGTCGAGGGCCCGCTCGAGCACGCGCATCACTGCCACTGCTCCTACTGCCGCAAGTTTCACGGCATACCCTGCGCCACCGGTGCACTCGCGCGCGGGCGGCGGTGGCTGCGCGGAGAGCAGAGCGCCGCGCGCTACGAGTCGTCGCCGGAGTTCTACCGCTGGTTCTGCGCGCGCTGTGGCTCGGCGTTGCCCGGCGATCCGTCCGCGGGGTTCAGCTTCATCCCGTACGGCACGCTCGACGGCGATCCGGTCGTGCGTCCCGGATTCCACATGTTCGCAGCGTCGAAGGCTCCCTGGTGGGAGATTCGCGACGGCCTGCCGGCGTTCGACGCGTTTCCGCCCGGCATCGACGCACCGGTCGGCGCCGATCTCCCGCTGCGCGACCCGCCCGGCGCTCCGCGCGGGAGCTGCCTGTGCGGTGCGGTCGCGTTCCGGATCGAGGGCGAGCCGATCCTGGCGCGCAGCTGCCACTGCGGGCGATGCCGCAAGGCGCGCGGCGGCGCGCACGCGACCAACATGCTGGTATCGATCGATGGCCTGCGCTTCACGCGCGGCGAGAGCGAGCTCGCGAGCTACAAGATCCCCGAGGCGAAGTTCTACACGCAGGTGTTCTGCCGGATCTGCGGTGCGAAGGCGCCGCGCGTCGATGCCGGCCGCGGCTTCGCGATCGTGCCGATGGGCGCGCTCGACGACGATCCCGGAATCCGCCCGAACGAGCACATCTGGGTGGGCTCGAAGGCGCCCTGGCACGACATCCACGACGATCTGCCGCGCTTCGACGAGGGCCCTCCGCCGACCTCGTAGGGCGCCTACATTCCGGCGCGGTGCAGACCGCTGGCGACCCGCGCATGGCGACCGCAGCGCCGCCGCCCGCGGTGGTCGCGGTGCTGCTCGCGATCGCGTGCGCCGCGCTGTACGCGGGCAGCCGCGGCGCGGAGTTCGTCGGCGCCGACTACCCCGAGATCGTCGAGAACGCGGCGGTCCGGTGGCACGAGGTTTCGCTCGAGCGCGTCGCGGCGGCGTTCGCGAGTGAGCACCCGGTCGTGCAGCTCTCGTATGGGCTGAACTACCGCTTCGGGCGCCTCGACGTGCACGGCTACCATGCCGTCGACACGGCGCTCCACGCCGCGAACGCGCTGCTCGTGTTCGCGCTCGGCGGCGCGCTGTTCCGGCGCGCGCGCCCGCGGATCGCACTCTCCGACGAGGCGGTCCCGTGGGCCGCGTTCGCGGGCGCGGCGCTGTTCGCCGCTCATCCGCTCCAGGTCGAGGCCGTCACGTGGGTGGCGCAGCGCGGAGCGCTGCTCGCGGCGCTGTTCAGTCTCTCCGCGGTGCTGTGCTACCTGCGCGGCCGGGCGGTGGGATCGCGCGCGCGGGCGGCGTGGTGGGCTGCGGCCGGAGGGTGCTGGCTGCTCGCGATCGGCTCGCGCGAGGCCGCGGTGGCGCTCCCGGTGCTGATCGCGCTCTGCGAAGGACTGTTCGGCGGCGAGCTTCCGCGCGCGGCGATTCCGCGGCGGATCTCGGTTGCGCTCGGCGTGTGCGTCGCGGCCGCGCTGCTGTGGACCGCGGTGCGCAGGGCCGCCGCTCTCGCTCTCTACGAGAGCCTCGTGGTGCTGCCGCTGCCCGGCCGCCTGAGCCTCGTCCACGACGTGCAGGGTTCGCCGCTCGCGCTCGGTGCCGCGGTCGCGCTGCAGGTACTGCTGCTCGCCGCCGCGATCGCCGGCGTGCGCCGCTGGCGCGTGCTGTCCTTCGCGCTGCTCTGGTTCCTGATCGCGCACGCGGGCGAAGCGGTGTTCGCGGGGCCGCTCGCCGCGGAGCACCGCAACTACCTCGCGCTGGCCGGCCCCGCGATCGGCGCGGGTTATGCGCTGTTCGCATGGCTTCCGCGCCGCCTCGGGCTCTCCACCGCGCTCTCCGTGCTCGCGGCGGCGGCGCTCGGCATGGCGACCCACGCGCGCGGCGAGCTGTGGCAGAGCGCCGAAGCGCTCTGGGACGACGCGGTGCGCAAGAGTCCGCGCGACGCGGAGGCGCGCCTCGAGCGCGGCGCGCTCTACGAGCAGGAGGGGCGCGGCGCCGACGCGCTCGTCGACTACGAAGAGGCCGTTCGCCTGGCCCCGGCGTCGCCGCGCGCGCGCGCGCTTCTGGCCGCGGCGCTCGCGAGCCGCGGGCGTGCGCGCGAGGCGCTGCCGCACGCGCGCGAGGCCGTCTCGCTCGATCCCGGGAGCGCCGCGGCGCAAGCGGAGCTTGGCCGGATCCTCGCGTCGCTCGGCGACCTCGAGCCGGCCGCCGCCGCGTTCACGCGCGCGCTCGAGCTCGGGAGCGGGCCCGGCCTCGAGCGCAGTCTCGGCGACACGCTCGTGCGTCTGGGCCGGTTCGAGGACGCGCTCCCGCACTACCGCGCGGCGATCGCGCGCGACCCCGGCGACGACGACGCCCGTACGGGCGCAGGCGCGGCGCTCGTCGAGCTCGCGCGCGCGCGCGAGGCGCTCGAATACCTCGAGCCGGCGGTCGAGAGCCAGCCCAACCCGCGCTACCTCGCGCATTTCGCGGATGCGCTCTGGGTGCTCGGCGACGCGGGCGGCGCGCTCGACGCCGTCACGATGGCGGTGCGCGTGGCGCCGTCGTGGCCCGGCGCAGCGAGCCGGCTCGCGTGGATGCTCGCGCTCGCACCCGACGCGGAGCGCCGTGATCCCGCGCGCGCGCTGCGGATCGCCGACGCCGCGCTGAAGCAGGCCGGCGCCCCGGACGCGAGTCTGCTCGATGCGCGCGCGGCCGCGCTCGCCGCGGTGGGGCGCTTCGCGGAAGCGCGTACCGACGCCGAGCGCGCGGCCGGACTCGCGCGCGACGCGGGCGCCGCCGCGCTCGCCGCGCAGATCGCAGCTCACGCCGAGCGTTATGCGAGGCGCGAGCCGTGGCGCGATCCGCCGCGGCCCTTCGACGCGAGCCCGTAGGCCGCGAGGGCCGATCGCGGTCAATCCGACCCAAAAATCCCCCGGTCCACCTCGACGCCCACGGGCACGTGGTCCGACCCAAGCACGTCGCGCGCGATGAACGCGCCGCGCACGAACGGCATCGCCGACGGCGAGGCGAGCACGTAGTCGATCCGCCAGCCGATGTTCTTCGCGCGCATTCCGAAGCGCTGGCTCCACCACGAATAATGGCCCGGGCCCGGCTCGAACGCGCGGAACGTGTCGACCCAGCCCGCGTCGATCCAGCGGTCGAGCTCGGCGCGCTCCTCGGGCAGGAATCCGCTGTTCATCGTGTTCTGCTTCGGGCGCGCCAGGTCGATCTCGCGGTGCGCCGTGTTGAGGTCGCCGATCACGAGCACGCGCCGCCCGGCGCGCCGCAGCCGCTCCACGCGCTCGAACACCGCGCGGTAGAAGTCGAGCTTGTACGGCACGCGGCTGTTGTCGCGCTCGTTGCCGCTGCCCTTCGGGAAGTAGCCGTTCACGACCACGAGCCTGCCGAAGCGCGCAATCTGGAGCCGGCCCTCGTCGTCGAAGCGCGGATCGCCGAGCGATGTGTCCACGGCGTCGGGCTCGCGCCGCGCATATAGGCCCACGCCGCTGTAGCCGCGCTTCGCGGCGGGCGAGAAGTGGGAGTGCCAGCCGCGCGGCGCACACACGGCTTCGGGCAGCTCGTCGCGCAGCGCGCGCACCTCCTGAACGCCGGCGATCTCGGCGCGCGACCGCGCGAGCCACTTCGCGAACCCCTTGCCCGCACACGCGCGCAGGCCGTTCACGTTCCAGGACGCGATGCGCAGTGTCTTCGCCGTGCGTGCGGCCACGGCCTCAGCGTACCGCGGCGTGCTCGCATCGGGTCGGGCGCCGCAATCGAGCGGCAGGCGTCGGATCGCGTCGGGTCTCGATCGACGCGGAAGGAGGGGATTGACCAAGTATCTGGTCAACCTCTACGCTCCGCCACATGGCGTCGGTCAACATCTACGAGGCGAAGACGCAGCTCTCGAAGCTGATCAAGCGGGTGCGGGCCGGTGAGGAAGTGATCATCGCGGATGCCGGGCGCCCCGTCGCCAAGCTCGTTCCCTTCGAGGGCTCGCGCCAGCCCCGCGTGCTCGGTGCAGACACGGGTGGCATCTGGATCGCTGACGACGCCTTCGCACCCATCTCGCGCGAAGATCTCGCGGCGTGGGAGCAGGGTGGGGTCTTCCCGCGCCGGCGGACGGCGCGCAAGCAGCGCAGGTCGGCCAAGAAGAAACCCAAGCGGAATCAGCCCACGCGGCGGGCGAGATGATGCGTCTCCTGCTCGACAGCCACGTGTTCATCTGGATGCACGCGAGCCCGGACCGGCTGTCCGCGCGCTCGCGCGCGGCGATCATCGACGCGGATAGCGATTTGTTCTTGTCCGTCGTCGTGCCGTGGGAGCTCGGGCTGAAGATTGCACGCAAGAAGCTCGCGTTGCCCGAGCCGCTCGCGGACTTCGTCCAATCGCGAACTCAGCGGTCCCGCATCGAAGTGCTCCCGGTACACCTCCGGCACACCGTGGCGGCGGTCGAGCTACCCGCACACCACGCCGACCCGTTCGACCGCATGCTGATCGCCCAGGCGCGTGTCGAAGATCTCACGCTGGTGACGGCCGATCCCTGGTTCTCGAGCTACGACGTCGGCGTCCTTTCGGCGTGATCCGGCGGCGGTGTACGCGGTAGTGCCGACGCCGTGCCGGCGGCTCAGCGCATTGCGGCGTGTTCCCGATCGTACGCGGCCACCTCGGAGAGCCCGGCCTGATCGAGCAGCGCCGCGCGCTGCGCGTGGACCTGTGCGTCGGCGGGCGCTGCGGTGATCCGCTTCGAGAGCGCGCCGATCGCGTCGCACCAGTTGGGCGACGTCGTTCCCTTCGCACTCAAAGACTCCTCGCAGCTGTTCCCTCCGGAGCCGACGCCGCTCACGAGCGACGACTACACGCGTGACTACAACGAGGTCAAGGCGCTGGGAAGAGCGACGGACAGCTCCCGCACCCAGGAGCAGACCGATCTCGCTCGCTTCTATTTCTTGCGGCCGATCGCCGAATAGCCGCGCGGCGCGAACCGGCGCCGGGCAGCCTCCGAGAGTCGACCCGCACCCCGAGCCTTCACCGCGAGGCTGCCCGTGCGCTCGCCGCTCCCCTTGATCTCTGATAGCTGATCAGCTATCAACTGCCATGCGTCGAAAACCGCCGCTGGGACGCCTGGTTCGAACGGCGCGCGAGCGCGCGGGACTCACCCAGCGGGAGCTGGCCCGGCGCGCGTGCACCGCTCAGTCCGTGGTTGCCCGCATCGAGGGCGGCCAGACGGATCCGAGCTCGACCACGCTCGAGCGGCTGCTCGCCGCTGCGGGCTTCCAGCTGCGGGCCGAGCTCAGCCCGCTGCCCGCGCTGGACACGCACGTGCTCGACGACGTGCCGCGGATCCTCGCGCTCACGCCCGAGCAACGGCTCCTCGAGGTCCGCAACGTGAGCCGCTTCGCCGCGGCGGCGCGGCGTGTCTGAGCCGCGCCCGCTCGATCCCGAACTCCTCGTCATGGCGCTCGCCCGCCACGGCGTTCGTTATGTGCTGATCGGCGCGCTGGCCGCGCGGCTCCAGGGGTTTCCGAGGCTCACGGCCGACGCCGACTTGACACCAGATCGCTCTCCCGAAAATCTGGTCGCACTCGCGAACGCGCTGAGACAGCTCGAGGCGCGCGTCTTCACCGAGAGCGTCCCGGAAGGGCTGCCCTTCGATTGCAGCGCGCAGACGCTCGCGCGCAGCGATCTGTGGAACCTCGTGACGTCGGCCGGTCGCGTCGACGTCGCCTTCCGCCCGTCCGGGACGGAGGGCTACGCGGATCTCGCCCGCGACGCAGTCCGCTTCGAGGTGTTCGGCGTCGAGCTGCTCGCAGCCAGCCTCGCCGACATCATCCGCTCGAAAGAGGCGGCCGATCGCCCGCAGGACCGGCAGGACGTTCTCCTCCTGCGCGAGATGCTCCGCCGGCAGCGCGCGACGAGGAGCTGAGTTGCGGTTCGGCGCCATCTCATTGCGCACGCCCGGGGCGCGAGCGGACCAGAACCAGGCGGCCCGGAACGAACATGAATCCATTCTGCGAGATGATGTCGAGCGTGCCCGAATCGTTCGTGCGATAGACCACGGGGCTCCCGGCGCACGGTGACAGCGTGCGACACTGGTCCGGGACCACCAACCGGCCCGCGGAGTCGACATCGACGTCGATCACGCGCTGCAGCCCGGCGAACAGTGTCGTTTGCGCACCCGAACGCAGATCGATCCTCACGACGCGATCGATCCCACTCGGGTAGCCAGGTGAGCTCAGCGCGATGTAGGCCTCGGTTCCGCGGAGAGCGAAGTCGTAGAAGGAACCCTCCGTGGTCGAGGCCAGAGCGTCTGCTCTCCGGTCACCGACTATCAGATCCCGATCACGCGCTGGGATACGGCGATCGGCGCGTGGTTCCACTCCGAGGGCAGTGGTCGAGGAGCCGTTCGATGCGATCGACATCGACAGCCGGGAGCACACGGTCGGCCTCGAGATCACGCAGCCGATCTATCGCACGCCGCGCAGCCGCGTGGACCTCGGCCTCACGGGCGAGAAACGTCAGAGCCGGACCTATCTCTCCTCGGCGCGCGGTTCGCGTTCGAGGAGGGGACCGAGAACGGTCGCGTCGACGTCACGGTGCTGCGCGCGAGCCAGGACTGGCTCTACCGCGACCTGCGGCTGGTGGTGGCCGCGCGCTCGCTGTTCAGCTTCGGCATCGACGCGCTCGATGCGACGACGCACGGCTGCGCGTTCGATGCGGCCGGGATCTGCACAATCAAGACCGCGCATAGCAGAGGGGTTCCCGACGCCCATTTCATCACCTGGCTCGGACAGTTCCAGCTCGTGCGCCGCTTCGATCCGTGGGGCGTCGAAGCGCTGCTGCGCGCCGATCTCCAGCTCGCCGCCGACCCGCTGTTCTCGCTCGAGCAGTACTCCGTGGGCGGCGAGCACACGGTGCGCGGTTATCGCGAGAACCGGCTCGTGCGCGACAACGGGCTCACGTCGTCGCTCGAGGTGCGGGTCCCGGTGTGGGTCGACGCCGCTCATCAGGTCATCGTGCAGCTCGCCCCGTTCTGCGACGCGGGCCGCTCCTGGAACACCGAGCGCGACGAGCCGAGCCCGCGCACGCTCGCGAGCGTCGGCATCGGCCTGCGCACGACGTGGCGCCATCTCCACGGCGAGCTGTTCGGGGGCCATCAGATCAAGGACGTCGACAAGCCCGACGACCGCGCGCTGCAGGACGAGGGGGTGCACTTCTCGCTGGTGGCGAGCTTCTGATCCCACGGCGACGAGATTGCGGTGATCGCGGGGGAAGCCCCGCTGGCGTCACTACTCGTCGCGCGACAGGTAGGTGTACTCCTGGAGCCCCTGCTCGTACCGCTTCACGAGTCGCGCGCTCTCCTCGGAAGTCATCTCGTTCTTGCGCAGCGCCTGCTCGATCGTGCGGCGCACCTTCTCCACGAGCGTGCGGCGGTCGTACTGCACGTATGCGAGCACCTCGTCCACCGCGTCGCCCTCGACGACGTGCTCGACGGTGTAGCCGCCCTCCTCGGAGAGCCGCACGTGCACGGCGTCGGTGTCGCCGAATAGGTTGTGCAGATCGCCGAGGATCTCCTGGTAGGCCCCGACCAGGAAGACGCCGATGTAGTAGGGCTGCCCGTTCCAGGCGTGGAGCTCGAGCACCTCCTTCACGTCGTGCGTGTCGATGAACAGGTCGATCTTGCCGTCGCTGTCGCAGGTGAGGTCGGCGAACGTGCCGCGGCGCGTGGGCTTCTCGTCGAGCCGGTGGATCGGCAGGATCGGGAACAGCTGCTTCACCGCCCAGTGGTCGGGCGCGGACTGGAACACCGAGAGGTTGGCGTAGTAGGTGTCGGCCAGGCTCTTCTCGAGGTCCTCGAGGTCCTCGGGCACCTCTGGCAGCTCGCGCAGGTTGCGCAGGATCTTCGCGCAGCAGGTGTAGAACAGCCGCTCCACGCTCGCGCGCGCGCGCAGATCCAGGTAGCCGAGCGCGAACAGCGTGGCGGCTTCCTCCTTGAGCTGGAGCGCGTCGTGATAGGCCTCGGGCAGGTTCTTCTTGGTGATCGACTCGTGCACCTCGGCGAGGTTGCGCACCACCTTGTGGTCGGCCTCGGTGACCGGCGGCGGCGACTGGCTCGACAGCACCTCGTTCACGCCGAGCACGTCGAACACGAGCACCGAGTGGTGGGCCACCATCGCGCGGCCGGCCTCGGTGATGATGTCGGGATGGGGCACGCGCGCCGCGTCGCACGCCTCCTGGATCACGGCCACCACGTCGTTCGCATATTCCTGCGTGGAGTAGTTCTTCGAGGAGTGGAAGTTGGTGCGCGAGCCGTCGTAGTCCACGCCGAGCCCGCCGCCGACGTCGAGCAGGGTGGGGCGGGCGCCGAGCTGGTGCAGCCCCACGAAGATGCGGCTGGCCTCGGAGAGCGCGTCCTTGTGGGCGCGGATCGCGGTGATCTGCGAGCCGATGTGGAAGTGGAGCAGCTCGAGGCAGTCGAGCATGTCCTCGCTGCGCAGCCGATCGACCGCCTCGACGATCTCGAGCGCCGAGAGGCCGAACTTCGAGCGATCGCCGGTCGAGTCCACCCACTTGCCCGCGCCGCGTGCGGTGAGCCGCGCGCGCACACCGATGTGCGGCCGGATGCCGAGCTCGCGCGACGTCTTGATCAAGAGGTCGATCTCGTGGAAGCGGTCGACCACGATGATCGGGGTGCGGCCGAGCCGCTGCGCGAGCAGTGCCGTTTCTACATACGCGCGGTCCTTGTAGCCGTTGCACACGATCAGCGCGCCGGGCGTGTCGAGCAGCGCCAGCGCGATCAGCAGCTCGGGCTTGCTGCCGGCCTCGAGGCCGACGCGCCCCTCCGCTCCGTACTGCACGATCTCCTCCACCACGTGCCGCTGCTGGTTGACCTTGATCGGGTACACGCCGCGGAACGCGCCGCGGTAGCCGTACTCGCGGATCGCGTTGCTGAACGCGTGCGAGATCCCGCGCACGCGCGTGGCGAGGATGTCGGAGAAGCGGATCAGGAGCGGCGCGCGCAGGCCGCGCTGCTCGAGGTCGCGCACGAGTTCGAGCAGGTCGATGCCGCCGTTGCCGGGACCGTGCGGCCGCACTTCGACGTGGCCGCTGTCGTTCACGGTGAAGAAGCCCGCGCCCCAGGCCTCGAGGTTGTACAGCTCGAGGCTGTCGCGGTGGGTCCAACCATGCATGGGCGACATTCTCCACTAATCAAACGTCGATCCAAACATCGATTGTAGGGAGAAAATCCGCGACCGCTCGGGAAAATCGCGATCGCACTCCTCCCTCAACCGGCCGGAAGCGGCTCTTCGCTCTGCTCGCCGCTCGCGAGGTCGCGCACGAGCGCGACTCCGCGAGCGAGCTCCTCCGGCCCGATCAGGTAGATCCTTCGTGCACCCGCGCGATCGGCATCGGCGAGCGCGCGCTTGAGCTTCATCGGCGCGAGCGCGAGCTCTACCGAGGTGCCGCCCGCGCGCAGGCGCTGCGCTACCCGGATCGCCGCGGGGCGTTCCGCCTCGGTGAACGGGAACACCACGGCGTCGAGCACGCGAGGCAGCGCGGGCCGGACGCCCTCGTCGTCGAGCAGTGCCTCGATCACCGCGTCGCCGAAGCCGAAGCCCACCGCGGGCATCGCCGGGCCGCCGAGCGCTTCGAGCAGGCCGTCGTAGCGTCCGCCACCGCAGATCGCGCGCAGCTTGCGCCCGGTGTCGAACGCCTCGAACACGATCCCGGTGTAGTAGGCGAGACCGCGCACGATCGAGGCGTCGAACTCCACGCGGTCGGAAACACCGTAGGCGTCGAGCAGCTCGAACAGGCGCAGGAGGTCGGCGCGCGCGGTGGCGCCCGGTGGCAGCCCGGCCGCCGCGGTCTCGACGTCGCGCACCGCGAGCCAGGCCACCACGTCTCGCGCAGCCGCCGAGGAGAGGCGGATCGCTCCGCTCGGGTCGCAGAGCTGCTCCAGCACCGCGTCGGGTCCGATCTTGTCCAGCTTGTCGATCGCGACGCACAGCGCCGGGAACACCTCGGGCCGGCCGCGCAGTGCTCCCGCGCGCAGCGTCTCCTCGAGCAGCGCGCGGCTGCTGATCCCGACCCGCACCGCGCCGCGCGCGAGGCCGAGCCGGTCGACGAGCGCGAACACGGCCGCGATCAGCTCGGCCTCCGCCGCCACGCCGGGCTCGCCCCAGATGTCCATGTTCCACTGGTAGTGCTCGCGGCGCCGCCCGCGCGTCATGCGCTCGTAGCGCCAGCACTGTGCGATCGCCGTCCAGCGCAGCGGGAGCCGCAGGCTGCCCGCGCGCGCCATCACCATGCGTGCGAGCGACGGCGTGAACTCGCCGCGCAGCGCATAGCGGCGCCCGTGCAGCTCGAAGTGGAACAGCTGGCCGCTGATCTCCTCGCCGGCCTTGCGCGTGAACAGCTCCTCGTACTCGAGCACGGGCGCGTCGACTCCCTCGAAGCCGAACGCGCGCGCGACGGCGCGGAAGTGATCGAACAGCCAGTCGCGGAAGCGCAGATCCTCCGGATAGAAGTCGCGCGTTCCGCGCGGCGGCTGGAGGGGGGATCCGCTCTTCTCGCTCACGGCGCGTTCCATACCACAGGGCGGACCATTTGCTAGACAAGCGCGGCTCTCGCAGCGGAGGGACCATGTCGATCCCCACATCGACCCGGAACGCGATCACACTGCTCGGGATCACGCTCGCGGCGTGTGCACTCTCGGGCTGCGGGCAGCGCGAAGAGCCGAAGCCGACCGCGCCGCCGGCGCCCGCTGCAACCGTGGCGCCCGCGGCGCGCGCGACGCCGGCCGACCTGCCGCGGGGTCTCGTGCTTTCGCTCGCGCAGTTCGTCACGAAGGAGGGCCAGTCGGTGCCGGGCCCGGCGCGGCTCGAGTTCCTCTACCGCAGCGGCGGCGTGTGGCGCACCACCTCGCTCGAGGATCCGCAGAGCAACGTCTTCCACAAGGCGATGCTCTACCCGGCCGCGGACGGACCGCGCCTGCTCACGCTGGGCGGCACCGCTGCGATCGTAAAGGCCTGGAAGAAGGACGCGAGCGGTGCGCTCGAGGGGACCGTGCTCTGGCAGAAGGATTTCGGCGGCAAGTTCAGCCGCATGCGCGACGCCGAGATCGCCGACCTCTACGGCGACGGCAAGCAGGACATCGCGGTGGCCACCCACGACCAGGGCGTGGTCGAGGTGCTGCGGCCCAGGGATGGCGGCTTCGAGCCCGTGGAGCTCGACCGCCAGCGCGACATCATCGTGCATGAGATCGAGATCGGGGATCTCGACCACGACGGCGTGCCCGAGGTGTACGCCACGCCGAGCGAGCCGAACCGGCTCGAAGCGGGCGCCTCCCAGGCCGGCCACGTGGTGCGCTACGTGCCCGCGAAGAAGAAGGGTCGCGAGGTGGTGGCAGACCTGGGCGACCGCCACGCCAAGGAGATCCTCGTCGGCGACGTCGACGGCGACGGCACCGACGAGCTCTACGTCTCGGTCGAGGGCGTGCTCGACGCGGCCAAACAGCTCGTGCAGAAGGTGGAGATCAGGCGCTACGACGCGGACACGCCGCCGAAGGGTGGCGCGGTGATCGCGACCATCGACGATCGGCTCTCGCGGTTCCTCACCGCTGGCGACGTCGACGGGGACGGCAAGAAGGAGCTGGTGGCGGCCGCGTTCAGCAGCGGGCTGTGGCTCTTGCGCCCGGGCGCCGACCCGAAGGGCGCCTGGAAGGTCGAGTCGATCGACACCGACTCGGCCGGCTTCGAGCACGCCGCGATCCTGTGCGATCTCGACGGCGACGGCACGGACGAGCTCTACGTGGCCAGCGACAAGCACAAGCAGGTGCGGCGCTACACCTGGGACGGCCACAAGCTCGTCCGCGAGGTGATCTACGCGCGCCCGGACGACCGCCCCATCTTTACTTGGAACATCATGCCCATCCCGCGGGAACTGATCCCGTCGGGCGGCTGAGGTCGCCTGCTGCGGGCTTCCGCGGCGGACCGCCGGCCTCAAGTTCTGCGCTGATCTCCCGACTCCTGGGTCGCCACTCATGGGGGGCCACTCCGGGGTCCCGGTTGTCAGAGTCGTATTGCCTGGGCTAATCCGGTGGGTCTCCGAATCCGGGCTTGATGGGGCCCCGGGGGGTGAGGTGAGATGGCGAAGGCTCTGGTGATCACGGAGAAGCCGAGCGTCGCGCGCGATATCGCGGACGCACTCGGCGGCTTCCGTGAGGAAGAGGGCTACTCCGAGCGCGAGGACATGATCGTGACCTTCGCGGTCGGGCACCTCTACGAGCTGCTCGCCCCCGAAGAGCTCGACGAGAAGTTCAAGCGCTGGACGCTCGACGTGCTGCCGATCCTGCCCGAGGAGTTCCGCTACAAGGTCAAGAAGGGCCAGGCCGACCGGATCCGCACGATCCAGCGCCTGCTGCGGCGCGACGACGTCGATTCGATCGTGAACGCGTGCGACGCCGGCCGCGAGGGCGAGCTGATCTTCCGCGAGATCGTCGAGAACCTCGAGTCGCGCAAGCCCGTGCGGCGGCTGTGGCTCCAGTCGATGACCGACGACGCGATCCGCGCCGGGTTCCGGCAGCTGCGCCGCGGCGAGGAGCTCGAGGGCCTCGCCGACGCGGCCGCGTGCCGTGCCCAGTCGGACTGGCTGATCGGCATGAACGCCACGCGCGCGCTCACCAAGCGGCTAAAGAGCCGCAAGGAGAAGACGTCGTGGTCGGCCGGCCGCGTGCAGACGCCGACGCTCGCGATGCTCGTCGACAAGGAATTCGAGGTGCTCGCGCACGTGCCGCGGCCGTTCTGGCGCGTCACGGCGGCGTTCGAGCACGAGGGCAACCGCTACCAGGGCAGCTGGTTCGATCCCGCGTTCGACGCGGGCGACGACCCCGACCGCAAGGACGACCGCATCTTCGACGCCGCGCGCGCCGCCGCGATCGCGTCCGCGGTGGCCGGCGCGCCCGCGCTCGCGAGCGAGACGCGCAAGCCGTCGCGCGAGTCGGCGCCGCCGCTGTTCGACCTGACGAGCCTCCAGCGCGAGGCGAACCGGCGCTTCTCGTGGTCGGCGCGCCGCACGCTGTCGGCCGCGCAGCGCTGCTACGAGCGCCACAAGGTGCTCACGTATCCGCGCACGAGCAGCAAGTGCCTGCCCGAGGACTACCGCGAAACCGTCGCACAGACACTCGCCGCGTTCGCCGAGACCCGGCGCCGCGACGAGGGCTTCGCCGACCTCGCGGCCGCGGCCGTGCGGCTGCGCGAGAACGGGCTCGAGAACGAGGCGCGCATCTTCGACAACTCGGGCGTGACCGACCACTTCGCGATCGTGCCGACCGGCTCGATGCCGCGCGAGCCCCTCACGGGCGACGACAAGCGCCTGTTCGATCTCGTCGCGCGGCGCTTCCTCGGTGCGTTCCACCCGCCCGCGCAGTGGGAGCGCGTCGAGCGCGCGACGGTCGCGGCGGGGGAGAACTTTCGCACGCGCGCGCGCTCACTCGTGGTGCCGGGCTGGCGATCGGTGCTCGCCGACACCAGCGACGAGGAGGAGACGCCGCTGCCCGCGCTGGTCGCGGGCGCCGAGGAGGCGAGTGGCGTCGCGGTGCGGGCGCTCGAGGCGAACAGCGAGGCCGAGGAGACCAGGCCGCCCGCGCGCATCACCGAGGCGCGGCTGCTCTCGCTGATGGAGAACGCGGGTCACCAGATCGACGACGAGGAGCTCGCCACCGTCCTGCACGAGAAGGGCATCGGCACACCCGCCACGCGCGCGGACATCATCGAGAACCTGATCGGGAAGGGCTACGTGGTGCGGATCGGCAAGGCGCTGCGTCCGACTGTGAAGGGCATCCGCATGATCGACACGCTGCGGCGGATCCACATCGATCGGCTGACCTCGCCCGAGCTGACCGGCGAGATCGAGTGGCACCTGCTCCAGGTCGAGCGCGGCGGGCGCACGCGCGGCGACTTCATGGGCGAGATCACCGACTACACGGTCGAGATCGTCGACCGCGCCAAGACCTTCGGTTACGACGAGCTCTACGACCCGAACGAGACGTTCGGCAACTGCCCGAACTGCGGGCGGCCCGTGGTCGAGATGGCGTGGTTCTACCGATGCCGCGAAGAGCCCCCGCGCGATCCCGACTGCCCGATGCGCTTCTGGAAGGACATCTCGGGCCGCTATCTCGACAAGCGCACGCTGCGCGCACTGATCGCGAACGGCACGAGCGGAGAGATCGACGGCTTCACCGCGCGCAGCGGGCGCACCTACCGCGGCGCGCTCACGATCGACACGGAGGCGTGGAAGGTCGAGGTGAAGTCGGCGGGCTGGAACGACGAGGCCTCGACCGACGTTCCCGAGTACGAGGTGGACCCGGAGCCGCTCGGCCGCTGCCCATTCGAAGAGGACTGCGCGATCGTCGAGTCGCCCACGCTGTTCGTGTGCGAGCGCAGGCTCAAGGAGTCCGAGCTCAGCAAGGAGGAGCGCAAGAAGCGCAAGGAGGACGGCGCGCCGCAGAGCTGCGGGCTCGTCCTGCCGCGCACCGTGTGCAAGCGCGAGATCACGCGCGAGGAGGCCGAGTTCTACCTGCGCACGGGCAAGACCGAGCTGCTCACCGACTTCACGTCGCGCTTCGGCCGCCCGTTCTCGGCCACGCTCGTGCTGAAGGACACCGGCCGCCACGGCTTCGAGTTCCCGCCGCGCAAGCGCGCCGGCGAGGACGAGAACGGCGCGGCCAACGGTGCCGACGCGTCGCCCGCAGAGACTCCGGCGCCGAAGAAGCGGGCGCGCGCCAAGAAGGCGCCGGCGAAGAAGGTCGCCGCCGAGGTGCCTGCCGCGGCCAAGGCCGCGCGCACGAAGGCGCCGCGCAAGAAGGCGTCGCCGAAGCCGCAAGTTTCGCGCGGCGAGCCGAAGACGGGCAAAGGCCACAAGGGGAAGGCTGCTGCGGAGGAGTGAGCGGGCGGGTCCGCCCCGAGCTTCGAGGATGGGAGCACAGGCTTCCGCGTCGCACCCGAGCCGCACGGCGACTGGATGCTGATCGCGGGCGGCGTCGCGCTGATCCTCTTCGCAAATCGGCGCCGGTCACCTCGCTCGCGCGTAGAGGGGTGACCCCGCGCCGGCCGAGGGGTATAAAGGTCGAGGGGTAGAAACCCCCAGGATTGGGCAGACGGGGCGGACGGGCGCTGGGGGGTGGCCCGATTGCAGCCGGTGCAGTCGTGACCGGGTCGACCGGCTTTGCGCCGCGGCGGGGCTCGCTCCGCGCCGCGTGGCTGGCGCTCGCGCTGATTCCGGTCGGCGCGCATAGCGCGCATGCCGTCGACGCACTCGACGGGCGCCTCGAGCTGCACGGCCACGTCGAGACGCAGGTGCGCGCGATCAGCGAGAAGTTCTCGCAGGAGCTCGATCTAGCGCAGTGGTACAACGTGCTCGACCTCGAGATCGACGCCCATGTGCTGCCGCAGGGCTGGGGCCCGATCAATGTGATGAGCGCGCACGTGCGCGCCGAGGGCCGCTACGACGCGATCTACTCCCACGGCTTCGGGATCTTCCCGAGCATCAACACGTACGGAAACAATGCGCGCCGCCTGCCCCAGCGCCTGCGCGACGCCAAGGACCCCGACCTCGCGGGCGTGACGCCGGGTCCCGAGGGTCCCGCCGAGCGGATCCCGGACAAGCGGCCCGCGCCGTTCGCGCCGATCGGCGAGCGCCGCGGGATCCCCGACTACGACATCTTCTTCCGCCAGGCCGGCGGCGACGACGTGACCGGTACGGCGGACGACCCGGCTCGCTATGCGAACGCGAAGATCCTCGACTATCGCTATGCGCTTACCGACGTGCGCGGCCCCGCGGGCCCCGGTTCGACGCGCGTGCTGGGCCCGTGGCTGCCGAAGAACATCCTCGTCGCCGAAGCGCTCGGGCTCGACCGCGCGAACCCGCTGCGCGGGCGGATTCCCGCCACGGCGATCCCGTCGGGCTGGAACGGCGCGACGGGCGGCGCGTTCAACGATCCCTCCGCGGTGCGGTTCTTCGCGGGCGATCCCCAGCTCGCGGGCTTCTCCGCGGCGCAGCTCGCCGGCTTCTCGATCGACGCGCTCGACCCGAACGGCGCGGTCGCCACCGCGCTGTTCGCGCCCGACTCGGTGATCAGCGAGTTGTCGCGCGGCAAGTGCGAGCGTGCGGGGATCGCGAACTGCACCGTCGGCACCACCTTCGCCGATCCCGACGGCGCCGGCACCTATACCGTGAGGGCGCTGAACCAGTTCCCGCCGCGGCCGCTCGCCGGTGCGGGCGATTTCTCGCTGGGCACCACCGTGGGCGGGCTCGCGGTGCCCGCCTTCGGCGGCGATTTCTCCGGAATCGTGCCGTGCCTCGACCCCACCGACCCCGACCTCGGGGGGCGCCAGCGCGGGGAGGCCGGGCCGCTGCTGCTCGAGGAGAACAGCGGCTGCATCCCGGGCTCGTTCGACACCGTGAACCAGGGCGGTGTCACGCAGTACGGGTCGCGCGTCACCAGTCCGCAGAACATCCGCTTCGTCGGCGGCCGCGGCGAAGCGCCGTTCCGGCCCGCACCCGACCGCAGCAGCACCGCGGTCGGCAACGCCGCGCTGCTCGACGCGCAGGGCCTCTACCTGCCGAGCGTGGGCCTGCGCCACACGCTGCGATCGGGCGATCTCGATCCGCTGATGTTCAACGTCAGCGAGACGGACCGCGCGTGGAACCGCGGCGCGGCCCAGGAACGCACCAAGGAGCTGAAGGAGGCCTACCTCGACTTCGAGGCGATCGACCACCGGCTCTGGATGCGGGTCGGGCTCCAGAACATCGTCTGGGGCAAGACCGAGGTGTTCCGCGTCACCGACCAGTGGAACCCGCAGGACCTCGGACTCTCGTCGCTGCCGACGCTCGAGGAGTCGCGCATCGCGCTGTGGTCGGCGCGCGCGATCTATTCGCTCTACGACGTGGGCCCGCTGCAGGACGTGCGCCTCGAGGTCGCGGCCAACCTCGACAAGTTCGTGCCCGCCGATCTCGGTGCGTGCGGCGAGCCCTACGCCGCCGACTCCGTGTGCTCGCTCACCTACGCGATCGCCACGCACTCCTACCTCGGCGTCGGAATCGCAGGCGTCGACCGGCCCGAGACCCCGTGGAAGGATCCCTCCGACCTCGAGATCGGCGGGCGGATCGAGTGGCGCTGGGACCGCTTCACCTTTGCGCTGACCGACTTCTGGGGGCACAGCGATCTCCCGTATGCGGACGCGATCTTCTTCTACGACCGAAGTGTCGACCCCGCGACCGGGCGCCCCGTGGTGGCGCGGCTGCCGGGCCAGGCGCTCGGCACGTGCGTCCACGGCGGGCAGATCGCGCCGGATCCCGTGAACAAGCCGACCCCGACCTCGCCCGGGATCGCCTACAGCACGTCGTTCGCGTCGCATCCCTACTCGGTCACGACCGCGCAGAAACCCTACGCGCTCTCGGGCGGCGGCACCGACTCGCTGCCGGACGGCTCTCCGCTCGACGGCACCACCGCGATCCGCGGCGGGATCGGCAGCGATCCGGACTGCCTGCGCCCGGGCGGAGCGCCCGGGTTCGCGAACGCCTACACGCTCGATCCGCCCGCGCTCGTCGCGGCCACCAACGCGCTCCAGTTCCAGTCGTCGAACCAGCAGCTGTTCGCGTGGTCGTGTCTCGCCACGGTCGGGATCGCATCCGCGCTGGAGCCCAGCGCGTGCGCGTGGACGTTCTTCGCGAGCGGCGAGAACCTGCGCAGCGTGAACGTGCCGATCGGCGAGGCGTTCGCGACGATGTTCGCAGGCGATCCCGATGGCCCGACCACCGTCCGCAACATGCAGGTGGTGCACAACTTCCAGAAGGACGCGGCGCTCAACGGCCCGCTGATCGCGTTTCCGGTCGCGTCGCTGAACCGGCTCGCGAACAACCCGCAGGCTCCGTTCGACCGCAACGCCAACGGAGTCGTGGACAACGGCGCGGGCTGCGCCGACGACGATCCGTCGACGCCGTGCGATCTGGGCGGCTTCGACGGCTTCGACACGCGCACCGTGCGCGCGCGCTTCCCGGGTGCGCCCACGCTCGACAGCTCGCTCACCAACGAGCAGCGCGCGCTGCTCGGCTGCGGCCCGTTCTACGGCGTGCGCTGCGACAGCGCCGCGCGCGAAACCAATACGCTGCAGTTCCCGCAGTCGGGCCCGTTCGGCGGGCTCGACTTCATGAACATGGAGGCATCGGTGCTCGTGCAGTCGTGGCTCGGCGTCGAGGGCACGCTGCCCGGGCAAACGACCAGCGACAATCTGCCACAGCCCGGCACGATCGGGCCGCTCGGCGCCGCGCAGGAGATCAGCCCGGGCACCGCGCTGCGCGCGAACGTGCCGTTCCTCGGCGGACCGGCCTGCACGCGCTTCGTTGCGAGCCAGGGCCTCGTGAAGCTGCCGGGGTGCCGCGGGATCGCGGCGATGTCGGTGGTGTACACCGATCCGAACGGGGTTCCCGGCGACGCGGACGACATCCCGACGCGCGTGCAGGTGCAGTTCGAGGCCGGCTATCTGCCCTCGATCGACGGCTGCATCGTCGGCGACGTGATCCGCCAGCGCGGCGGCGCGCCCGCGGTGCCCGTGGTGGCGATGGGCGCATCCGCGGAGCTCACGCGCGAGCTCGCGCTGTGCAGCGGGGCCACCACGCACCGCGCCGTGCCCGAAATGCTGATCGCGGGCTTCGACGCCAACCAGAACCCGATCCAGGTCGCCAACCCCGCCTGCGCGGCGCGCACCGCGCGCGGCGCGTCGATCGTCGAGAACGGCGCGACGCGGCGCGTGTTCATCTGCCGGGCAGAGGAGGTGACGCTCGCGGACCTGCCGCTGATCCACCCGACCGCGGGCTGCATCGACTCGCCCACCAACCCGCGCGGCGTGCCGAGCTGCTTCGAATGGGCCAACCGCGATCTCGTCGCGGAGCTGTTCGCGGGCACCGCGCAGCTGTTCCAGAACGAGCTCGCCGCGTTCTCCGACAACTTCCTCGCCTTCCTGGCGATCTCCTCGTGCGATCTGCGCTCGAAGGACCTCGACGGCAAGGACCACAATGCCGAGGGCGCACTCGCCGCCGACCCCGAGTGCTTCCTGCCCACCGCGCCGTACCAGCCCGGGCGCTGCTCGCTGTCCACGCCGCAGCTGTGCAAGAACGTGAAGAACTTCCTCGCCGCGGTCGGCGTCACGCGCAACACCGTGCGCGCGGCGGGCAACGAGCGCTTCGGGCGCCGCACGTTCATCTGGCACAGCGGCGGCGAGGTGGTGCTGCGCTACGACCAGCACAACGTGCTCGGCTTCGCGACCGATTTCGCGGAGGACCATACCCAGACGAGCTGGGGGTTCGAGTTCACCTGGGTGGAGGGCGTCCCCTATTCGGATGCGGACGCGCTGAACGGGATCAGCAACACCGACGAGCTCAACTTCGCGGTGTCGGTCGACCGGCCGACCTTCATCCGCTTCGTCAACGCCGATCGCCCGGTGCTGTTCAACACGCAGTGGTTCGTGACCTACCTGTCGGACTACCGCCACGGCTTCACCGCGAACGGCCCGGTCAATGCGTTCTTCACGTTCGCGATGTCGACGGGCTACTACCAGGACCGCCTGATCCCACAGCTGCTCACGGTGTACGAGTTCGCGTCGCGATCGGGCGGCGTGCTGCCGTCGCTCGAGTACCGGTTTACCGACTCACTCTCGATCACGGGCGGCATGCTCTACTTCTTCGGGCGCACCGAGCTGTCCGAGATGGCGGTGCGGGAGGTGTCGCCCGTGATCAACCGCGCGGGTCCCCACGCCTACCGCCAGCCGGTCGAGAACGGCTTCTCCGGCATCCGAAAACGCGACGAGGTGTTCGTCAAGTTGCGCTGGACGTTCTAGCGGGCCGTCGCATGGGCCCGCGCAATCGCCTGCTCGATCGCCGCGCGGATCAGCACGTCGTTGTCCTTCGAGATGAATCGGTGCACATAGCGCTCGAGGAAGAAGCGCATCACCGGGTTGAAGACGTGGTAGGTCTCCCGGAAGTGGATGCGCGTGCGTCCGCCGCCGAGGTCTTCGAGCCGGTGCCAGCCCTCCGCGCGCGACCAGAGCGGCTTGCCGACCGCCTCGTAGTGCGACGAGACGTTGGGCACCACCTGCGTCACCCACTCCCACGACTGGCCGACGCCGCCCGAGAACAGGAAGCGCGGCACGCGGAAATAGCAGTGCCGGATCAGCCCGTCGCCGTGCTCGTCGCCCTCGTGGAGCACCTCGATCCGCACGTCGCGGTGCTCGATGATGCGCGGCTTGCCCGGCTCGGCGCGCTGGCGGACCGGCGGGTGCAGCGCGCGCCACACGAGCTCGGGCTTCGCGTCGATCTCGAACGAGAAGCTGTGGTCCTGCATCGGGCGGGAGAGTAGTCCGGAAGTGCCGCGCGATCCGGTATCGTCGCGCCGTGGGATGCTGGGGGAGAAGCGCAGGTTGGGCGCTGGCCGCGTTCGTGCTGGCCGGCTGCTGGGGGCATCCGCGCGACCTGCGCGATGCGGGCCGGCTCGGCCGCGTCGAGCTGGTCCGGCCCAAGGCGGAGGGGCCCCCGGACGACCTCGTCTACCTGTTCTCGGGAGTGGAGGGCGACTCCGCCGCGCTCCGGCGCACGGCGCGCAAGCTCGCCGAAGACAACTCCGCGGTGGTGGTGGTCGATCTCCCGTCGTACCTGCACGGGCTCGCCGCGAGCGACGACGGCTGCCACTACGTGATCGCGGAGCTCGAGGATCTCGGGCACCAGCTCGAGCGCGAGCTCGGCTTCCCCGTGTATCGCTCGCCCGTGCTCGCCGGCGTCGGCGCCGGGGGCACGCTTGCCTATGCGGCGCTCGCGCAGTCGCCTGCGGCGACGGTGGGCGGCGCAGTCGCGGTGGACCCCACGCCTTCCCTCCACACGCGCGTGGAGCTCTGCGAGGGACCCCCCGCGGCGGGAGCTCCCGCACACCCGGCGCGCGGGGGCGGGTTCGCCTACGGACCCGCGCCCGACCTGCCGGCCCGGCTGCGCATCGCGACCAGCGGTCCGCCGTCACCCGAGCTGCGCGCGATCGCGGCCGCGTCGCCGCGCGTCGAGCTCGTCGCCGCGGCGCCCGGCGACGTCGCCGCGAGGATCGCCGCCGCGCTCGATCCGCTGCTGGGCGGCGAGGGCGCGGAGGGCGACGTGGCGGGAACGCTGGAGGATCTGCCGCTGATCGACATCCCGGCCGTCAAGCCGCAGCGGCTAGTCGCGGTGATCTGGTCCGGCGACGGCGGCTGGCGCGACCTCGACAAGACGATCGGAGAGATCCTCGCCCAGCGCGGCGTGCCGGTCGTGGGGGTCGACTCGCTGCGTTATTTCTGGAGCAAGCGCGAGGCCGACCAGGTGGCGTCCGACCTCGCCCGGATCCTCGCGGCCGCGCGCGAGGCGTGGCACACACCCGACGCGCTCGTGATCGGCTACTCGTTCGGTGCGGACGTGTTGCCGTTCGCGATCAACCGGCTGCCCGCGTCCGAGCGCAGCCACGTAGTGCTGCTCTCGCTGCTCGGACTCGAGGCGAACGCGCCGTTCGAGATCGAGGTGACCGGGTGGCTCGGTGCCACGGACGAGGAGGCCCCGCTCGTGCTGCCCGAGCTCCTGCGCTTCGACCTCTCGCGACTGCAGTGCGTGTACGGCGAGGATGAGGACGATTCGCTCTGCCGCGCGCCCGAGCTCGCCGGCGCCGAGATAGTGAAGTTCCCGGGCGGCCACCACTTCGACGAGGACTACGAGAAGGTCGCCGACGCGATCCTCCAGAGCGCGCAGCGCCGCGAGCGTCGTTGAGCGCGCCGCGGGCCTGCTATTTGGACACGATCCCCGTCACGCCGCCCGAGATCAGCGCGGCCACGTCGGTGAGCACGCCGGCCAGCGCGAAGCCGCCCGGCGCGGCGAGGTAGCGCGGCTCCCAGACCGGGTCGAACTTGTCCTTGAACGAGCGCAGTCCCTGGAAGTTGTAGAACTGCTCGCCGTGGGCGAACACGATCGCGCCGACGCGGCTCCACAGCGGGGCGAGCCGGTGCCGCTCGAGGCCAGCCAGCGGCGCCATGCCGAGATCGCACCAGCGATAGCCCTGCGTGCGGCCCCACTGGAGGATCTCGATGAACAGGAAGTCCATCACGCCGCTCGGCGCGTCGGTGGAATAGCGCATCAGGTCGACCGACAACTCGTTTCGCGGATCGGGCGCCCAGAGGTTCGCGAACGCGACGATGTGGTCCTCGTGGCGCACGATCGCGATCGGCGTGCGCGCGAGGTAGTCGGCCGCGAACGAGCCGAGCGAGAATCGCTTCTCGCGCGTGTTCTTGTCGCCGAGCCACTCGTCGGAGATCTCGCGTAAGCGCGGGATCAGCGGGGGCACCGCGGACGGCGGCACCACGTCGAGCGTGAGGCCCACGCGCTGGAGGCGGTTGTAGGTCGCGCGCAGGCCCTTGCGGCGCCCGCCCGAGAGCGAGAAATCGGTCAGCTGCACGCGAGCCGACTCGCCGAGCTTGCGCAGATCGAGGCCGAGATCGAGGTAGACGGGCAGATCGTCCGGGCGCACCTGGTAGAACGCGACCAGCCCGCCGTGCTGGTCGGCGAGCTCGAAGAACCGCCAGGCGAGCTCGCGCCGGACGTCGGGGGGGCCGACCGGGTCGCCCATCGAGATCCAGCTGCGGCGCTGGACGCCGTACATCACGAAGCCGGTGCCCGACTCGTGCAGGAGCACGCGCTTGTCGCCGAGCAACGCGAGATGCGCGCAGGCGGCTGTCGAGGCGTCGACGATCTTCGCGATCGGCTCGAGCGCCACGGGTTCGGGCGGCGTCGCGGGCGGGCGCGCGGGCCGCAGCAGGCGCGCGAGTGCGAACGCGGAGAGCAGGAGGCTCCCGCCCGCGAGCGCGCGCAGCGAGCGCGGAGCGTCGCCCGTGAACTCGAACTCCCACCAGAGCTGATTGGAATACTCGACGTGCCGGTTCGCGAGCAGCACGACGTAGAGCGTGCCGAGCAGGATCCCCGCGATGCCCATCGTCCAGGCTGGCGTGAACGACTGGGCGAACAGCGAGCTGCGCCGGTAGAAGAAGCGGCGGCACGGCGCCAGCGCGAGGCCCATCACGAGCAGCACCAGCGCCTCCTCCCAGTCGAGGCCCTTGAGCAGCGAGAAGCCGGCGCCGCCGAACAGCAGCGCGAGTGTCAGCGCGTATCCGGCGTCCACGCGCTGCTGCACCGCGCGCGCGAGCAGCAGCAACCCGACGCCGATCACGCTGCCGAGGAAGTGCGAGACCTCGACGACCGGCTCGGGGAGCATGAGATGCAGCAGGGCGATGCGCGCCGGCATGGCCGGCGTCGAGCCCGACACGAGCAGCAGCGCGCCGGCCGCGAGCGTCGCGACGCTGAAGAAGCGCGGCACGATCTCCGGCAGCCACTGCCCGATCAGCGATCCCGCGCGCGCGAACACGCGCCTGCGCTGGAGCATCTCGAAGCCCGCGAACAGCGCGATCGCGAGTACGAACGGGATCAGGTAGTAGACGCAGCGATAGGCGAGCGCGGTGCCCAGCACGACATCGGGCGTGTGCCACGGCGCCAGCAGCATCACCATCGCGGTCTCGAACACGCCGAGACCGGCCGGCACGTGGCTGACCAGTCCCGCCACCTGCGCGATCAGGAAGATCCCCATGAAGCGCGCAAAGCCGAGCTCGGTCCCGTGCGGAAGCAGCACGTAGAACGCGGCGGCGGCGAGCGTCCAGTCCACCGCGGAGAGCACCGTCTGCGCCGCGCTGATCCGCGGGCCCGGGATCTCGATCGAGAGCTCTCCGACGTCGAGGTCGCGCCGGCGGCCGACGAAGAAGATCCAGTAGGCGGCGGTCAGCAGCGCGAAGACGGCGCCGAGCGGGCGCGTAGTGGCGATTCCGTGCCAGGGGCCGGGCAGCGCGACGGGATCGGCGAGCAGCAGCAGCGCGCCGAGTGCGAAGAAGCCCAGCCACAGCGTCACGAAATTGAACGCGATCGCTCGGCCGAGCTCGGCGGGCGGAACGCCCCAGCTCGAGTACATGCGATAGCGCACCGCGCTGCCGCCGAGGAACGACAGCCCGACGTTGTGGCTGAAGACGTAGGCGATGAACGAAGCCAACGCGATCCGCCGCAGCGCGAGCTGCCGCCCGATCCAGCGGAACGCCAGCAGGTCGTATCCGGTCAGCGCCACGTAGCCCGCGAACGTGAACCCCAGCGCGGCGGCCAGCTGGCGGGCGGGGATCGCGAGCAGGCGCCCGATCACGTCGGCCATGTGATAGGCCGCGAGCTCGCGGTGGAGGATCGCGATCGTCGCGGCGAACAGCGCCAGGCCCACGATCGGAGCGATCGCGGCGAGCAAACGCTCCTTCATGCGAATCTCTCCGGTGCGGGCGGCTGGACGCCGCCGGACAACAAGTTTAGACGGGAGGAACCACCGTGCATGTTCTGTTCTGGATCGCGACGGGGATGGCGATCGGCGTCACAATCGGCGCCGCGTGGGGCAGCTGGGCCGCGGGGAGCCGCCGCGCGGCCGGGATCCCGGTGGTCGCTGGGCCGGGTGCCCCGGACCTCGACGCGCTGATCTCCGGGCTGGGCGAGCTCGAGCGCGGCGTGTTCGCCCGGCTGCTGCACCGCCAGCGCACCGTGCGCGACATCACGGCCGAGTTCGAGCGGCAGCTCACGTTCGGCGAGCGCCTCGCCGACCGGATCGCGGCGTTCGGCGGGAGCTGGGGATTCATCACCACCTTCCTCGCGGCGCTGCTCGCCTGGATCGCCTACAACGCCGAACGCCCGGCGAGCTTCGATCCCTATCCGTTCATTCTGCTGAACCTCGTGCTCTCGTGCCTCGCGGCGCTTCAGGCGCCCGTGATCATGATGAGCCAGAACCGCATGGCGGCGAAGGACCGGCTCGACGCGCGCCACGACTACGAGGTCAATCTCAAGGCCGAGATCGAGATCATGCAGCTCCACTCCAAGATCGACGAGATCTCGCTGCGGATCGGCGCCGACACCTCCCTCACCTAGCGCGGTCGCTCGAGGAACGCCGAGGAGGTCCGGTAGCGCAGCTCGTCCTCCGCGATCGGGATCGACTGCGCGTCGAAGGATTCCCGGCGCCACGCGCTGCCGTCGCGCTCGTCGAAGAACACCTCCGCTGCCGGGTCGAATACCGAGGCCGGCTCGCCGCCGGGCCATGCGGGGTAGCCCGGCCGGTCGCCGCTCCAGCGGTGCAACAGGATGCCGACCCCGGCGCGGTGATCGCTGCGCCGCTCCGCGATCACGTAGAGCGGCTGCTGTGTCTGCGTGTCGACATAGAGCGTGAGCCAATCGTAGTCGCGACCGGTCTCGCGCAGCGCACCCTGGATCGCGACGGCCTGCCGCACGTCCCAGCGGTCGTCCGCGAGCGAGAGGCCGCTCGGTCCGAAGTCGCGATCGGGGTCGGACGGGTAGCCGCCGCGCGCTGCATTCAGCGGCGCGATCACCTCCCGGACGCCCAGCACGCGCCAGACGTAGGCGTTCGGGCGGATCTCCAACCCGGTGAAGCCGCGCGCGGCGTTCTCGGTGAGCGAGGCCGCCGCCCCCGCCGCGGCCACGCCGCCGGCGCCGATCACGCCGCCCGGCGCGCGATGGCGCGGCAGATAGAGCCCGTCCACCCACGCGGTCGAGGCGCGCCGCACCTTGCGCAGCGCCGGTGTGAACACGAACACGTCATCGGGCAGCCCGAACCGCTGTGCCGCGGCGGCCGCGCGCGTCTGCTGCCACGCCACGCCGCGCGCGTCGGCGGGTTCGGCGAAGCGGCCGCCCGCCACCCACGCGGCCGATCCGGCCGCGGGCGCGCCCGGGAGCGCGAGGTCGGCGCGGTGCGCGATCAGGTGCTGGAACCAGCTGCCCTGCGAGATCTCCTCGTCGCCCGCGCCCGCCCATTCGGTGATGCGGAAACGGGCGCTCGGGCCCGCGCCGCGATTTCGGAGCTCGGCATTCCAGGCCCAGCGCGCGCCCGCGTCGCTCCCCGCCCCGTCGATCGTCTCCGGGGGGAACGGCAGCCCCGCGGTGTAGCCGGTGAGGTTGCCGTCGGCGTCGAGTCGCGCGCGCCCCGCGAAGCGCTCGGTGGCGAGCCGATAGGCGCTCGGCACCGGATAGCGGCGGTGGCACGCGCCGATCGCCATGCGCATCTCCTCGTGGAAGAACGCGTCGCGATGGCGCCAGACCTCGGGGGGTAGCAACGCGGAGAGCCGCAGCAGGTCGGCGCGCGCGAGCACCATGCCCTCGGCAACGCGCTCCGCGGTCGAGCCCGGCGACGGCTCGCCGAACGCCGGACACGCGTGCTCGGGGGGTAGCTCGCCGGCGAAACCGGAGGCGGTCACCGACCCGATGACGAGCGCGGCGAGCGAAGGCAAGACTCGTGAGCAGCGCGATCGCAGCACGCGCGAGCCCCCCTCCCGCGCCGATTCTATACCCTCCCGGCGAGGAGGCCCGCGCATCGTGCGACGCTCCGTAGGGATCCCGCTCGCGCTCGGGATCGGCCTGGCGATCCTCGTGCTCCTGCTCGCGGTGGGCTGGCAGATCCTCGTGCTCGACGATCCCCGACCGATCACGCAGGGCCTGTCGACGCGCGACTGGCTGATGCTGATCCTCGGCACCGTGTTCTTCGCGCTCGTGCTCGCGGGACTCGTCGCGCTCTCGACGTGGCTCGTCCGCGAGATGCGGCTGAACCAGCGCCAGCGCGCATTCCTCGACGCGGTCACCCACGAGATGCGCACACCGCTCGCGTCGCTGCGGCTGTACCTCGACACGCTCGGCCGCCACGATCCCGAGCCCGAGCAGCGCCGGGCGTTCCTGGGCCGGATGCAGCGCGACGTCGATCGCCTCGATCATACCGTCGAGCAGGTGCTGCACGCGGCGCGCGCAGAAGAGCACCGCCGCGGAGCTCCGACCGAGCAGGTGATGCTCTTTCCGCTGCTCGACGAGTGCATCGAGGAGCTGCGCACGCGCCACGAGCTGCCCGCCTCGGCGGTGCAGCTCGAGGCGACTCCGCTCGCCGCGCTCGGAGCCCCGGCCGTGCGCGGCAACCGCGCCGAGCTCGCGGTGATCTTCCGCAACCTGCTCGAGAACGCCGCCAAGTATTCGGACGCCCCGGTCGAGATCCGCGTGCGCGTGTCACCCAAGGGCGACGACCGCGTCGACGTCGCGATCTCCGACCGCGGGATCGGCATTCCCGCCGGCGAGCTGCGCAAGATCTTCCAGCGCTTCTACCGCGCGGGACGCGACGTGCAGCGGACCGCGGTGGGGCTCGGGCTCGGGCTGTTCATCGTGCGCAACCTCGTGCGCCGCCAGGGCGGCCGCGTCGTGGCGCGCAGCCAGGGCTCGGGCGCGGGCAGCCGGTTCGTGGTCACGCTGCGCGCGGCGTCGGTGGCACCGGAGGTCGCGTGACGCGGATCCTCGTCGTCGAGGACGAAGAGCACCTCGCCGAGGGCCTGCGCTTCAACCTCGAAGCCGAGGGCTACGAGGTGGCGATTGCTCCCGACGGGCTGCGCGCGGTGGATCTGCTCTCCGCGCGCGAGCGCCCGGTCGATCTCGTGATCCTCGACCTGATGCTGCCCGGACTCTCGGGCTTCGAAGTGCTGCGGCGCGCGCGCGCGTCGGGCGACTTCGTGCCGGTGCTGATCCTCACCGCCAAGGATGATTTCGAGGACCGCGTGCGCGGCCTCGAGGAAGGCGCAGACGACTATCTCGTGAAGCCGTTCCGGCTCGACGAGCTGCTCGCGCGCACGCGCGGGCTGTTGCGGCGGCGCCGCTGGGACGGTGTGGCCGACGGGGCACCGCCCGCGCCGGTCGTGATCGGCGCATCGATGCTGCACTTCGACCGCTTCGAACTCGCGACACCCGCGGGTGTGGTGAATCTCACGACGCGCGAGATGGGGCTGTTGCGCGCGCTGGTGGATCGCGGCGGCGAGGCGGTTACGCGCGGCGAGCTGCTAGAGAGCGTCTGGGGTCTGCGCCCGGACACGCGCACGCGCGTGGTGGACAGCTTCGTCGTGCGGCTGCGCCGCTACCTCGAGCCGGATCCGGCGCGCCCGCGCCACCTGCTGTCGGTGCGCGGGCGCGGGTATCGATTGGTGCGCTGATTGCGCGAAGCCCCCCTTGAGCTGGGGCGGTCGATCGTGCGACTCTCACCGTCGGTGGGAGACGCGCTCACGTTCTTCGTCGAGCCGGTGCTCGAGAATGCGACGCTGGTCGCCGCGTTCGAGGGTTGGAACGACGCGGGCGAGTCCGCGACCGGCGCGGCGCGCTACGTGGCGGCGGCGATCCGCGCCGTTCCGCTCGGTGAGATCGACGGCGAGGAGTTCCTCGACTTCACCGTGCGCCGGCCGTGGGTGCGCGCCACCGCCGACGGCGCGCGCGCGATCGAGTGGCCCGTCACGCGCCTGTGCTATGGGGCGTGCGGTGAGCGCGAGCTGGTCGTCGCGATCGGCGTCGAGCCGCACCTGCGCTGGCGCGCCTACTGCGACCTGTTCTGCGCGGTCGTGGCGCGCCTGCGCGTGAAACACGTCGTGCTGCTCGGCGCCTACGTCGCCGACGTCGTCTACTCGCGCCCGGTCGATGTCTCGGGATTCGCCAGCGAAGCGGATCGCCTCGCCGCGATCGGCGTCGCCCCGTCGCACTACGAGGGTCCGACCGGGATCATCGGCGTGCTCGGCGAGCGGCTGCGCTCCGACGGCGTCCCCGTGCTCTCGCTGTGGGCGGGGCTGCCCCACTACATCAGCGCGTCGCCGAACCCGCGCGGCGCGCTCGCGCTGGTCCAGAAGCTCGCGTCCGCGCTTCCGCTCGCGATCGACGAGGCGCCGCTGCGCGGCGAGGCCGCGGCGTTCGAGCAGAAGATCTCCGCGCTCGTGTCCGGCGACCCGGAGCTGACCGAGTACGTGCGGCTGCTCAAGAAGCGCGAATTTGCGCAGTAGGCGGTGGACTACGTCAGCTCGATCGATTCGTCGATCAGCATCACGGGGATGCCGTCGTCGACCGGGTAGAGGATCCGGCCGTCCTGGCGGATCAGCCCCTCGGTGATCCGGGTCTTCACTGCCTCACCCCCGCGGTTGCGCAGGCGCCCCGCGTCGATCTCCGCGTTGACGCGCGCGAGCACGTCCGGCGCTGCGAGCGCAATCGGTTGCTTGGTCTCGGGACATACCAGGATCTCGAGCAGCTCTTGGCTCACGGCCATCGGATCTCCCTCCGCGCAACGGCCATCATAGCCGCGCGATTCGCCTTGACGCGACCCGGCTTACGGGATATCACACCGCGCGTTTCGGGGCGGCGCGTCGCTGCGACGTCCAGTCTTGCCCGTCTGCGCATCGTCGCCGCGGGCTCTCCCGTTCTCTCATCCCGTTCCAGTTCCCACATCGTTCCCAGATCGTTCGGTCGACCAGGAGTTCCGAACCCCCCGCATGAGAGATCGCGCCCGTCCGTCGCTGCTCGCCGTGATCGCGCTCGCAGCCGTCGCGGCATGGATCGCGGCGGACCTCGGAGATGGGGCGAAAGCCACCGCGGAATCCACCACACCGGAGGCCGGTACACGCGTGGCCAGGAGCGTGTGCGAAGCGCACGAGCTGCGCGAGCTCCAGAAGAAGGATCCGGATCTCAAGGTCGATTTCGGGGAGTTCAAGGACGCGACGTGGCCGACTCGCGCCGCCTGTCTCTCGCACGCCGCGGCCGGCGATCCCGACGCCCCCGGCCCGCTGCAGCCGATCCAGTTCAGCCACAAGCACCACGCGGGGCTCTACCAGATCGACTGCCAGTACTGTCACTCGGGCACCGATCGGTCTCCGTCCGCCGGCGTCCCCGCGACCGAGGTGTGCATGGGCTGCCACGCGCAGTTCCCGGCCAGCTACGACGAGCTCGAGGGGATCCGCACGCTCAAGGACCACTGGGCGAAGAAGCAGCCGATCGAGTGGGTGCAGATCCACCGCCTGCCCGAGTACGTGCAGTTCCAGCACCGCGCCCACGTGCGCGCGGGCTTCGCGTGCCAGGAATGCCACGGCAAGGTCGAGACCTACGACAAGCTGCCGCTCGTCGAGGAGACCGTGTGGTGGCCGTGGCTGCTGCCCGCGCACAAGCTCGAGATGGGCTGGTGCATCGATTGTCACCGGCGGAACAACGCCACACAGGACTGCGCCGCCTGCCATTATTAGGCGAGATCGGCGCGCACGCGCCGGAGCTGGGAACGGATGGCCGAACTCGATCGACGAGAATTCCTGAAGCTGGTCGGCACCAGCGCCGGCGCTGCCGCCGCGGTCGGCTGCTCGGACCTCCCCGAGAAGCTGATCCCCTACGTGGTGCAGCCCGAGGAGATCACGCCCGGCCTTCCGGTGATCTACGCGTCGACGTGTCAGGAATGCAGCGCGGGCTGCGGGGTGCACGTGCGCACGCGCGAGGGCCGGCCGATCAAACTCGAGGGCAATCCCGAACACCCGATCAACCGCGGCAAGCTGTGTGCGCGCGGCCAGGCCGGCCTCGGACGCACCTATCACCCGGACCGCTACCAGAGCGCGCTCGAGCGCGACGCGTCGGGCGCGCTCGCGCCGGTCGCGTGGGATCAGGCGATCGCGAGGCTCGGCGCCGCGGTCAGCGCGGCCGGGCGCCGCACCGCCGTGCTCACCTCGCCGCTCGGGCCGACGCTCTCCGGCCTGCTCGACAGCTGGCTCGCCGCGACGGGCGGCGGCATGCGCGTGGAGTACGAGCCGTTCGCACCCGAGGCGCTGCGCCACGCCGCCGAGGTGGTGTTCGGCGTCGCATCGGTGCCCGTATTCGATCTCTCGGATACCGACTTCGTGATCGACTTCGGCTCCGACTGTCTCTCCACGGGGCTCTCGCCGGTCGAGCACGCGCGCCAGCTCTCCGCCGCGCGAGATGCGGCGAAGGAATCCGCGCGCGCCGCGCGCCTCGTCTACGTGGGGCCGCGCCTCGACGAGACCGCGAGCCAATCCGACGAGTGGCTCGCGCCGAAGCCGGGCACCGAGGGAATCCTCGCGCTCGCGATCGCGCGCGCCGCGGTCGATGCGGCGACCGGACCGGACGGGGAGATCGGCGTGGCCGCGTCGGCGATCGCGCGCCAGCTCTCGGGCTTCGGTGCCGACGCGGTGGCCGCGCGCACGGAAGTACCCGCGGAGACGATCCGCAGGATCGGCGCGTCGCTCGCGAGAGCGCGGCGACCGGTCGCGCTGCCGCCGGGCGTGGCGCTGTCGAGCTCGCGCGCGACGTCCACCGCCGCCGCGGTGCTGTTCCTGAACGCCGCGATCGGTGCGGTCGGCCATACCGTGCAGGTTCCGCCGGCGCCGTCGCGCGCGCCGAGCTTCCGCGACACGACGCGCCTGATCGAGGCGATGAAGGCGGGCGACGTCGACGTGCTGATCGTGCACGGCGCCAACCCCGTCCACACGCTGCCCTCCGCGAGCGGCTTCGCCGCGGCGCTCGGCAAGGTGAAGCTCGTCGTCTCGATCGCGTCGATGCCCGACGAGACGTCGGCGCTCGCCCACCTCGTGCTGCCCGACCACACCACGGCGGAGAGCTGGGGCGACGCCGCCCCGCGCCCGGGCGTGCGCAGCATCGTCCAGCCGACGCTGCGCCCGCTCTACGACACGCGCGCGTTCGGCGACACGCTGCTCGACACCGCGCGCGCGATCGGCGCAGCGGCCGCTGCGAACCTTCCGGCGGGCAGCTTCCGCAGCGCCGTCGAAGCGGCGTGGAAGGACACCAACTGGCGCGCGGCGCTCCAGCGCGGCGGCGTGTTCGACGGCGGCGCGTGGTCGTCGCCGGGCATCGCCGAAGGCGTGGCCCGGCTCCAGTTCAAGGAGCCCGAGATCGCGGGCGACGGCGACTTCGTATTGCTCGCCGTGCCGTCGCCGATGCTCGGCGACGGGCGCGGCGCGAACCTCGGGCTGCTCCAGGAGACGCCCGACCCGATCACCAAGATCGCCTGGCAGTCGTGGGCCGAGATCAGCACGAAATCGGCGGATTCGCTGGGCGTGCGGCCGGGCGACGTGCTCGCGGTCGAGACGGCGAGCGGAAAGCTCGAGGTGCCGGTCTGGCCGCGCGGCGGCCTGCGCAACGACGTCGTTGCGATCGCGTTCGGGCAGGGCCACACGGTCGGCAGTTTCGCGGCGGCGACGCCCGACGAGTACTCGACCGGTCTGCGCGCGGGAGAGCGCCCGGCGCCGGGACCCGCGCGCGGCGTGAACGTCAACGCGATCCTGCCCGCGCAGAGCGACGAGTCGGGCGGCCGCGCGTTCCTGGTCGCGAAGGCGAAGGTCGGCAAGACGGGTCGCTTCCAGCGCCTGCCCTACACGCAGGGCACCGACAACAAGCGCGGTCGTCTGCTCGGCGAGAGCATCTCGCTGGCGGCGCTCGCCGCAGGCGGCCCGAGTCCGTGGGCGCCGAACGAGACCCCGGGCCACGTACCGGGCGCGCTCGCCGCGGTACCCGCGGCTGCGGAGCACGGCGAGACGGGCGAGCGCCGCGCGGCGGCCGGCCACGGCGGAGAACACGAGATCCTGCGCGCCTACGACCCGGTGAACGACTCGGTCGCCGAGGATCCCTATCGCTGGGGCATGACGATCGACGTCGACAAGTGCACGGGCTGCAGCGCGTGCATCGTCGCCTGCGCGGTCGAGAACAACATCCCCACCGTCGGCGAATCGCTGATCCTGCGCAACCGCACGATGCAGTGGATCCGGATCGAGCGGTGGATCGGCGAGGGCGAGCCCGTGCTCGAGCCGGCCCGGCCCGACGTCGAGAGTCGCGAGCAGCTCGGCAACGTCGACGTGCGCAACGCGCCAATGCTGTGCCAGCACTGCGGCGCTGCGCCCTGCGAGCCGGTGTGCCCGGTGTTCGCAACCTACCACTCGCCGTCGGGCCTGAACGGCATGACCTACAACCGCTGCATCGGGACGCGCTACTGCTCCAACAACTGCCCGTACAAGGTCCGCCGCTTCAACTGGTTCGACTACCAGATCGAGCGCTGGCCCGATCCGATGGGCCTCGGCCTCAACCCGGACGTCACCGTGCGCGCGCAGGGCGTGATGGAGAAGTGCACGTTCTGCGTGCAGCGGATCCAGGCGGCGCGCCTCACCGCAAAGGGCGAGAAGCGCGCCGTGGCGGCGGGCGAGGTCCAGACCGCCTGCCAGCAGACCTGCCCGACCGGCGCGATCGTGTTCGACAACCTGAAGCTCGCCGACAACAAGGCCGGCGCGGCCGCGAATGCCAACGCGGGCCGCACCTACCACGCGCTGCACCCGGTCAACACGCGCCCCGCGATCACCTACCTGGCGAAGGTCGCGCGCGAAGAGGGACACGAGGCATGACGCCGCCGCCCGCCGAATCGGTCGCCGCGATGATCCGCCCCGCGCCGGTGCGCGTGGACTCGAAGGTCAATCGCGACCTCCTGCGCGTGATGGAGGGTGCGTCGGTCGGCTACTGGGTACTGCTGCACCTCGCGGTCGCCTTCATGCTCGCGGCGGGCGGCTGGTGGATCTACCAGGTCTATCGCGGGCTGGGGATCGTGGGTTACCGCCACCCCGTGTTCTGGGGCGCCTACATCGTAACTTTCGTGTTCTGGGTCGGCATCGCCCACGCGGGCACGCTGATCTCCGCGATCCTCTACCTGTTCCGCGCGAAGTGGCGCAACGCGATCAACCGCAGCGCCGAGGCGATGACGGTGTTCGCGGTGCTCACCGCGGCGCAGTTCCTCGGCATCCACGTCGGCCGCATCTGGAAGTCGTATTTCATCCTGCCGTACCCGAACCAGCGCGCGCTGTGGGTGAACTTCAAGAGCCCGCTCCTGTGGGACACGTTCGCGATCACCACCTACGCCACCACCTCGATCCTGTTCCTCTACATCGGCCTGGTCCCCGACCTCGCCATCGCGCGCGACCGCTCCACGGGCTGGCGCCGCGTGCTCTACGCCGTGCTCTCGCTCGGGTGGCAGGGCACCTCGAAGCAGTGGAAGGCGCAGAATCGCGCCGTGCTCCACCTCTCCGGCCTCGCCACGCCGCTCGTGCTCTCGGTGCACAGCGTCGTGTCCTGGGACTTCGCGATGTCGATCGTGCCCACCTGGCACGCGACGATCTTCGCGCCCTACTTCGTGGCCGGGGCGATCTTCTCGGGCTTCGCGATGGTGCTAACGATGATGATCCCGGTGCGCCGGATCTTCGGCCTCGAGGAGTACATCACCGACTACCACTTCGAGAACATGTCGCGGTTCCTGCTCTTGACCTCGCTGATCGTCGGCTACGCCTATCTCTCGGAGTATTTCATCGCGTGGTACGGCCACGTCGAACCCGAGTCCACCGAGTTCTGGATGCGCGCGTTCGGGCCGTACTGGATGTCGAGCTGGACGATGATCATCTGCAACGCGTTCGTGCCGCAGATCTTCTGGTTCAAGTGGGCGCGCACGCACGTGCCGACGGTGTTCATCGTGTCGGTGCTCGTCAACATCGGCATGTGGTTCGAGCGCTACGTGATCATCGTCGGCGGACTCTCGCGCGAATACGACCCGGCCGCCTGGGGCGTCTACACGCCGTCCTGGGGCGAACTGCTGATCGTCGCGGGCAGCTTCGGGTTCTTCGCCCAGTTCTTCCTGATCTTCCTGAAGCTGTTCCCGGTGGTGGCCATCGCCGAGGTGAAGGAGATCGAGATCCACTCCAAGGCGCACGGCGAGGTGGGACACTGATGCCGACGTTGCTGGGCGTCTTCGATCAGCCGGACCAGATCGCGGCGGCGGCGCGCCAGCTGCGCGCGCGCGGCTACGACGACCTCGAGACCTACTCGCCCGCGCCCTTCCACGAGGTGGACGACGCGTTGATCGAGAAGCCGAGCAAGGTGCGCCTCTACACGTTGATCGGCGGGTTGACCGGAGTCGTCACCGGGTATGCGATGACTGTGTGGATGGCGAACAACTGGCAGATCATGGTCGGCGGCAAGCCGTTCTCCTCGATCACGCCCTACACGATCATCGCGTTCGAGCTCACCATCCTGTTCGGCGTGCTGATGACGGTGCTCGGCGTGTTCGTGTTCGGGAAGCTGCCGAAGTTCAAGCTCGACCCGGCCTACAGCGCGCGCTTCTCGTCCGAGGAGTTCGGGCTCGCGGTGCGCTGCAAGGAGCGCGACGTCGCCGAGATCGACGGGCTCCTGCGCTCGCACCACGCGACGGAGGTCAGCCTTGTCACGCCCGACTGATCTTCGCTCGGCTTCGCCTAGCTGCGCGCGCGCTCCGCGCGCTTGCCGTAGGGCCCTCCGTATCTCGCGCGGCTTCTTCGCGGGCACGGCGCTGCTCCTGACGACCACGGTCGGCTGCTGGGAGCAGTGGTCGGACACCTGGTTCCCGCAGATGAAGCGCCAGAAGGCGGTGCAGGCGTTCGAAGAGGTCCGCTATGCCGGTCGCGTCGAGGGATTCTCACCCCCCGACGGAACGATCCCCGTCGGGAGCACGTTCCCGCCCGAGATGGATCCCAACGACAACGCCGCGCAGGACGCGCTCCAGAACCCGCACCCGATGTCGCTCGCTTCGCTCGAAAACGGCCGCACGCAGTTCAACCGCTACTGCGCCGCCTGCCATGGTGAGGGCGGCGCCGGCGACGGGCCGGTCAGCATGATGGGCAAGCTGCGCGGGCCGTTCGGCGGGGTGCTCGCGATCGCGGGGCCCGCGAGCATCGCGAAGATCCGCACCGATGGGCACATCTACTCCACGATCCGCTACGGGCGCCGCCGCATGCCGTCCTACCACCGGATCCCGTCCGACGACCGCTGGGACATCGTGAACTACGTCCGGTACCTGAACGAGCCCGCAGGTCTCGCGGCCGGGGGGAGCGCGAAGTGAGCACCAACTACGCCGCGAATCCCCGCGATCTTCCGCGCGGGCTCGTGTTCGCGTGCGTCATGCTGATCGGAATTGGCGTGATCGCGTTCGCCGCGGGGCTCATGCGCGACGAGGCCACCGCGTGGCGCGCGTTCCACGTGAACTTCCTCTACTACGGCAACATGTCGCTCGGCGCGCTGTGCCTCGCCTGCGCGCTCGTGATCATCGACGCGCGCTGGTCCGGGCCGGTCCGCCACGTCGCCGAGGCGCTCGGCTCGTGGGTGCCGATCTCGTTCGTGCTGTTCCTGGTCGGCAACCTGCTCGGCCGCGAGTCCATCCACACCAACTGGCTGCACGGCGCGCCGCACGGCAAGGAGAGCTGGCTCACCTTCGGCCGCGTGTACACGAGCGACGCGATCGTGCTCGCCGTGGGAGCCGCGCTCACGCTCGTCTACCTGCGCACCTCGTTCCGCCCCGCGCTCGCGGGCGCCGCCGAGCGCGCGACGCTCGCGAAGGGCATGTTCGCGAGCTGGACCGCGAACTGGCGCGGTGACGACGAGGAGTGGCGCGCCTCGCGCGCGCGGCTGCGCGTGCTCGCCCCGATCATCTGTCTCGTCTACGCGTTCGGGAACACGCTCGTCGCGTTCGATCAGGTGATGGCGCTCAACCCGACCTTCTTCTCGACGATCTTCGGCTGGTACTTCCTCTGGGGCGGCTTCCTGTCGGGCGTGTCGGCGACCGCGCTCGCGTGCGTTCTGCTGCGCGCAACGACGCCGGGCTGGGATGTCGAGGTGACGTCGAACCGGATGCACGACCTCGGCAAGATGATCTTCGCGTTCTCGATCTTCTGGATGTACCTGTTCTTCGCCCAGTACATCGTGATCTGGTACGGCAACCTCCCCGAGGAGACGCAGTTCTTCCAGGCGCGGCTAGGCCCGCAATTCCTCCAGGACAGCTGGAAGCTGATCGACTGGAAGCTGCTCGACCTGCCCTACGTGAAGCTCTGCCTCGTGGCGTGGGTCGGCTGCTGGGTGACGCCGTTCTGGGTGCTGCTCGGCGAGCGCCCGAAGCGGACACCCGTGATCCTCGGGAGTGTCGCACTGACCTCCCTGCTCGGCTTCTGGCTCGAGCGCAACGCGCTGGTGTGGCCGGCGCTCGTGCCCGAGAACGGGGAAGCCTGGGCGGGCGCGACCCAGTTCGGCATCGCCCTGGGCTTCCTCGGCGCATACGTGCTGAACTTCTTGCTCTTCACGCGCGTGTTCCCGACGCTGCCGCTGCCGAAGCGGTCATGACGAGTCCTCCACCGCACCCGGAAGCCAGAGCGCAAGCGCGAAGCGCCCCGCCCAGATTGCGAGCGCGAACGCCCGGCTGGTAGGCTCGTCGGGTGGAGAGCGTCACCTCCTCCTCCTCGAGCGCGCCGGCTACCTTCTCGCTGCGCGGGAAACCCCGGTCGATCGAGCTCGAGGCCGAGGGCATCCACCACCCGACCGGCGCGCGCTTCGGCGGGCCCCTCTACACCGCGTATCGCGACATCACCCACCTCGCCAGCTCGTCGCGCGCGATCTGGATCGGCACGCGGCGCTCCGTGTACGTGATTCCGCGGCGCGCATTCGTCGACCCGCACGGCCCCGAGCACCTGGTGCGCGCGCTGCTCGAGCATATCGCGCGCCAGCCCGGCGGCTCCGCGCAGCTGGCGCACATGGCCGAGATCGAGGAGACCGCGCGCGAAGTCCGGTCGCTGCGCGCCACCTGGGCGCTCGTGATCGCCTGCGCGGCGATCTACGCCGCGCAGCTGCTCGGCGGCGGCAACGTCTACACGGTCGGCTATTTCGCCGGCGGACTCGCCGCAGACGGCGATTGGTGGCGGATCGTCACGGGCAATCTGCTGCACGTGAACGCCGTCCACCTGATCCTCAATCTGCTCGGGTTGCTCGCCGTCGGATCGATCGTCGAGCGCGCGCTCGGCACCGCCGCCACCGCGTGTGTGATGGCGGCCTCGGGACTCGGGGCCATGGCCGCCGCGTGGTGGAGCCCGCTTCCAGTCGTCGGCGTCTCGGGGATCGTGTTCGGCCTGCTCGCCGCCGCGCTGTGGATCGAGCTCTGCTTCGGCGGCGAGCTGCCCGCGTGGTGGCGCGTGCCGCGCCGCGCGCTGTTCGGCGCGACCGCGCTCTCCACGCTGATCTCGTTCCTGCCGTTCGTCGCCGGCGGTGCGCACGCGGGCGGATTCGCCGCAGGCGGGCTCGCTGCCGCCGCACTCGCGCCGCGCGGGCTTCGCCTCGACCCGAGCGGGATCGGATTGCGCACGGCGGCCGGCGTCAGCGCGGCGGTCGCGGCATTCGCGATCGCCGCGGCCGGATACGAGCTCCTGCGCGACGGAGAGTTCGCGGCGCGTTTCGCGGCCCGGCTCGCGCGTCTACCCGACGTCTCCGCGAACGAACTCAACAACCATGCCTGGACGATCGCCGTGGACGAGAGGTCGTCCCCGGCGCTGCTCGAAGCCGCGCTCGAGCTCGCCGAACGCGCCGCGGACGAGACACAGCACTCCGAGCCGTACATCCTCGACACGCTCGCCGAGGTGCACTTCCAGCTCGGACACCGCGTCGAGGCGGTCGCCGCGATCGACGAGGCGATCCAGCGCGCGCCGGGTGAGGACTACTACCGCGAGCAGCGGCGGCGCTTCCTCGGCGAGCGCGATCCGGAGGATCGCCCCGATTACGTGCCGCCCGAACAGCGGGAGTCGGAGCCGGAGCACGAGGCTCCGGACGAGGGCGGCCTCAGCGTCTAGGCCGACTGTGGCGATCTGGGTTCACGGCGTGAACTCGTCGCCGTCGTGCGCGACCGCCACCTTGCCGTCGAACTCTTCGTCGACGCGGCTCGTGATCTGGAGGTCGAGCACGGGGGGCTGGCGCATCCGGATCAGCGCGAGTGCGCCGACTCCGGCACGGCGCGCGATCGCGCCGGCCTGCGCGAAGTCGGTGTAGATCGCGGCTTCGCGCGCGAGGCGGTCCGGATCGACCGCGAGGCTCGTCGCCTCCGCCTCCTCGCGCGTCGGCACGTGATTGGCGTCGTGGAGCAGCAGGTTCGCGCCGCGCGCGAGCGCCTCGAGCGCGGCAGCGTCCCAGCCCGTCCCGCCGACCACCGCGCTGCGGCCGTTCGCCTCGATCCGCCACGCGAGCGCGGGCAGCGGGCCTCCACTGAGCGCGCCCGCTCGCAGGGCGAGGCCGCCGAGCGCCTCCTGCGCGCCGTCGCCGACCTCGCGCGCGTCGATCGCAGGCGGCGTGGGGTCGTCGCCGAGCGCGCGCGATCGCGCGACGACGCCCGCGGAGATCTCCGCGACCACGTGCTGCGCGAGCGCCGCGGTGCCGGGCGGTCCCACCACGCGCACGGGTGCGCGGCGCCCCGCGAGCCAGGCCGCGGCCAGCAGGTCGTCGAGGCCGACGGTGTTCTCGGGCAGGAGACTCGTGAGCAGCACTGCGTCCGGCTGGCTCGGCGGGATCTTCGCCGCGCGCAGCGCCTCGGCCACGCCGCGCCCCGCGTCGACGAGCGCGACCTCGGATCCGACCGCGGCCGCGATCGAAGTGCCGCGCCGGTTGTGGTCCTCGGCCGCGCCCGCGGTGCCGAGCACCACGACCGTGAAGCGCTCGAACGAGCGCGGCGCCAGCGGCAGGAAGCCGGCCGTGACGCGGTCGAACTTCCACGCCGCGCACGTGAGCGCCCAGCTCATCGCGCCCACCGCCAGCGCGATCAACAGCCCGACGGCGCGGATGTTCACGAGAAGACGACCGTCTTGTTCCCGTACACGAGCACGCGGTCTTCGAGGTGCCAGCGCACGGCGCGCGAGAGCACGTTGCGCTCCACGTCGGCGCCCTTGCGCACGAGCTCGGCCGCCGTGTCGCGGTGCGAGGCGCGGATCACGTCCTGCTCGATGATCGGGCCCTCGTCGAGGTCCTTGGTGGCATAGTGGGCCGTGGCGCCGATCAGCTTGACGCCGCGTTCGTGCGCCTGTTGATAGGGGCGCCCGCCGCTGAACGCGGGCAGGAACGAGTGGTGGATGTTGATGATGCGATGCGCGAATCGCTCGACGAACTCCGGCGAGAGGATCTGCATGTAGCGCGCGAGCACGACGAGATCGATCGCGTTCTCCTCGAGCAGCGCGATCTGCGCCGACTCCTGGGCGGGCTTCGTGTCGGGCCGGACCGGGAATACGCGATAGGGCACGCCGAACTGCGCGGCGACGGGCGCCAGCTGCTCGTGGTTGGACACGATCAGCGGGATGTCGCAGGCGAGCTCGCCCGAGCGGTGCCGCAGGAGCAGGTCGTAGAGGCAGTGATCCGTGCGCGAGACGAAGATCGCGACGCGCTTGCGCCGCGCGGAGTCGCACAGGCGCCAGGTCATTCGCAGCCTCGCGCCGACCTCCGCGATCGCGTTCTCGAGGGTCGTTTGGTCGGTGCGCAGCTCCGAGGCGTCGAAGTGGATGCGCTGGAAGAAGATCCCCGCGACGGCGTCGGTGTGCTGGTCGGCGTCGAGGATGTTCGCGCCGTGTCCGTAGAGCAGCTGGGCGAGCGCCGCGACGATGCCGCGCTGGTCGGGGCAGGACACGAGCAGCGTGGCAGTCGAGGACCTCGCGGGGGCCGACATGGCCGGTAGGGTCCGCGATCTCCCCAGGCAAAAAAAGGCCCCGAGAGCAGGCGCCGGGTGACCGGCTGCCTTCGGAGCGGCTACGGCATCCGCGCTCTCGGGGCGGTGGCGCTGGGAACCTGCGTCCCCTTTGCCGAGACTGAATTCGGCTCGTGGCGCTAGGACGCCGCCACCTCACTCGCCGTAGTACTGCTTTGGTTCACCGAATCACCTCCGTCTCGGCGTGGGGTACATCCAGCGGGGCCCAGACCCCGCCTCCTGACCGGTTCCCAAGGTGGTCGCCGTTACCGCCCCTTCCGGCCGCCCCCCGCGGCCGACTTCGGCCGAGTGGGACTCGGGGACGAGTGAGGTCCCCTGCTGCGCAGCCTATCGGACGCGCGGAGCGATCACCACAGTCGCCACCGGTGATTTGGCATCAGGGGAGCGTGTAGGCGATCACCGCGTCCCCGATCGGGGATCCGACCGCCGCGTGGCCGCCCGGCGCGACGACGAGGAACTGCTTGTGGCCGGGTCCTAGCTTGTAGGTGATCGGGCCCGCGTGCAGGCCGGCGGGCAGCTCGAACGCGGCGATCCGCGCGCCCGTCCGGATGTCGTGCACGCGCAGCACGGGCTCGCGCGTGCCGCCGTGGAACACGAGGCCGCTCGCGGTGACGAGCGCAGGCCCGTAGCCAGAGGTGCCCGGATCGCCCTCGCGCGCACTCGTCGACGCGGTCCACGCGATCTCGCCGCGCGCGAGGTCCACCGCCACGAGCCGGCCCCAGGGCGGGCGGTTGCACGGAACGCCGTCCTTCCGGAACACCACGCGGCCGTGGATCGGGTGGACCCGGTAGCGGTCGCCCGTGCCGTGCCCCGTGAGCACCCACCAGAGATTGCGCAGCGAGGTGCCGCTGATCGGCCGCACGTCCGCACCCCCGCCCGTGGTGCGCTCGCCGACCTGTTCGAGCGTCACGATGTGGACGAGATTCTGAACGGGCACCACGAGCAGCCCGCGCGCGGGGTCGAAGCTCGCGCCCGACCAGTTCGCGCCGCCGCCCGTGAACGGGTAGACCACCGAGCCGCGCAGGCTCGGCGGCGTGAACAGCCCATCGTTGCGCAGCGTGGCCAGGCGCTGGCGGCACGCCGCGAGGTGATCGGGCGAGAGCGCGTAGAGATCGACGTCGTCGAGGCGCTGCGGCACCAGCGGCGGCGGTGCGGTCGGCACGGGCTGAGTCGGCCAGGCGTGTTCGCCGGGCACGTCGCTCGCGGGCACGGGCCGCTCCTCGACCGGGAACAGCGGCTTGCCGGTCGCGCGGTCGAGCACGAACACGAAGCCGTGTTTGGTCGCCTGCACGACCGCCTCGACGCGCCTTCCCTCGCGCTCGACGGTCGCGAGCACGGGTGGCGCGGCGAGGTCGTAGTCCCAGAGATCGTGGTGGACGGTCTGGAAGTGCCAGATCGGGCGCCCGGTCGCCGCGTCGAGCGCGACGAGGGAATCGCTGTACAGATCTTCGCCCCGGCGGTCGCCGCCGTAGAAGTCGGGGCTCGGCGTCGAGACGGGCAGGAAGATCCAGCCGCGCGAGAGATCGGCGGTGATCGTCGACCACACGTTCGCGGCACCCGTGAGCGCGGTGCCGGTCTCCCAGGTCTCGAAGCCGGGCTCGCCCTCGTGCGGGATCGTGTGGAAGGTCCAGCGCAGCGCGCCCGTGCGCACGTCGAACCCGCGCACGTCGCCGGGCGGCGCGTCGGCGCGCAGCGTGTCGGCGATCGACGAGCCCACGGTGATCACGTCGCCTACCACCGTGCCGGGCGACGTGACGTTGTACTCGCGCGGGTCGTAGAGCGGCGCGATCCCATCGAGCAGGTTCACGGTGCCCTGCGTGCCGAAATCGGCGCACGGCCGCCCGGTGGCCGCGTCGAGCGCGAACAGGCGCGCGTCGAGCGTGGCGAGGAACACACGAGCGGCACACGCGCCGTTCGCGTGCGGATCGCGCCAGTAGGCGACGCCGCGGCTGATCCACATGTTGGCGTAGATGCCGCCGCCCTCGAGGTTCGGATCGAACTTCCAGAGCTCGCGGCCGGTCTCGGGATCGAGCGCGATCACGCGGTTGCGCGGCGTCGTGAAGATCAGGCGGCCGTCGACGACGATCGGCGTCGACTCGAACGCGCTGCTGCGGTTGACGGCGGGCGGGAGCCACGAACGCCACGCATCGCCGTGGTGGTAGGTCCAGGCGACGCGCAGCGACGCCACGTTCTCCCAGGTGATGTCCGTGAGCGGCGAGTAGCGGCCGCCGCCGGGCCCCCCCTCGGTGTACGGCCAATCTGCGCTCTGCGGCGGATCTGCGCTCGCCGCGGCCGCGGCGACCGCGAGTCCTGCGAGCAACCAGCCCACGCCGCGCATCGCGAAAGAGTAGAATGGCGCCCCGCATGCCCGCCTCCCACCCTGGTGATTTCCGTTCGCCTCCGGCTCGCTCTGCGCTGGACGGCACGTTCGCCTGCCGCGACGAGCTGACGCCGCTCGTCTTCCTCGAGCGCACCGTCCGCGTGTTCCCGGGCAAGACCGCGCTGGTCTACGGCGGCGTGCGCCGCACGTGGGCCGAGTTCGGCGAAGACGTCGGCCGCTTCGCGGGCGCGCTCGTGCGCGCCGGAGCTTCGCCGGGCGACCGCGTCGCGGTGCTCGCGCCGAACGTGCCGGCGCTGCTCGCGGCTCACTTCGCCGTGCTGCTCGTGCGCGGCGCGCTCGTGGCGATCAACACGCGGCTCAACGAATCCGAGATCGGCTACATCCTCGACCACTCGGGCGCGAAGGTGGTGCTCGCCGACCCCGAGCTCGCACCGCGCGTCGCGGCCGCGCCCAGCCAGCTGCGCGCGCGGCCGCGGCTCGTGAACCTCGAGGATCCGGTCGCGGGCATCACCGAGCGCGTGCTCGACGGGCCGTCGTTCGCCGAGTTCGTCGAGGGCGCACCCGTGCTGCCGATTGCGGGCGGCGTCGACGACGAGAACCGGATCACCTCGATCAACTACACCTCGGGCACCACGGGCCGCCCGAAGGGCGTGATGTACACGCACCGCGGCGCCGCGATCAACGCGCTCGGCGAGGTGATCGTGCACGGTCTCGAGCGCGACTCGGTCTACCTCTGGACGCTGCCGATGTTCCACTGCAACGGCTGGTGCTTTCCGTGGGCGGTCACCGCTGCGGGCGGCACGCACGTGATGCTGCGCGCGATCGATCCGGGCCGCGTGATCCGGCTGATCCAGGCCGAGCGCGTCACCCACTTCAACGGCGCGCCGACCGTGCTGCTCATGCTCGCCGAGGCGCCCGAGGCGAAGGGCGTGCGCTTCGACCCGCAGGTCCGCGTCGCGACGGGCGGGTCGCCGCCCTCGCCGACACTGCTCGCGCGCGTGGAGGAGATGGGGATCCGCGTGACCCACCTCTACGGCCTCACCGAGACCTACGGCCCGCACGTCTACTGCGAGCTGCAGCCCGGCTGGGAGCGCCTCGACGTGGAGCAGCGCGCCGCGGTGATGGCGCGCCAGGGCGTGCCCTATCACGTGGCCACGCACGTGCGCGTGGTGGACGGCGAGCTGCGCGACGTTCCCGCCGACGCGCAGACGATGGGCGAAGTGGTGATGCGCGGCAACAACGTGATGGCGGGTTATTTCGAGGACGCGGAGGCCACCGCGAAGGCGTTCGAGGGCGGCTGGTTCCACTCGGGCGATCTCGGCGTGATGCACCCCGACGGCTACATCGAGCTGCGCGACCGCAAGAAGGACATCATCATCAGCGGCGGCGAGAACATCTCCACGATCGAGGTGGAGCACACGGTCGTGAAGCACCCGGCCGTGCTCGAGTGCGCGGTGGTGGCGATGCCGCACGAGAAGTGGGGCGAGGCGCCGAAGGCGTTCGTCGCGCTGCGCCCGGGTCATCGCGTGACCGAGGAGGAGCTGATCGCGTTCTGCCGTGAGCGTCTCGCGCACTTCAAGTGCCCGAAGGCGATCGAGTTCGGCGATCTGCCCAAGACCTCGACCGGCAAGATCCAGAAGTTCCGGCTGCGCGAGAAGGAGTGGGCCGGCCGCGCGAGCCGGATCCATTGAGTCGGCGTGGCGGGTCGCCGAGCACGTCTCTGTGATCGGCCTGCTATGCGGTTGCGGAGCCGCGGGTGGCGGCCCAGGGCTATTTCTTTGCGCACGACCTGGGCGTCGGCGGATCCGCAGGCGGACTCAGCGCATTGGCTGAGACCCGAGCCCGAGCTCGCCGTCGTCGCGCAGCCAGCGCGCAAGCGTCTTGCCGACCCGCTCTTGACCGGCCGCCGACCAGTGGCCGTCGACGGGCAGGAAGTCCTCGGGGTGGCTCGCGCGCGTGAACAGGGTCGCCTGGTCGAGGCAGCGCGACGCGGCGCAGTCGCTGCGCAGCGCCTCGCCGGCGCCCTCGGTCAGCACGTAGCGCACTGCGATCCCGCGCGCTGCCGCTTCGCGCTCGATCGCGCGCAGCAGCTCGCGGTGGTACCGCAGGCGGAACTCCGGGCTGCCCGCGAGCGCGCGCGCGATCTCCGCGGGCGCGAGGCTCGCGATCGGCCCGGTCGGGACCTCGCCGGGCGGGATCGCCTCTCGCGCAGCGGCGAGCCTTCCCACCCAGGTGAGCCACGCCCGCGCGAAGCGGATCCGCAGCCAGCGGAACGCGTGCGAGTGCTGGTAGAGCCAATCGCCCGCCGCCTCGGGCAGCGGGAGCGGCGGGAGGTCGAACAGCCCGCTGTTCAGGAAGCGCATCTCTCCGCGCGCGTTGATGAAGCGCCGCTTCGAGAGGCTCGCGATCGGCAGGCCGTCCGGGCCCAGGCGCAGCGTCGACCAGGCGAGCTCCTCGGTGTCGTTCCCGCAGATCGAGATCAGGATCAGGTCGGGCGCGAGCGCGAACCCGCGCTCGCGCAGGAAGATCAGGTGGTGATCGGTCGAATAACCCGGCACGGCCGCGTCGATCACTTCGGTGCGCACGCCCGCGCCGCGCAGCTCCGCTTCGAGCACGGCCGGGAAAGCCTCGCGGTCCTCGACGCCCCAGCCGAACGCGAACGAGTCGCCGACCACGAGGATCCGCCGCACCCCGGCCGCCCTGGCTGGCGAAACGGGCGGGCCGCGAAAGCCCAGCGCGTTGACGTTCACGTGCACGTCGAAGTCGTTCCAGGCGAAGCGGCCGCTCCAGTTCGGGCGCAGCTCGTGCGTGAGCGTAGGGCTCGGCCGATAGATGTCGAAGCGGTGCGCGCCCGCGTCGCCGCCCGAGGCGATGAGGCGCAGCACGACCTCGAAGGCGCCCGCCACGGCGGCGATGGCGCCGCAGGACAGCGCGAGCGACCCGAGCACGGCCCGAAGGCGGGCCAGCGCGGCGGCGGCGCCCGGACGCATCGGCGCGCCGCCTACTTCACCGCCAGCGGGTTGATCGGGGCGTCGAAAGCGCCCGCGGTCGGCACCGGAGGTGCCGCGAACAGGAACGCATAGCGCCCGTCGCTCGCGCAGGCCTCGGCCAGGCGGTCGAGGTGGAAGCCGGTGCCGAACCAGAGGCCCATGTCGCGCGCGGCGATCTGGTGCAGCGGAAGCTCGCAGTCGGGCGTCTCGGCCGGGCGCACCTCGACGCACGCCGTATCGGCGGCGACCGCGGCCACCTGGCGCTCGTAGAGCCAGCGCGCGCACCGCAGCGAGAGTCCGGGCGCCGGGCCGTCCGCATAACCGTCCCAGCCCTGCGTGAAGCAGCGCGAGAGCTGCCCCGTGCGCACGAGCAGGATGTCGCCCGTGTCGACCGTGACGCCGAACGCCTCTGCGCACGCGTCGAGGTCGGCGGGGGCGATGCGCGTGCCGTCGTCGAGCCACGGCTGGCCGATGAACCGCGCGAGGTCGAGCAGCACGCCGCGGCCCACCACGCCGTCGGCGAAGCGGTCGATCGACGCCGCGCGCGCGCCCGCGGCGGGCAGCTCCGCGGGATCCCGGTCGTTGTAGACGCGGCCGTCGCGCGCGACCTGCGCAATCGGCTCCCAACGGGCGCCGCGCGGCGCACCGCTGTCGCCGTGCTCCGCGCCGAATGGCAGTGCGCACGACACGACCAGCCCGCTCCGCACGAGGCTCGCCGCGGCCAGCACGCGCTCGCGCGTGATGAAGTTCAGCGTGCCGAGCTCGTCATCGCGGCCGAAGCGGCGCCAGTTCGAATAGCGCCGACCCCATTCGCGGACCGTGCGCGCGTCGAGGCGCTCGCCGCTTTCCGCGAACTCGGGCGCGCTCACCCGCGCCCCGCGAGTAGCGCTTCCACGCGTGCGACGTCCTCGGGCACGTCGACGGCGGCACTGGTCCAGCCCTCGATCACCGCGCAGCGGATCGGGTATCCGTGCTCGAGCGCGCGCAGCTGCTCGAGCCCTTCGGCGCGCTCGGCGGGCGTGGGCGCGAGCGCGGGGAAGCGCAGCAGGAAGTCGCGGCGGTAGGCGTAGAGGCCCACGTGCTGCCAGCAGCGCGGCTCGCCCACTCGCGGATACGGGATCGCGCTGCGCGAGAAGTAGAGCGCGCGGCCGCGGCGGTCGAGCACCACCTTCACGCGGTTCGGATCGCCGAGCGCGTCCGGCTCCGCCGCGTGCGCGAGCGTGGCCATCGGGGCCTCGGGATCCTCTCCGAGCGCCGCCACGACGGCGTCGATCGCGAAGCCCGCGATCAGCGGCTCGTCGCCCTGCACGTTCACCACCGCGTCGCAGTCCACGCGTGCGATGACCTCGGCGGCGCGGTCGGTACCGCTCTCGTGATCCGCGCGTGTGATCGCCACCTCGGCGCCGAAGCTCCGACACGCATCTGCGATCCGTTCGTCATCGGTGGCGACGATCACGCGCGCGAGCGATTTCGCGCTGCGCGCGCCGAGCCACACGCGTTGGATCATCGGCATCCCGGCGATCGGCGCGAGCGGTTTGCCGGGAAAGCGCGAGGCCCGATAACGCGCGGGAATCACGCCCACCGCTCGCATGACGCGATGCTAACCGAACGGTACATTTCACGCCGACATGAGCTCGTCTGCCCAGGAGCGCGGCCCCGTCGTCGCGGTTTCGTCGAACAAGGGCGGCGTCGGCAAGACGACCCTCGCGACCAACCTCGCGATCTACACGCGCGCGCTGCGCGAGGACCTTCCGGTCCTGATCGTGGGCCTCGACGATCAGGGCACGCTCGACCGGATGTTCGCGCTGCGCGACCTGCGCCCCGCCGACGGCAATCTCAAGCACGCGTGGGCAGAACGCAGTTTGGCGAGCGCGGCACAGCTCGGGCAGTACGGCGTGCACTTCGTGCCGTCGCCGCCCGACGTGGCGCTGCTCAAGGCGCGCGCGGCGGACCCGCGCACGCTGACCCGGATCCTCGAGCACACCGCGTGGCCGGGCCTCGTGATCCTCGACACCAAGAGCGACCTCGAGACGCTGACCCAGAATGCCTACCACGCGGCCGACCGCATCCTGCTGCCGATCGCGGACTGGTCATCGCTCGAGGAGGCCGAGAAGATCTTCGCGCTGCTGGATCGCACCGGCGTCGGCAGGGCGCGCGCGCGAATCGTGTTCACGCTGGTCGACCGGCGCAGCCGGATCGGCGGCGACGGGCCGACTCTGTTCGGGCGCCTGCGCGACGAGGTTCGCCGGCGCGGCTGGGGCTACTACAAGACGGCGCTGTCGCGCAGCCCGCGCGTCGAGGCGCTCAACTCGGCCAACCGCACGCCGCTCTCGATCCTGCACCACGCGAAGGGCACCGAGGTGCACGCGCAGTTCCGCGAGCTCAGTCTCGAGGTGCTCGGCGATCTCGGGATCAGCGACCGGCTGGACCTCGCCTCCACACCCGTCGAAGCCGACCAGGTGCCCGATGAGCTCTGGGGCTCACCTGCGCGCGAGGTCGCGAGGAGCGCGGCGAGCGGCGCGGTTCGCTGGGTGGCGCGCTGGCGGCGATGACCGCAAGCGGCCGAAGGCCGCGCGCAGCCCGCAAGGCCGCGCAGCGAGGCGAAGCCGAGCGAAGCGTGGGCACGCGCGGAAGAGTGTAGGCGAGCGAAGATCGAACAGGTGGATCACTACCTGGCATTGGAGCATCCATGAGCACCTTTGGCATCGCGGTCGGCGGCGGTCCCGCGCCCGGGATCAACGGCGTGATCGGTGCCGCGGCCACGCAGGCGATCCGCCGCGGGCACCGCGCGATCGGGATCTACGACGGCTTCTCGCGGATCATGGAGGGCGACACGAGCCGCGTCGCGGAGCTCGAGATCGACGCGGTCGCGCGGATCCACCTCCAGGGTGGCTCGATCCTGCACACCTCGCGCGCGAACCCGACCCGGAAGCCCGAGCACCTCGCCAACGTGGTGAAATCGCTCGGCGCGCTCGGCATCGACCACCTGATCACGATCGGCGGAGACGACACCGCGTCCTCTTCGAGCCGGGTGGCCGAGCAGGCGGGCGGCCGGATCCGCGTCGCCCACGTGCCGAAGACGATCGACAACGATCTGCCGCTGCCCGAGGGCATCCCCACGTTCGGGTTCGAGACCGCGCGCGAGCACGGCACCGCCGTGGTCGAGCGCCTGATCCTCGACATGGAGACCACCAACCGGTGGTTCTTCGTGGTGATGATGGGTCGCTCCGCCGGCCACCTCGCGCTCGGCGCGGGCAAGGCCGCCGGCGCGCCGATCACGCTGATCCCCGAGGAGTTTCCGAACCCGCCGATCGCGATCGACGACGTCGTGCGCACGCTCGAGGGCGCGATCGTCAAGCGCCTCGCGCAGGGGCGACCCGACGGCGTCGCGGTGATCGCAGAGGGCGTGGCCTCGGCGATGGACCCGAACGACCCGCTGCTGGCCGACGCGCCGCGCGACGAGCACGGCCACGTGCGGCTCGCGGAGGTGCCGCTCGCGCGCGTGCTGCGCGAGGCGGTGACGAAGTCGCTGGCAGCGCGCGGTGTCAAGGTGACGATCGGCGAGAAGGACGTCGGCTACGAGCTGCGCTGCGGCTATCCCACCGCGTTCGACCGCGACTACACGCGCGATCTCGGGGTCGGCGCAGTCGATGCGCTGCTCGCGGGTCACTCGGCGGTCCTGATCACGCGCCGGGCCGGCCGGATCGTGCCGGTCCCGTTCGAAGAGATCATCGATCCGAAGACGAAGAAGTCGCGCGTGCGCGGCGTCGACACGAGCTCCGACACCTACCGCAACGCGCTCGCGCTCCAGGAGCGCGTCACTGCGGAAGACCTCTCGGACGCGGACACGCTGGCCGCGATCGCGGCCGCCGCGAAGCTCCCGCCCGAGGAGGCGCGCAGGCGGTACCGGCCGCTGTAGGCGGGCAGTAGGTCGGGTTGACTTCCCGCGCGCCATGTGCGAGATCGCTGACCGGGGGGATCGAATCGCGTGAGCGAGCCGGCGCGCCCCGAGAAGAGCCTCGAGCGGGAGATCCGCGCCTACCACTGGATCCGACTGCTCGCCGAGCTGTCGGGCCGCTTCGCGGGCACCGACCAGGAGGGCGAGGCGGCGCGCCGCGTGGAGTCGTGGCTGCGCGAGCTCGGCTTCGACGAGATTGGCTTCGCCTCGGTGCCATCGCGGCCGCGCGCGGGCTGGGTGTGGGCCGCGCACTTCCTGCTCGCGGCGGCCGGCTGCGGGGTGGGCGGCATCGCGGGGGCCGTGCTCGCGGGCGCCGCTGCGCTCTCGTTCCGGCGCGAGGCCGCGGGCGGCGCGCCGCTGCTCTCGCGCGTGTTCCCCGCGCGCGACTCGCAGAACGTGGCCGCGCGCGTGGGATCGATCCGGCCGCGCCGGCGCGTGGTGCTCACCGCGCCGCTCGACGCCGCGCCCGCGAGCGCACTATTCGCGGGCCGGCTCGCGAAGGCGAGCGCGTCTCCGCGCGCCGGCGAACCGCGCGGCCTCGCCGCACTCCCGGCGCGGCTGATCGACGCGGCCGCGATCGTGACCGCGGCATCCGCGCTCGGCGCGGACGGCGCGGTCGCGCTCGGCGCGCGCGGGGTCGCGGGTGTGGTGCTGGCGATCGGCGCGATGGCCGCGGTGCGCTGGGCCACCGCTTCCGGGTCGGCCGGTGCGAACGACGCGTCGGGCGTGGCCGCGATGCTCTCCGCAGCGGAGCAGCTCGCGGCGCAGCTCCCTCCCGACGTCGAGCTCTGGTGCGCCGCCACCGGTGCCGGACACGCCGGCGCACGCGGCATGCGCGCGCTGCTCGAGGCGCATCCGGAATGGCGCGCGGACAACACCGCGTTCGTGAACTTCGCGTGGGTGGGTGGCGGCGCGCTGCACTATGCGGTGAGCGAGGGCGAGCTCGCGCGCACGCACTACGACACCTCGCTGCTCGAGCTCGCGCGGCGGGTCGCCGCGAGCGGGACCTACGGCGCGGTGTCGCCGGCCGAGCTCGCCTTCGATACCGCGGGGCGGCTGGCCGCCCGGCGCAGCCCGCACGTCCTCTCGCTGGTCGCGCTCGAGCCGACCCGGCTGCCGCGCGGCTTCCGCGCGCGCGGCGACGACCCGGGACAGATCGATACCGAGCTGGTGGTCCGCGCCGCCGACTTCGGCAGCTGCGTCGTGTCGGCCTACCTGCGCGGCGACGCCGAGCCGCTGGCATACGTGTAGGTGATCACAGCCGGATGCGCGGCCGCGCGCGGCGCCCGTTCATGCTCTGCACGATCGCGCCCATCAGCATCCCGACCGCGAGCAGAAGAGCGCCCGTGATCCACTCGGGCCAGCGCGCGCCCGCGCGCAGCTCCATGTTGTCGCGCGTGATCGACTCGAGCTGCTCCTTCTGAGCCGCGTCGTCCTCGTTGAGCTTGCCGTTCACGGCCTCGAGCTGCTTGACGCGCTCGGTGAGCGATCCGAACTGACCGCGGGCCTCGGCGGTCTCCGTCTTCATGCGCTCGAGCCGCATCGCGGCCGGCGGCTGCTCCGACAGGAAGCCGTCCTCGATCCAGCCGTCGCCGAGGTCCGAGGAGGTCGTGCGCACCTGCACCCAGCCCTCGCGGTGCGAGACCACGGTGACCGAGTCGCCGGTCTTGATGAAGCCCTTGATCCGGTACTCCGAGCCCGGGCCCGTGCGGACGTTGAGCCGCAGCTCGTCCTTGACCCAGCCCGTCTCGGCGCTCGCCGCTCCCGCGGCGAGCGCGAGGATCGCGACGGCGGCCCACTGCACGGCGCGGACGCTGCAGATCATCCCTCGGAGTCCCCCCTCGGATCGGCAGGCCGAGGTTTACCCTCTTCTCGGGACGATTTCCAGCGGAAGCTCAGCGGGTTGCGAGAACGGATGCCGGCTCGGCGCGATCCGGCCCAGGGGGGTTCGCAGACGGGCGATGGCTCCCCGGGTAGGACTTGAACCTACGACCCGGCGGTTAACAGCCGCCTGCTCTGCCAACTGAGCTACCGGGGAGCAGCTTCGGGCTGCGGGAGTCTAGAGGGTGGGGCCTGGATTTCAACGAAGCCGTCGCCCGTGCGCGGCACCGCGACCTCGATCGGCGGCGACACGGGCGCCGTGGTTCCGTCAGCGCGCTCGAGCTGGATCTGGTAGTGGTAGGTCGCGCCCGCTGCGACGTCGCGGTCGCGGAACTCCGCGGACTCGGTCGCGAACGCGCGCTGCTGCCAGAGCGCACCCGATCGCGTGACGCGCGCGCGCACGAATCCCTCGTCCGCGCGCGCGTTCCAAGAGAGGAGCACCTCCTTCGGGCTGGCGGAGGCGTGCCATTCGTAACCGAGCCCGGTCGCGCTGATCTTCGCGGAGGGTCGGCTCTCGAGCCCGTCGAGGTCGACGGCCACGAGCGAGTACTCGTAGTGCTCGTCGGCCGCGACGTGGAGGTCCTCGGCGCCCGTCTTGTCGGCGCTGACGTAGGTGATCGTCTGCACCGGGTGGCCCTTGTGCCAGCGGCGCAGCCGGTAGCCGAGCAGATCGGTCTCGACGTTCGGATCCCACGCGAGCGAGATCACTCCGAGCCGCTCGTGCTCGACGCGCAGGGAGATCGGCGGCAGCGGAGCGGGCTTGGTCACCGCGCGCATCACGTCGCTCGGTGCACCGCGCTCGCCGCCGAGATTGCGCGCCGACACGCGGTAGTGGAGCACGCGCAGATCGCCGAGCCCCGTGTCGAGCAGGTGCGTGGACTGGCGCCCGTCCAGCTCCGCCACCACCTCGAACGGGCCGCCCGGGTTCGGGCTGCGCTCGACGGTGTAGCCCGCGACGGTCGGGTCGCGCGACGGATTCCAGATGAGCGGGATCGAGCGCGGCTGGCGGCTCCAGGCGCGCAGGCCGCTCGGCGGCGCCGGGAGCGGCGCGCTCGTGGCGCTCTCGACCGGCGACGCCATCGACGAGACTCGCCCGTCGTGGGCGAATGCGCGCAGCCGGTAGAAGCGCGTGGCGCCGTCTCCGAGCGGCTCCTGCGCATCGCCGCGGTCAACCCACGCGAGCACGCCGCGGTCGCGCAGCGTCGCGCGCATGCGGAACGGCCCCGCGGCGGAGGTCGCGCCCTCGACGACATAACCCGCGACGCCGGGGATCAACACGGGGTCCCAGCGCAGCGGGATCTCGCGGTATTGGCCGCTCGTGGCGCGCACGGCGTCGGGCGCGGGGAGGTCGACGGGTGCGTCGTAGACGAGCGCGGGCTCGGGCGCGGCGGGCTGTGGCGCCGAGCCGGGCCAGGCCGGCCGGCGCGGCGCCCAGCCC
>DATFWW010000026.1:0-12477 GCA_035258825.1 Myxococcota bacterium
CCCGCCGAGATCGAGATCGCCCCCGAGCCGATCGATGCACCCGGTGCCGCGGACTGGCTGCGCGGCGCCGTGCGGCGGGCCCGGCCCCAGGGACTCGAGATCCGCGCGCCGCTTGAGCCGTTGCTTCCCCAGGGGGCGGAGCCCGATCGTCCGCGCGCACGGTCAAGTCAGGAATCTGCCGGCCGATTCTCTCGTTGACGGGGCATCGCGATCTGCCGGAGCCATTACCTGCCGGCGCGGTGCCGCAGGAGTGGGATGAGTCTCGTCGGCAGCCTCGAGGACCTGGGCCTCGTAGACATTCTCCAGATCGTGAGTCTGTCGCGGAAGTCTGGGATGCTGATGCTCCGCTCGGAGAGCGGCGACGGCCGGATCGTGCTGCGCGACGGACTGGTGCAGGGCGCCGCGATCAAGGGCGAGCCCGAGGATCTGCGCTCGCTCCTGCTCGCAAAGGGGTGGGTCGACGCGCAGGGATTCGACCGCGCGCGCAGTCTGGCAGCCGACGGCTCGGTCGCGCTGGACGAAGCGCTCGCGCGCGAGTGTGCGCTGCCGCCCGATCGCCTGGCGTCGCTGCGACGCGAGCACGTCGAGCGCTCCGTGATCCGGATGTTCGGCTGGCGCAGCGGCGAGTTCAGCTTCGAGATCCGCGAAGATCTCTCCGCGCAGGACCGCGAGCTGCTGCTGCCGTCGGGCCTCAACACGCAGTACCTCGCGATCGAGGCCACGCGCCTCGGCGACGAGGAGATGCAGCAGGGTGCCGACGCGGCCGCCGCGCGCGATGCGGACGTGGAGGAGCCGGTGTTCAGCGGCGAGGAATCGACCGGCGCCACCGAGCCGACCTCCGGCCCGGCGCCGCTGCCCACAGCAGCCGTCGACGCGGTCGCGCTCGGAGCGGCGCGGCGCGCGGAACCCGTTGGGGAGTTCGGCGATCCCGCGCCCGAGGTAGCGCCGAGCCGCGAGCCCGCCGACGTGGAGATCGCGGGTCCGGCGGTCGGGCCGACGCAGGTCGCCGTCTCGGTGCTCCCGGAACCGGTCGCTACCAACGGATGTCTCGTCGCGATCGACTCCGACTTGTCGAGTCTTGAGTGGCTCAAGGCGTCGCTCGACGGACTCTGCCGTCGCGTGCACATCTTCCAGCACCGCGATCCCGCGTTCGACCGGATCCGCCACTACCTGACGCGCGGGATCACACCCACCGTCGTGCTCTCCGAAGACATGCGCGATCGCCGGGATCCGCGCGCACCGAGCTTCATGCGGCGGCTGCGCGCGATCGCACCCGCGATGCCGATCCTCGCGCTGCGCCCGGAGCACCGCGGCGAGAGCGTGCCGGATGGCGCCGACGGCGTGGTGTTCCGCCCGAACTCGCCGACCGCCGATCCGAAGCGATGGCACCTGTACCGCGCGCTCGCGGTGCGGCTGCGCAACGACCTCGAGCCGTGGCTCTCCGGCGAGCAGAAGGTCACGGCGCGGCGCCGCGCGCAAGGCGCGCTCGCCCGGCTCAAGGGCGTGAGCGATCGGCTGCGCGATCCGTCGACACAGGGCGAAGTGCTCACGCTCGTGCTCGACTTCGCGGCCGAGATGTTCGCGCGCGTGGCGATGTTCATGGTGCGCGACGACGTCGCGGTCGGAATGGCGCAGCGCGGGCTGCCGCCGACGGGTGGCCCGGACGACGCGGGCATGCGCGCGATCGAGCTCGGGCCCGACGCGATGCCCGAGCTGTTCGAACAGGTGCTCTCCCGGCGCGTCGCGCTGCGGGCGGCGATCCGCGGGCCACGCGGTCGCGCGCTGGCGGTCCGGATCGGCGCGGCCATCCCGCGGGAGGTGTACGCAGCCCCGATCGAGAGCGGCGGGCGCGTGGTTGCGCTCGTCTACGCGGACAACCTTCCGGATGAGAAGCCGATCACCGACCCGACCGCGTTCGAGATCGTGCTGCACGAGGCGGGCCTCGTGCTCGACCGCGCCTTGCTCGAGCGGGCGCTCGCCGAGCGCGGCTGATCGCCCGGAATCTCCGACACGGGGCCGCACCGCGCCCGTAGCGGGCACGCGGAAGTCCGCCCCGCGCCTCAAGAACTCGCCCGCGAGCGCCGATATTCCCTGCGCGCGATTCGATCGCCGGGGAGGCACCGTGCCGCGGATCCTGATCGTCGAAGATTCACCGACCATGCGGTCGCTGCTCACCTCCTCACTCGAGGAGCTGGAGGGCCCCGTGAAGATCGTGGAGGTCGCCAGCGGCTTCGAAGCGCTGCGCCACCTCCCGCGCGAGCCCTTCGACCTGATCGTCACCGACATCAACATGCCGGACATCAACGGACTCGAGCTGGTGTCGTTCGTGAAGAACAACGCGGCCTATCGCGACATCCCGCTCGTGATCGTGTCGACCGAGCGTTCCGAGCGCGATCGCGACAAGGGTATCGGCCTCGGTGCCGACGCCTATCTCGTGAAGCCCTTCGAGCCGGAGGCGCTGCGCGACATCGCGCGGCGGCTGCTGGACGACGCCGAGTAGGTCCCGGCGCCGTGGCGAGCAAGGGCGGCGTGCGCGGGGGCAACAAGGCTGCCCGCGAGTTCGTCTCCGAGGCAGAGGAGATCCTCGAGACGATGCGCGCGCGGCTGGCCGACCTCTCGGACTGTCTCGGCGCGGGCGCAGAGGCCGACCCGGACCTCGTGAACGCGCTGTTCCGCGCCGCACATTCGCTCAAGGCGCTCGCAGGCCTGTTTCGCTTCGACCCGATCTCCAGCCTCGCGCACAAGCTCGAGGACGTGCTCGACGGGCTGCGGCTCGGGCGCGTCGCACTCGCGCCGCCGCTGTGCGCCTGGCTCGACGAGACGATCGCGCTATTCGGTTCGCTGCTCGGGCAGGTCGGCGACGCGGCGGCACTCGCCGGATCCGCGGCGCGGATCGAGGAGCTGACCGCGGGCGTCGCGGCGATCACGGCGCCGTCGGCGGCACCGGACGAATTCGCCTCGCTCGCACTCGACCCGAACGTGCTGCGCGCGCTGACCGAATACGAGGAGCACCGGCTGCGCGAGAGCCTGCGCCGCGGTCGCCACATCGCGGTCGTCGATGCGCCGTTCGAGATCAAGACCTTCGAGGAGGGGCTCGCCGAACTCTCCAGTGCGCTGCGCGAGAGCGGCGAGGTGCTGTCCACGCTGCCGTCGCCGGGCGACTCACTCGAGTCGCAGATCCGCTTCTCGCTGCTCGTGGCCACCGATCTGCCGCCGGCGGAGCTCGCGGCGCGGATCGAGTTCCCGGGCGCCGCCGCGCGCACGGTGCGCGCGGGGCGCGCCGTGCCGGCCGCGGTCGCTGCACCCGCGGCGACACCGGCGCAGGTGCCCGCGGAGGCCGAGGGCGACGCCCCCGCGCCGATCCCCGAGCTCGAATCGCTCAAGTCGATCAGCGACACCGTGCGCGTGGACATCCGCAAGCTCGACGACCTGATGAACCTGGTCGGCGAGCTCGTGATCCAGCGCGGCGCGATCGGCGATCTGATCGCGCGGCTCGGCGGACGTTCCGAGACCGCGAAGATCGGGCGCGAGTTCGCCAAGGTGCACAAGGTGCTCGACCGCAAGCTCCGCGAGCTCCAGTCGGCCGTGCTCGAAGTGCGCATGGTGCCGCTGCGCCAGGTGTTCGAGAAGGTCTCGCGCGTAGTGCGGCGGCTGCGCCGCGAGCTCGGCAAGCTGGTGGACCTCGAGATCCGCGGCGCCGACACCGAGCTCGACAAGCTGATCGTGGAGGCGCTGGTCGATCCGCTGATGCACGTGGTGCGCAACGCGCTCGATCACGCGATCGAGCCCGCCGAGGAGCGCCGAGCGCTGCTCAAGGAGGAGTCCGGGCGCATCTCGATCGACGCTTTCCAGCGCGGCAGCCACGTGGTGATCGAGGTGCGCGACGACGGCCGCGGGATCGACCGCGCCGCGCTCCGCCGCCGCGCCGAACAGGTCGGGCTCGTCGAGCCGGACGCGGTGCTCTCGGACAAGGAGACGCTCGACCTCATCTTCGCGCCGGGCATCTCGACGCGCGAGCAGGTGACCGAGACCAGCGGCCGCGGCGTCGGCATGGACATCGTGCGCTCGAACCTCGCGGCGCTGGGCGGCGTCGTGGACGTGGAGTCGACGCCGGGCCGCGGCACCGCCATCGCGATTACGCTGCCGATCACGCTGGCGATCATCCAGTCGCTGATCGTCGGCGTCCGTGATCGGCGCTTCGCCATTCCCCTCAACTCCGTGCTCGAGACGCTCGTCGTCGACGCCGGCGCGATCCAGGTCTCCGAGGGGCGCTCGCTGCTCAATCTGCGCGGCACTCCGCTCCTGCTGCGCCGGATCGACGAGGAGTTCGGACTCACGGCCAGCGCGCGCGCGGTGCGCCCGTGCGTGATCGTGGTCGGCGTCGGCGAGCAGCGCCTCGGGCTGATCGTGGACCGCCTCGAGGGGCAGCAGGACACCGTGATCAAGCCGATCCAGGGGCCGGTCCAGAACCTGCGCGGGATCTCGGGCGCCACGGACCTCGGCGATCAGGACCCGGTGCTCGTGCTCGACCTCTCGGCGCTCGTTGAGGATGCGCTGCGGCGCAGGGAGGCGGCGTGAGCGGCGCGGCTCCGACCCATCCGGAATCGTGGGAGGAGCTCGCGCGCGCGGCGTCGTCACACCGCTCGTCGCCAGCGACCGCCGAAGCGCTGCGCCAGCTCTTGTGCATGGGCGTCGATGGAGCTCCCTACGCGGTGCCCGTCGAGAACGTCCGCGAGATCGTCCGGGTGCGGCCGATCACACCGATTCCGCGCGCCGCGAGCGCGGTGCGCGGCGTGATCTCGCTGCGCGGGGAGATTCTCCAGGTGATCGATCTGCGGCTGCGCCTGCGCCTCGCCGCGGTGGCGCCCGCGCGGTCGAACCGGATCGTCGTGGTGCAGGTCGAGGATGGCCGCGTCGCGGGCGTGCTCGTGGACGAAGTGCGCGAGGTGTTGCGCGTCCCCGAGTCGGCGATCGGCGCGCCGGTCGCCGCGGACGCGGGGATCGTCGCGGCGCTGTGTGCGAACGGCGGCCAGTTCGTGTCGATCGTGGATCCGGAGCGCCTGCTCGAGGTGGGAGGCCGTGCCTAGCATCGACACCAGCGCGGAGAGCCGGGTCAAGCTGGCCCTGTTCCGGGTCGGCAGCGCGGACTATGCGCTCGACGTCGCGAACGTGCGCGAGGTGGTGCGCTGGCAGACGATCACCCCGCTGCCGGTGGCGCCGCGCCTGATCGAGGGCGTGATCGACCTGCGCGGCGCCGTCGTGCCCGTGGTGGACCTCGGGCGAGTGCTCGGGATGCCCGCGGTTGCAGCGAGCGGCATCTCGCGCATTGCGATCGTCGAGTCGGACGGCCTCGTGATGGGGCTCGCGGTGGACGCGGCCGTCGAAGTGATGTCGGTGGACGTCGCGGCGCTCGAAGAACCCCCGGCGCTCGCGACCCAGGCTGGCTACGACGCGGCGCGCGCTGTGGTGCGCCGGTCGGGCAGCGCGCCCGTGCTCGTGCTCTCGCTGGAGCACGTCCTCGAGGCCGTCTACCGATCGGCGCTCGAGCGCGGGTGGGCGAGCGGAGACCAGCGGCAAGTTTCGCGCAGCGAGCCGAAGGCGAGCGGAGACCAGCGGGAGGGCGCAGCGTGAACCGGGACAACCTGATCGACGGCAAGGGCTTCGTGATGCGCGTGGTGCGCCTGAACACGCTGTTCTCGCTCCCCGCGCTCGCGATCGTGCTCGGCTGCGCCTGGGCGCTGCTCGATCTGCCGCCCGAGCTCTGGAAGGGACTGTTCGCCGGCATCGCGATCTACACCGTCGTCGCCTCGCCGGTCAGCTTCCTGCTCCAGCGCCGCACGACGACTGCGATCGCCGAGTGGCTCGACGCGGACGCCCCCGACGAGGACACCACGCAGCGCGCGTTCGTCGCGATGCTCGCGTTGCCGCTGCGGACGGCCCATCTCGCCACGACCAATTGGCTCGCGCCGACCTTGTTGATCTCGATCGGCATGAAGCTCTCGTACGCCGATCTCTGGACGTCGTGGGACTTCTGTGTGCTGCTGGTCGGCGGAATCGCCGCGGGCTTCGGCGTCAGCACGCTGACGGGGCTGTTCCTGAAGGGCGGCGAGTTCGCGCGCGTGCGCGATGCGCTCGCGCGCGCCGTGGGCGACCCGGAGGAGCGGCGCAGGCTCTCACCGCGGATGTCGATTCGCGTGAAGCTCCCGTCGATGCTGGCCGGCGCCTGTCTCGTGCCGGTGATGTTCGCGGTGCTGGTCGCACTCGATCGGGGCGAGGCCACGCTCGACGCGTTCGCGCAGATCTGGACCCAGCAGGCGCTGGCCGACCTCCCGGTCGACGCGGATGCGGCGCGGATCGCCGCGGTGCAAGAGACCCTGGCGTCGCGGGCGATGCCGATTCCGGTGAAGCTCATCGCGCTCGACGCCGCCGAGCCGGTGCTGAGGAGCGAAGTGGCGGAGCAGATGGCGGGCGCCATCTCTCCGCGCGACAGCGGCAGCGGCGATGCGGTTCGCGCGCGGTCGATCTACTCCTGGCGCAAGTTCCCCGACGGCACGGTCTGGATCGCCGCGCTCTCGGCGTCGGACCTCTACGCCCTCGGCACCGTCTCCCCGTGGCTGCTCGTCGCGCTCGTGACCTCGTCGCTTTTGTTCACCGTCATTCTGGCCTGGTGCGTGGCGCGCGACATCGCGATGCCGGTTGCCATCCTGCGCGCCGCGGCCGAACGGCTCGCCTCGGGCGACCTGCGCCCGGCAGACACGTTCGAGTCGGAGGACGAACTCGGCGAGCTGGCGCGCTCGTTCGACGGCATGGTCGACGCGCTGCGCACGACGATCGCGGGTGTGGCCGCGTCGGCCGACGGCCTCGAGGCGCGCGCGAGCGCGCTCGGGCCGGTGTGCCGCACGCTCTCGGTCGCGACCGTCGAGCAGGAGCAGGGCACGCGGCGCGCCTCCGAGAGCATGGAGCAGATCAACGGCCAGGTGTCGGGCATCGCCCAGTCGAGCTCCGCGTTGAACGAGAGCATCGAGGAGTCGAGCAGCTCGATTCTCGAGCTGGGCGCCTCGGGCGAGGAGCTCAACGAGACGGCGAGCCTGCTCTCGTCGAAGGTGGACGAGGTGTCGAGCTCGATCGAGCAGATGGTGCGCTCGGTGAAGCAGGTATCGGAGAACACCGAGGCGCTCGCGAACGCGGCCGACGAGACGTCCGCGTCGATGGAGGAGATGGCCACATCGCTGCGCGAGGTGGACGCTTCCGCGGCAGAGGCGATGCGCCTCTCGGAGCGCGTGGTCGAGCGCGCCGAGAGCGGCCGGATCAAGGTGCGCGAGACGATCGCGGGCATGGAGGCGATCCGCGAGGCCACCGATACCGCCGAGGAGGTGATTCGCACGCTGGGCGCCCGCGCCGTGGAGATCGGCGCGATCGTGGATGTGATCGACGATGTCGCGGACGAGACCAATCTGCTCGCGCTGAACGCCGCGATCATCGCCGCGCAGGCGGGAGATCACGGCCGCGCGTTCAGCGTGGTCGCGGAGGAGATCAAGGACCTCGCCGAGCGCGTGCTCGCGAGCACCAAGGAGATCGGCGGGCTGATCCGCTCCGTGCAGGAGGAGGCGGGCAAGGCGACCGCGGCGATCGAGCGCGGCAGCAAGTCGGTGGCGAGCGGGGTCGACCTGTCGGCCGAGGCGGGCATGGCGCTCGAGGAGATCACCGCGGCGTCGCAGGACAGCGGCACGCGGATCACCGGGATCGTGTCGTCGCTGCGCGAGCAGGCGAAGGCGGCCGGTCACGTCGTCGACCTGATGGAGCGCGTTCGCGGCGGCGTCGACGTGATCCGCGAGGCCACCGCAGAGCAGAACCGCGGCAACGTCGTGGTGTTCCAGGGCGCGGTGACGATGCGCGAGGTGGCACTCCAGGTGCGCGGCACCACCGAAGAGCAGGCGCGCGGCTCGGTGCGCATCCGCGAGAGCGTGGAGGGCGTGCGGGAGGCAGTGGAGAGGATCAACTCCGCGCTCCAGGAGCAGTCGCAGGCGTGCTCCGCCGCTGCGGACTTCCTCGAGGAGGTGCGCGGGCGCGGTGCGACGCACGAGGAGGCGACCCGCACCGTCGAAGGGGTGTCGCGTGAACTGTTGGCGCAGGCCGAAGAGCTGCGCAGCGAGGTCCGGCGCTTCCGCATGTAGCGGCGGAGGCGGAGGAGGATGGATTCATGATTGCTGCGTGTCCGAATTGCGCGGCCCGATACCGCATCGACCCCGCGAAGTTGCGGCCCGAGGGCGCGCGCTTGCGCTGCTCCCGCTGCGAGACGGTCTTTCGCGTGCAGCCCGACGCGGAGGCGGCGGCGCCGCCGGCCGCGGTCACTGCCGCCGCGGCGCCCCGCGCTGCCGCCCCCGCTGCGCCGCCGCGCGCGGTGCCGCTCGCCCGCCCGTTGGCGCCGCGCGGCGCGCCCGCGCCTCAGCCCGCGGGCGATCCGCAAAAGCGAGTGCTGATCGCCCACCCCGAGGTGGAGGCGGGCAAGGCCGTCGCCGACGCGGTCGCGAGCTGGGGTCTCGTGCCGCTGCTCGTGCACGACGGCGTCGAGGCGATGCTCCAGATCCAGCGCACGCTGCCGCGCGTGGTCGTGCTCGACGCGGCGCTGCCGAAGATGTTCGGCTTCCAGATCTGCGAGATCATGAAGCGCAACGAGCAGCTGCGCGCGATCCCGGTCCTGCTCGTCGGCGCGATCCACGATCAGGACCGCTACCGGCGCCCGCCCGAGGAGCTGTACGGCGCCGACGCCTATCTCGAGCGGCACCAGCTGCCGGATGCGCTCGCCGAGCAGCTCGGGCGCTTCGGCATCCGCCCTGCGGCGCCTGTCGCAGCCGCGCCGCCCGCGGCGCGGCCGGCGGCTCCCGCTCCCGCCCGCGCGATGCGCCCTGCTCCGAGTGTTCCCGCGAGCGCACCGGCGCCGGCCCCCGCTGCGCCGGCGGCGCGCGCTGCGGTGCCCACACCGCCGGCCGCGCCGGAGCCCGCCGTGAGCCCGGAGCTCGAGAAGGCCCAGCGCCTGGCGCGGATCATCGTCTCCGACGTGATCCTCTACAACGCCGAGAAGTTCGAAGCCGCGGTGCGCGCGGGCGACGTGATGAACGCGCTCTCCGCGGAGCTCGAAGAGGGCTATTCGCTGTTCGCGTCGCGCGTCGATGCGCGCGTGTTCGATCCGCGCGAGTTCTTGCAGCGCGAGCTCGTGCGCGTCGCGCGCTCGCGGGGAATGAAGTGATGCTGCCCTACGACGATAGCGATCGCGACAACGTGCGCGGGGATCTGCGGCACGCCGACCCCGAGGTGCGCCGCCTGGCCGTGGAGCGGATCGACGCGCTCGACGACGCCGAGGCCCTGGAGCATCTGGTCGACCGGCTCGGCGATCCCGACTGGCGCGTGCGCAAGGCGACGGTGCAGCGGATCGCGGCGCGCCCGGATCCGGATGAGACCTCCAGCAAGCTGATCGCGGCGCTCGGTGACGGCGAGAACCCCGGCCGGCGCAATTCGGCGGTCGAGGCGCTGGTGGTGATCGGCGCGCGCGCGGTCGCGCCGCTCTTGGCGGCATGCGAAGACCGCGACGCCGACGTGCGCAAGTTCGCCGTCGATGCACTCGCGGGGATCGGCAGCGAAGCCGCCACCTCCGCGCTGATCGCGCGACTCGGCGATGCGGACGCGAATGTGCGCGCGGCCGCCGCCGACGCACTCGGCGCCGTCGGCGGCGCGGCCGCGCGCGCCGCGCTGCGCACCGCCGCGACCGACTCCGCCCAGGATCCGCTCGTGCGGTTCTCGGCGCTCCACGCGCTCGACACGCTCGAGGAGCCGATGCGTGTCGACGAGCTGGCCAGTGTGCTCGGCGACCCGATTCTCGGCCCCGCCGGCCTCGCCCTGCTCGGCCGCTGCGACGGCGACGAGATGGCGCTGGACGCGCTCCTCAAGGGGCTCGCGAGCGGCGTGCGCGCGGCGCGCGAATCGTCGATGCGCGGAGTACTGCGGCTCGCGGCGCGGCTCGACGACGCCGCGCTCGCCGACATCGTGCGACGGCTCGACGAGCTGTCGCAGGCGCTGCCCGGCATCACGAGCTCCGCGATCACCCGCCTGCCCGAGGCCGACCTCGGCACCCAGCTCGCGCTCGTGCAGTTCCTCGGTCTCACGCGCGCGCGCAGCGCCGTCGTGCCGATCCTCGAGGTCGGGCGCGACGAGGCGCTCGCGCAGGTCGCTCTAGGCGCGCTGGCCGAGATCGGGCCGGCCGCGGCCGACGAGCTCGATGCAGCCTGGCCGCGGCTCTCGCAGGACCGCCAGCGCGCGGCGTGCGACGTGCTCGGGCGCGTCGGCGGACCGCGCGCGACCGAGCGCCTCGTCGCCGCGCTCGACGCCAGCGACCCGATGCTGCGCGCGGCCGCCGCGCGCGCGCTCGGCGCGCTGCGCGTCGAGAAGGCGCTCGTTCCGCTCGTGCGCCGGCTCGAGTGCGCGGCGCCCGAGGAGGATCCCGACGGCGAGAGCGAGCGCGCGGCGCTGATCGACGCGATCGTGGCGCTCGCGGGCCCCGACGGCGACGGGCGCTCGCCCGCGATCGCGCCGCGCGCCGTGGATCTGCTCGCGGCGGCGCTCTCCCGATCGGGTGACGAGACGCGCCTGGCCGCGGCGCGCGCGCTCGGCCGCATCGCTCGGCGCGAGGATGCCGAGCTCGTCGCGCTGCTGATGAAGGATCCGAGTGCGCGGGTGCGGCGCGCGGCGGTGGATGCGATCGCGCGGCTCGAGCCCGACCGCACGCCGGAGCCGCTGCACCTCGCGATCGCCGACGAGTCGGCGTCGGTGCGGATCGCCGCGGCGCGCGCGCTCGGCGCCTCGCGCAGCGAGAGCGTGTTCGACGACCTGCGGCGCCTCGCGGAGGACGAGGACCCGCGCGTGCGCGCGATGGCAGTGCTGGCGGTCGGCCGGCGTTTCGCCGCGGACCGCGAGCCCGCGGTGCGCGCGGCGGCGCTCGCGGTGCTCGGCCGCGCCTGCGAGGACGCCGCGCCCGTCGCGCTCGCAGTGGTGGAGGCGCTGAAGGAGATCGGCGGCGAGGCATCGGGTTATGTGATCCCGCTGCTCGGGCGCCCCGAGCCCGAGGTCGTGCGCGAGGCCGTGCGCTGCTTCGGCGACCACGGCGAGCAGGGAGAGCTCGAGGCGTTGCTTCCACTCGTGTCGCACCCGGACTGGTCGGTGCGCGCCGAAGTGGTGGAGATCCTCGCTGAGCGCGGCGTCCGCCAGGCGGTGCCGGCGATCCTCCGGAGGTTGGAAACCGAGCAGGACGACGTCGTGCGCAGCGTGACGCTCGCGGCGCTCCAGCGACTCGAGAGCTGAGGGGGCCCTTGGCCGCGAACCCGACCCACGAGCCCGTCATGAAGGACCGCGAGTACCGCTGGTTCGCGGACCTCGTGCGCTCGTACAGCGGGATCTGGTTCGGCCCCGATACGCGCTTCCTACTCGAGCGACGCGTCGCCCGCCGCATGCGCGAGCTGTCGATCGACAGCCTGTCGGCCTATCGTTTCGAGCTGCGCAACGAGTCGCGGCGCGACGGCGAGCTCGCCGCGCTGGTCGACGAGCTCACGACCAATGAGACCTACTTCTTCCGCGAGCGCAGCCAGCTGCGCGCGCTCGTGGCGGAGATCCTGCCCGAGGCGCTGGTGGCGCGGCGCGAGCGCGGCCCCGGGCCCGTCTACGTGTGGTCCGCGGGCTGCTCGAGCGGCGAGGAGCCCTACAGCGTAGTGATCCTGGCGCGCGAGGCGGGCTTCGACCCGGAGCGCGATCTGCGCGTGTACGCGTCGGACATCTCGCTGCGGATGATGAAGCGCGCGCGCTCGGGGACCTATCGCGAGGCGTCGTTCCGCGAGACGGAGCCCGCGCTGCGCGCGAAGTACTTCGAGGAGAAGGACGGCACCTGGACCATCTCCGACGCGATCAAGAAGAGCGTCGACTTCATCCACCTGAACCTGATGGACCGCTCGCGGATGGCGCTGCTCGGGGCGATGGACGTGATCCTGTGCCGCAACGTGATGATCTACTTCGACGCGGACACCAAGCGCGACGTGATCGCCACGTTCGAGCACAAGCTGCGCCCGGGCGGGCATCTGCTGCTCGGACACTCGGAGTCGCTGATCAACGTGACGAGCGGGCTCGAGCTGCGCCACCTGAAGAACGACCTCGTCTACCGGAAGCCGGTTCCGGGCCTCTCGCCGGCCGACCCGTGGCACGTCGCGGCGCTGCGCGCGATCGGCGACGTGGAGCGCTCCCGATGAGCGGTCGCCAGGCGATCCGCGCGCTCGTGATCGACGATTCGGCGTTCAGCCGTCAGGCGATCACGCGCATGCTCCAGACCTCGCCGCTGGTCGAGGTGGTGGGCTCGGCGCGCGACGGCGAAGAGGCGCTGCGCAAGACGTTCGACCTCCAACCGGACCTGATCACCGTCGACCTCGAGATGCCGAAGAT
>DATFWW010000027.1:0-10586 GCA_035258825.1 Myxococcota bacterium
ATGCTGCATAACGGACTCCTCCTCTCCGGGCTGTTTCCGGAGTCAAGGCAACGTTGGCACGTCGATGCCTAGCACGTTGCGGGAGGAGTCCATTCCATCACTGCAGATGACCGGCTGGCGCCTTGCTGGAATCTGGTAGAGTCTGGCAAGGCAGCTCGGAGACGTCGCGAGGCCTTCTCGCGGTGACGGACTTGCCTGGTTTCACGAGACGAATGGCGTCTCGCTTGAACCCGGGCGTGAACGAACGTCGGACGCGGGTCGTTTTCTCTCTGGGCATCGGACACCTCGTCGGCCATGATAGGCCTGATCGTTGTGTCCATTCTCCAGGGCAAGCTCAGCCGAGCGCCAGTAGGTCCCTTGGCAGCGCCGCTGGGGCTCGCTTCGCTCGCCAGGGCTCTTGCCGCCTCGCGGCGCTGCTCGGCGGTGTACCATCGCGGTCAGCGCGGCCGCAGAAGCGCCGATCCGCTGTGCGGCATGGAAGAACTACGATGCGAGACGAGGTGGTCTTCCTGGCGCGCATCGGCGCCCGCGGTCGCGGGCGCACGAGGAACATCCCGTTCGCGTGCCCGACGAGCTGGATGCGGAGAAGCTCGCGGAAACGGCGCTGGCCCTCCTCAGCCTCACTCTCCATGGCGGAAGGGTCTGGAAAACCCTCGATTGGGACCTAATGAACCTCCTGTTCGAGAAGGGTTGGATCTCGGATCCCGTTTCGAAAGCCAGATCTGTGGTCCTGACCGAGGAGGGTGAGCGCCTCGCCCAGACCTTCCTCGCGAAGCATTTCGGTGAGACGTGAGCTGTATCGAGGGAGCAGGTCATATCTCGCCTCCTTCTCTCTTCGGTGCTGATCCACCTCTCCGCGAGCCGTGAAGTTTCGAGCCGGCGAGCGCGGCGATCAGCGCGGGCCCTGATCCACGGCGGGCCCATGCTCCGCCCGCGCGGCTTCCCTTCGCACCCTCAACGATTACCATGGCGCGCGAACCGACGGGAGTTCGCATGCTGCCCGATCCGCTACACCCGGCCGTCGTCCACCTGCCGCTCGCCCTCGCCGCCGTGGTTCCGCTGTGCGCGGCGGCCGCGCTGTATGCGATCCGCAGCGGGTTCCTGCCCGCGCGCGCGTGGGTGTTCGCGACGGGGCTCCAGGTGCTGCTCGCCGGCTCGGCGTGGATCGCGGTCGACACCGGTGGCGACCAGTACGATCGCGTCAAGCGCGTCGTGGCCGAGGAGCGGATCGGCGAGCACGCCGACGCCGCCGAGTGGTTCGCGTACGCGGCGACCGCCACCGCGCTGATCTTTGCTGCGGGCCTCGCGAGGGACCGGATCGGTCGTCCTGCTCGAATCACCGCGGTGCTCGCATCGCTGTTCGTGCTGGCCACCGCGGTGCGCACCGGCTACCTCGGCGGGCAGCTCGTGTACCACCACGGCGCGGCGCGCGCGTACACCGAAGCGGGCGGGCCCGAGGCGGAGGCCCCGCGCTGAGCGGGATCGCGGCGGGAGCGACCATCCGCGGCCCCGCTCTAGCAACACGCGTGCCATCTGTCGGTGTACCCCTGTGGCCGGACACCCTCGCATTCGCCTGGGATCCCGTGTACTGACCCGCCGATGTGACACTTTTCGCCGTCGCGCGCTGGCGCGCGGGCGGGGATCGTGCACCATGACGTCGCGCGAGTGCGCGGCATCCTGTGCCTCGCATCCTCGTACCAATTGAAGGAGAAGAAATGCGATCTCGATGGATGGCTTGCGTAGGCGCTGGTGCTCTGCTGCTCGCGACGGGGTGCGCGACGAGCGGAGATGTCGAGAAGCTCGGGAACCGCGTCACGGCGCTCGAAGGGCGCGTCGACAAGCTCGGTGACGCGGAGCGCCGCGCTGCGTCCGCCGAAGCCGCCGCCCAGAAGGCCGCCGCGGATGCGGCCGCCGCCGCACAGCGCGCCGACGATGCGAATCGCCGCGCGGACGCGATGTTCAAGAAGTCGGTGTCGAAGTAGGCAAGTTGGCCGCGGGGAACGTCCCGACCGCGATCGGGACCCCGCGCGCCTCTTCCAGCGCGCTCAGGACGAGCTCGAGGTCGAGCGCCCCGAGCAGTCCGAGCGCGCGCGGAACCTCGAGCGCACTGAGGCGGTCGCGCCGCAGACCGTAGAGGTCGGGGTGTACCTCGAGATAGATGTGGTCCTCGTCGCGCCCCCACTTGGCGGTCTGGTACAGGATCTGGAGGCGCGTCCCTTCGCGCACGCGGTCGTACAGGCGCTGGATCTCGTCCTCGTACAGGCGCAGGCAGCCGTGCGTCGCCTCGCGCCCGATCGACCAGCGCACGTTGGTGCCGTGGATCCCGTAGGTGGTGTGCCCGATCGTGAGCCAGCGACTCCCCAGCGGGTTGTCCGGGCCCGGGGGCACCTCGGCGGGCAGCTCCGGCTTCTCCTCGCGGATCGACGCGGGCACATGCCAGGCCGGGTTCTTGCGCTTGGCGCCGACCACGAACTCGCCGAGCAGCGAGGGGGACGCCTCGTCTCCGACCGCGAGCGCGAACACCTCCGGCCCGCCCTTCACCGTGAAATCGTAGAGGCGCATCTCCGGAAGATTGATCACGAGGCCCTGTTCCTGGGTGTCGGGCAGGATCATGCGGGTGGGCAGCTGCGCGACAGTGCCGGGCACGGGGATCCAGGGGTCGAGCTCGGGATTCATGCGCTCGACGGCCTGGTATCCGACGCGGTGCCGAAACGCGATATCGAGCAGCGTATCCCCGGGTTCGACTAGCACGCTTTCGCTGTGGCCGAACAGCGGGCGCAGGGAGGGGCCCCGCGCGGCCGCGAGCGCGTGCGCCGCAATCCCCGCGACGAGTCCCAGTGCCAGTCCGCGTGCGACGATCGCGCGCATGATGGGGCAGAATGTAGAGGAGAGGGGGGCTCGGTGAGGTGGTGGGCCGATCGGAGCGCGCGGCGCTGGGCCGCCGCGGCGCTGCTCGCCTGTGCGTGTGCGCGCGCGCCCGCGGCGCTTCCCCCGCCCCCGCCGCTACCTTCGCCGCCGATCCTGCCGACGCGCTGCGAGCGGATCGTGGCCATCGAGGTCCACAAGAGCGAGCGGCGGCTGATCGCGCACTGCGAGGGCGGCGACGTGGTGCAGCTGCCGGTCGCGGTCGGCCGCGCGAACGTGGGCCCGAAGCGCGACGCGGGCGACTCGCGCACGCCGGAGGGGCACTACCGGGTCAGCGGGCCCGCTCACGAGAGCCGCTTCCACCGCTTCGTCCCGATCGACTACCCGTCGCTCGCGGACGCCGAGGTCGGGCTGGCCGATGGGCGCCTCTCCGAGGCCGACTATCGCCGGATCGCCGACGCGCACGCGCGCGGCGAGACGCCGCCGCCCGATACCGCGCTCGGGGGCGCTCTCGGCTTCCACGGCGAGGGCGCCCGGTGGGCCGGCGACTCGCAGTTCTTCGACTGGACGTACGGCTGCATCGCCCTCGCGGACCGCGACGTCGACTTCATCGCCGCTCGCGTCGAGGTGGGCACCCCGGTCGTGATCGAGCCCTGAGCCTCGATTTGCGCACGCAACGGAGCGCGGAAGCGCGCGCTCCGCCGTGGCATTGCTCCTCGCGATCCGCGCGCCGGACGCGCCCGCGAGCGCCGCCCGCGCGAGGGCGCCGTGCGCGGCGCGCGCAAGCGTGTAAGGTAGGAAGTGCGGCCTCGTGTGGGCGCCGCACGCTGCCGATGACGGGCTTTGGGGATTTGGAGGTCACCGCCTGCGACTCGCCGCTCCGATCGCCGCGATCGCGCTCGCGCTCTGCGCCACGGCGCGTGCGGACGGGCTCGACCCGGCCAGCGAGCCCCTGCTCGCTCGCTTTGCGGCCGCCGGCGTTCCCGGTGAGCCGCTCGCGCAGGCGCTGCGCGCCTACGCGTGTGCCAGCTCGCAGGGGGAGTTCGCGCGCCCGATCCTCACGCTGATCGACTACTCGCGGCCCTCGACCGAGCCGCGGCTCTGGGTGCTCGACCTCGCGCGCGGCGCTGTGCAGTTCCGCACGCTGGTGGCACACGGCCGCGGCAGCGGCGTCGGGCGCGCCGTGGCGTTCTCGAACGTGCCGGGCTCGAAGCAGTCGAGCCTCGGGCTGTTCCGCACCGAGGACACATACGAGGGCGAGCACGGCTATTCGCTGCGGCTCGTCGGGCTCGAGGCCGGCATCAACGACCTCGCCTACCCGCGCAACATCGTGATCCACGGCGCCGACTACGCCACGGCGAAGTTCGCGTCGCTGCACGGCCGGCTCGGGCGCAGCTGGGGCTGCCCCGCGCTCGACCCCTCGGTGAACCGCGAGGTGATCGACGTGATCCGCGGCGGCAGCGCGCTGTTCGCCTACTACCCCGACGCGAGCTGGCTGGCCAGCTCGCCGTACCTGCGGTGCGACGCGGCGGCCGGGCCGCCGGATCACTTCTCGCGCTTGACCACGACGAGCAGCGTGCCCTCCTCGCGCTTGATCACGAGCAGCACCTTGTCGCCCGCCGCGCGGAGCTTGTTCTCGGCATCGAGTGCGCCCTCCACGGGCTTGCGATCGACCTCCTCGATCACGTCGGCGACCTCGAGCCCCGCGCTTTCGCCGGGCCCGCCCGGATAGACGTTCGTGATCTCCGCCCCGCCCTCGCCGTCGGTGATGTCGAAGCCGAACGCCGTGGAGCCCTGATCGTCGGAGGGCGCGCCCTTCTCGCTGCGCTCGGCCTTCGCTTTCGCCTCCTCGAGCTTCGCCACCTCGATCGTCTTCTTCAGGTGCTTGCCGTCGCGCACCACCTCGAGCTCGACCTTCGTGCCGGGCGGAGTCGCAGCTACCGCGCGCGGCAGCTCGCGCATCCGCTGGATCTTCTTGTCGCCGAAGCGCAGGATCACGTCGCCGCGCTCGATCCCGGCCTTGCTCGCGGGGCTCTTCGGCGTGACCGAGGAGACCAGAGCTCCCTCCTGCGTCTCGAGGTGGAGTGCGTCGGCGAGCTCGGCGGTCACGGGCTGCACGCCGACGCCGAGCCACCCGCGCACCACCTGCTTGCCCTTCTCGAGCTGCGGGAGGATCTCCTTTGCCATGTTGATCGGCACCGCGAAGCCGATCGTATTGGCCTGCGGATTGATCGCCGTGTTGATCCCGACCACCTCGCCCGCGAGGTCGAGCAGCGGGCCGCCCGAATTGCCCGGATTGATCGCCGCATCGGTCTGGATGAAGTCGTCGTAGGGCCCCTGGCCGATGTCGCGCCCGGTGGCGCTCACGATGCCGGCGGTAACGGTGTGATCGAGTCCGAACGGGTTGCCCACCGCGATCACCCAGTCGCCCGGCAGGAGAGCGTCGGAGTCGCCGAGCCGCAGCGCGGTGTAGTTGCGCTTCTCCTTGGTGCGCACGAGCGCGATGTCGGTCTTCGGATCGGTTCCGACCACCTCGGCGTCGGAGTGGGTGCCGTCGACGAACACGATCTCGATCTTCTCGACGTCCTCGACGACATGATTGTTGGTGACGATCAGGCCGTCCTCGGAGATCACGAACCCCGACCCGAGGCTCGGCACCGTGAAGCGCCGCGGCTCGGGCTGCCCCGGCCCATGCGGTGAGCGCGGATCGCCGAAGCGGCGCTGGAAAAGCCCGCCGAACAAGTCGCCGAACGGACCGAGATCGGGCAGCTGCTGCACCACCGTCTTCGAGGTATGGACGTTGACGACGCCGGGCGCGACCTCCTTCGCGAGGATCGCGAATCGCGAGTGGGTGCCCTCGCCGCGCACATCGGCGTCCGGCGCGGTTCCGGCGCCGAGCGGCGGAGCCTCTGACGACGCGGCGTGCCTCGGCTCCGAGAGCTGCGCCAGCGCGGCGGGCGCCCGCACCGTTCCCGTGAAGGCGAGCGCGAGCCCCGCGGCGCAACCGACGGCGATCCCGGCCAGCGTGGCGGCCCACGTTCTCGATCGATCCATGGTGGCTGTCCTCTTAGCGTCCCCGGCGCCGCGCAATCGCGCTCGGATGGAGTCTCCCGCACGTTGCGCGGGGGAGCCACCCGATGGCGGACCGCGGCGGGCGGCCCATCGCCGCTTCAGGCGCCGTCGAGGAACGCCGCAGCGATCAGATCCGATTCCGTCACCATCCCGATCAGCTTCCCCTGCGCCGACACGACCGGAACGCACCCGATCTTCCGCTCGACCAAAGTCTGCGCGATCTCGCCGAGTGTCGTGTCCGGACTCGCCGTCACGACGTCTTTCGCCATCACCTCCCCGACCTCGATCGAACGCAGAAACCGGCGCCGCGATTTCGGATCGAAGTCGCGAACCTGCGATAGAGCAGCCGCGAGCAGGTCGCGGTGCGAGACGATTCCGATCACGCGCTCTTCGCCGTCGAGCACCGGCAGGTGCCGGACGCGGCCCAGGTTCATGATGTCCTGGGTGAGATCGAGCCTCTCACTGGCAGTGAGCGTGACTACCTCGCGGCGCATGATCTCGGAGACCGGGCGCTGGCGCAGATCCATGGGAGGCCTCCGACCAGCGATCCTAACCCACGCCCGGTGGGGGATCGGCGCTGTTGGGTGCATCTCGGTGGGCGGACGATCGCGGCAAACAGTAGGCCGCCCGCGGTTCGGATGCCGCTTCTGATCGCGCGTCAGCTAGTCTGTCGCTGGCGACACAGCAGCGCGATAGACCTCGCGCCCTTCGAACCACGTGCGCAGCACGCGCGTCTCCGAGATCTCGTGCGCGGGAATCTCGAACAGATTCCTCTCGAGCAGCGCCAAGTCCGCGCGCTTGCCCACCTCGATCGAGCCCACCTCGCGCTCGCGGAATGCAGCCCACGCGCCGCCAATCGTGTAGGCGGCGAGCAGCGTCGCGAGATCCGCGCGCTCCTCGGGGATCCACGCCGGGCCGGGCGGCGACGCGGGGTCGCGCCGCGTGAGCGCCACCTCGATCGCCTCGAGCGGATTCATCGACGTGACGGACCAGTCCGACCCCGCCGCGAGCGGCGCGCCGCTCTTCGCCACCGAGGCGATCGGATACAGCCAGCGCGCGCGCTCGGGTCCGAGGAACGGCACGGTGAGATCGCGGATGTAGCGATCCTCGAGCGCCCAGATCGGCTGGAAGTCCGCTACTGCGCGCAGCCGCCGGAAGCGCGGGATGTCGGCGGGATCGATCAGCTCGATGTGCGCGATCGTCGCGCGGCGGTCGCGCGGGCCGTGCTCGCGGTCGAGCGCTTCGATCGCGTCGAGCGTCGCGCGCACAGCGCGGTCGCCGATCGCGTGGACGTGGATCTGGAAGCCCGCGGCGTCGAGCGCGAGCGCGATCTCGCGCAGGCCCGCCTCGCTCCACAAGAGCTCGCCGCGGCTGCCGCCGCGACCGACGTAGGGCGCGAGCAGCGCCGCAGTGCCCGACTCGATCACGCCGTCCGCGAACAGCTTTGCCGCGCCCGCAGCCACGTGCTCCCCCCAGTTGCGGGCGCGCAGCGCGGCAAGCGCGGTCACCTGCTCGGCTCCGCGCGACGGATCGACGCGCAGTGCCGCGCGCACGAACATCCCGAGCCCGCCAGCGCGATCAGCGTCGCGATAGGCCGCGAGCTCCGCTTCACCCGCGGACGCGTCGATCCACGTGGTGATCCCGAACCGATGCGCGAGATCGAGCGCCGTGCGCAGCGCCGCGGCGCTCTCCTCGCGGGCCGGCGGTGGCACGCGATCCCAGACCCGCTGGCCCGCACTCTCGCGCAGCGTACCGCTCGGCTCGCCCGCCGCGTCGCGCTCGATCCGGCCGCCCGGCGGATCCGGCGTGGCGCGCGTGATGCCCGCGAGCGCGAGCGCCTTCGAGTTGACCCAGAGCGAGTGGCCGTCCGCGGCCGAGAGCGCCGCGGGGCGATCGGGGACCGCCTCGTCGAGCGAGCGCCGGTCCGGATTCGCACCCGGGAACAGCGGCAGCGCCCAGCCGCCGCCGAGGATCCACGGCGCTTCGGGCCGCGCCGCGGCGCACTCGCTGATCCGCGCGAGCAGCGCCTCGACCGTCTCGCGATCGGAGAGGTCGCACCGGTGCGCCTGCAGGCCGCCCGAGATCGGGTGCACGTGCGCGTCGACGAAGCCCGGCACGAGCATCCCGCCGCCGAGATCGACGATCGCGGTGCGCGGCCCCGCGAGTGCGCGCGCGCCCGCGTCGTCGCCCACGTAGGCGATCCGGCCGTCCCGCACCGCGACCGCGCGCGCCCAGGATCGCGCCGCGTCGACGGTGTAGACCGACGCGTCGAACAGCACGAGGTCCGCCTTCGGCTCGCTGCGCGCGACCACCCGATGGACTTCGCTCGCCTTCGGCTCGCTGCGCGCGACTTGCGCAGCGATGAACAGCGCGACCAGCGCGAGCGCCGCCAGACGTCCCGCCGCGCTCAACGCTTCGGCTCGACCCGCATCACCTCGAACAGGATGCCGCCGACCTCGGCGAAGAACGCGCGGATTCCGTCGCGCTCGTTCCAATCTACGAGCTGGACCTCCGAGCACGGGATGCCGCGCGCGAGACAGCGCTCGTGGGCGCGCTCGATGTGGCGCGTGCCCACCGCGATGCTCCAGATGTGCGCCGAGGGCCCGCGCAGGAGCTGGAACTGCCGGCTCTCCGTCGACCCGGTGATGAAGCCGCCGCTCCCGTCGTCGCCGCGGTGTGCGGCCGTGCTCTCCCAGGTGACGGGGCCCGACTTCGCGGGCGGGTGAGCCCGAGCGCGCTTCGCACCCGGGATCGTCCAGCCCTCCGGGATCTCCAGTACTTCGCGCAGGAAGCGATCCACCGCCTCCGGCTCGGGCGTCACGATCTTCACGTGATTGATCCGGTCCATCAGACGTCGAGCCCGAGCAACTCGCGCGCGTTGTCGCGCCTCATGCGCCGGAGCCCGGCGGCGGGCGTATCCGCGGGAAGATGGTCGGGGTACGCGCGCGGCTCGGGAATCCCCTCCGGATGCGGCCAGTCCGAGCCGAACAGCAGATGTTCGGGCGAGAGCCACTCGAAGAGCTCCTCGTGGTCTTCTTCGGGGAACGGGTTCACGCGCACGTGCGCCCGGAACACGTCGCTCGCCCGGTCCTTGACGGGCCCGCCGATCCACCGAGCGTGCGATGTGCAGCTCTTCTGCGCCTTGTCGAGCCGCGCGAGCAGGTACGGAACCCAGGCGCTGCCGCACTCGATCGTCGCGACGCGCAGCGCCGGGAAGCGCCCGAACACGTTGTCGAAGACGAGCGCTCCGAGCGTGTGCATCGTGGGCGCTTCGATGAAGCAGAACGCATTCTGCCAGGCGCTCTGGTGATGCGACCTCGGGCGCGCGCGGTGGCCCCACTGCGTCGAGAGCAGCTCGTTGTAGCCCGACTCCGCGGCGTGATAGGCGACGGGCACGCGCGCTTCGGCGAGGCGCGCCCAGATCGGGTCGAATACCGGATCTCCGGGGCTGCGCCCGTTTACGGGTCCCGCGAGCAGGTGGACGATACGCGCGCCGCGCGCGAGCAGGCGGCCGAGCTCGGCGGCAGCGAGCGCGACGTCGATCAGCGAGAGCAACGGGACGCCGAAGATGCGGCCGTCCGCGCCAAATCCCCAATCCTCCTCGAGCCAGCGGTTGAACGCGATGATCGCCGCAGACGTGGCCTCGGCGTCGCCGCGCATCGCGTGCTCGACGGTGACGCCGAATGTCGGGAACAAGAGGATCGACTCGATTCCCTGCTCGTCCATCACTGCGAGGCGGGCGTCGCGATGCTGGTATTCGGGCCGCATGGGCTTGAGGAACGAGGCGGCGGTGCCCTCGCCGTGCGCGGTCATCATCTCCTTCAGGTGACCCGGCGCCGGCACGAGGTCGAACGTGGGCGGCGTGAAGTGATGCTTCTGGCCCGCGACGAAGATGTGATCCTTGCCCGCGGCGTCGGTCTCCACCCGGACGGCGCGGTCCGCGAAGCGCTGGTCGAGGTAGCGGGTGAACGCGTCGCGCGGCTCGTAGTAGTGGTTGTCGGCGTCGAAGATCCCGAACGGCGTCGTGGTCATGGGAGGCTCCTCCGGCGCACGCGACCCGACGCGTATGGTATACGAGAGCTCGAGACGCGAGGGAGGAAACGCCGATGCCCGCGAGCGACCGAGAGCTGCGGAACCAGGCCGTGTCGGAGGCGCGCGAGTTCGACCCGTTCTCGGCCGAGTTCCTCGACCACGAGTTCGAGACCTACGACCTCCTGCGCGAGCACTTGCCGATCGCGCGCAGCGAGTCGATGGGCAACGAGGTGATGGGCGGCCGCGGCTCCGGCTGGGTGCTGACGCGCTATGCCGATGCGGCGGAGATCCTGCGCAACACGGACGACTTTTCCAGCCAGACGATGAACTATCCCGTGCGCCCGTGGATCCCGCAGGCCGTCGATCCGCCGATCCACACGGCCTACCGCCGGATCCTGAATCCATGGTTCACGGCGGAGGCGATGGCGAAGCTCGAGCCCCACCTGATCCAGTACGCCGAAGAGCTGGCCGACCGCATGCTCCAGAGGGACGCGTTCGACTTCGTCGCCGAATTCGCCGACCCGTTCCCGACCGTGATCTTCTGTGAGCTCGCGGGCTTCCCCGCGTCCGATTATTCCCGGATCATGGATTGGAAGAACACGATCATGCACGCGAGC
>DATFWW010000028.1:0-13722 GCA_035258825.1 Myxococcota bacterium
CGGCAGCTGCGCCGCGGTCCGAAGCGGCTCGGGCTGGCGCTCGCGGTGCCGCTCGCCGCGGCCGCGGCGCTGCCGCTGCTGCGGGGCGGCTTCCTGCCGTCGTTTCGCGAGGGGCACCTCGTGCTCCAGGTCTCCGAGGCACCGGGCGCCTCGATCGACGAGATGCTGCGCGTCGGTCGCACGCTCTCGGCGGCGCTCCTCGCGCTGCCCGGGATCGCGACCGTCGAGCAGCAGGTCGGCCGCGCCGAGCGCGGCGAGGACACCTGGGGCCCGCATCGCAGCGAGTTCCACGTCGAGCTCGAGCCCGACAGCGATCGCCGCGAGGCGGAGATCGCCGATCGCGTGCACGAGCTGCTCTCGCAGACGCCGGGCCTCCACTTCGAAGTGATGACCTTCCTGGGCGATCGCCTCAGCGAGACGCTCACGGGCGAGACGGCGCCCGTGGTGATCGACGTATTCGGGCCGGAGCTCGAGCGGCTCGATGAGATGGCGGCGGAGATCGCGGGCACGCTCGAGGGCATTCCGGGCGCTTCGGAGGTGGCCGTGAAGGCGCCGCCCGGGTCGCCCGTGCTCGCCATCGACTTGCGGCGCGAGGCGCTCGCGGCGTTCGGCTTCCTGCCGCTCGACGTGCTCGAGGCGGTGCAGGTCGCCTATCAGGGCGAGGTGGTGGCGCAGACCCACTATGCCGACCACGCGGTGGACGTGGTCGTGATCCTCGCGCAGGAGCGGCGCAGCGATCCCGGAGCGGTCGGATCGCTGCTCGTGCGCAGCGCCGGCGGGACGGTGCTGCCGCTGCGCGAGCTCGCCGACGTGGCCACCGCGGCCGGGCGGTTCTCGATCCTCCACGAGGGCTCGCGCCGGCGCCAGACCGTCACCTGCACGCCGCGCGGCCGCGATCTCGCGGCGTTCGTCGCCGACGCGCGCCGCGCGATCGCCGAGCGTGTCGCGCTGCCGCAGGGCTACTACGTCGAGTTCTCCGGAACCGCTCGGGAGCAGGCCGCGGCGCGCCGCGAGCTGCTCGCCAAGTGCGCGCTCGCGTTCGCCGGCATTCTGCTGCTCTTGTGGCTGGCGTTCCGCAGCGTGCGCACGTCGGCACTGATCCTCGCGAACCTCCCGTTCGGCCTGGTCGGCGGCGTGCTCGCGCTGGTCGCGAGCCGGCTGCTCGATCCCGAAGCGGGCGGGCTCACGATGGGCGCGCTGGTCGGCTTCGTCACGCTGTTCGGGATCTCGCTGCGCAACTCGCTGCTGCTGATCGCGCACTACCGGCACCTCGTGCGCGAGGAGGGCGCACCGTGGAACCTGGAGACCGCCGTGCGCGGCGCGACCGATCGCGTGGTTCCGATCCTGATGACGGCGCTCGTGACGGGTCTCGGTCTCCTCCCGCTCGCGCTCGGCGCCGGAACGGCCGGCCGCGAGATCGAGGGCCCGATGGCGACCGTGATCGTGGGCGGGCTGTTCAGCTCGGCGATCCTCAACCTGCTCGTCATGCCGGCGCTCGCCCTGCGGTTCGGTCGCTTCGGCGAGCCGAGTGGGACCCGTCCGTGACGTCGAACGGTGTCACGCTGGAGCTCCCGCAGCCGGCCCTGCACCGGCGCGACTTCGCGCTGCTCCTGCTCGCGTGCGCGCCGCTGTTCGTCGGGCTCGGCGCCGGGCTACACGGGTCCGAAGCGCGCTGGCTGTTCGTGAGCCAGGAGATGCTCCGCACCGGCAACTGGCTGGAGCCGCGCATCCTCGGCGAGTTCTACGGCGACAAGCCGCTGCTCTCGTACTGGCTGATCGCGCTGCTCGCTGCGCCGTCGGGCGCCGTCGACGAGACGCTCGCGCGCCTGCCCAGCGCCTTCGCGGCCACGGGCGTGGTGTGGGTGACCGCGGGCTGCGCGGCCCCGCTGCTGGGCCGCCGGGCGGCCGTGATCGCGGGCTTCGCCGTCGCCACCGCCGGCTCGCTGATCTTCTGGGCGCGCAGCGCCTGCGCCGATCTGGTCTCGATGTTCTTCGCGACAGCGGCGATCGCCGTCTACCTGGAGGCGACGCGGCGCGCGCGCCGCTGGCACGCGCCGGTCTTCTTCGCGCTGCTCGCGGTCGGCGGCCACGCGAAGGGGATGCCCGCCGTGCTCGTGCCGCTCGCCGTGGCGTCGGCCGATGCGGTGGTCTCCGGGCGGGTGACCGCGTTCGCTGCGCGCCGGCGCGAGCTCTCGCTCGGCGCCGCGCTGGGCATCGCGCTCTACCTCGCCCCGTTCGCATCGTCGCGCCTCGCGCGCAGCGACTGGGAGCTGCTGCGCCTGATGTGGGTCGAGAACTTCGTGCGCGCGTTCGCGGCCTTCGACCACACCGCCAGCGTCTACTACTACGTCTACATGCTGCCCGCGATGCTGTTGCCGTGGGGACTCTGGCTGCCCGGAGCGCTGATCTCGGCCGCGCGCCGCGATCGCAACGCCGGCGAGCGCTTCGCGCTGGTCGCTTTCTGCGCGATCTTCGCGCTCTTCACGCTGAGCCAGTCGCGGCGCAGCTACTACATCCTGCCGATCTTCCCGTGGTCGGCGATGCTGATCGCGGCCTGGTGGGAACGCCTCGCCCGCGATCGCGAGATCCGCGGCGAATCGACGCTGCGCGAGCGGGTGCTCGGCTCGTGGCCGGCGATCGCTCTCGGCGCCGCACTGTGCGCCGCGGGTGCGGCGCTCGCGCTCGGGTCGATCGCGCCGGGCGAGCTGGGCGAACTCGCCTCCGCGCTGCCGGGCGCGCTCTGGGTGGCGAGCGCGGCGCTCGCGGCGGGCGCTTGGCTGCTCCGAGCGCTCGGGCGCGGAGATCTGCGCGGGGCGGCAGTCGCGCTGGCGGCGGTCGGGCTGCTCGGGTCCGCCGTGTACGCGACGAGTGTGTCGGCCGCACTCGATCGCCACCGGATCGAGCGATCGTTCGCTGCGCAGGTGAAGCAGCGCTTTCCCGGACAGCCGATCGTCTACTACGGCGGCACCGGGCTCGATGTCCGGTGGTACCTCGGGCCGGGTGCCGCCGCCGGAAGTCCGGAGCAGGTGGCGCAGCTGCTCGACGAGAGCCGATCCGGGGATCTGCTGGTCGTGTGCGGGAAGGACGGCGCGCAGTGCCTGGATGGAATCGCGGGGCTGCGCGCGGAGCGGCTGATCGAGCAGTGGAACCCGGCCGTGAGCCGATGGGTTCCGGCCAGGCAGCGATTCACGCTGCTGCGCGTCGCGCGTGGCTAGCCCGCTGACCGCTCGGCTCCGACTCGCTGCTGGCGATCGCTGGTCGGTGGCGGGCGCCGCGCTATTGCTCATGCCGAAGCGACCCCCACCTTGAGACTCGTCCGCCAGCTCTCGACCTATCTGTTGCTCGCGATCGGCGCCGTGCTCGCGCTCGACACGGCGATCTCGATCCGTTCGCACCTCACGCTCTTCGAAGCCGACCTCCGGCACGATGAGATCTCGATCGGCGAGGCGCTGCGGCCTCCGATCGAGCGCGCTTGGGCTTCCGGAGGCGAGGCGGGCGCGCGCGAACTGGTCCAGGCGATGAACCGCCGCGAGAACGGGATCCGGGTAGGGCTCGTCACGGATCCCGATCTCGCGACCGGCGAGGTCGTCCAACAGCGCTACGAGAGCCAGGGCGAACCGCGCTTTCACACGCTGATGCCGCTCGGCGTCGGCTCCCCCCCCGCCGCGATCGAGATCTCCGAGCCGCTCGAGAGCGAGCGGCCGTACATGTTCCAGCGCGTGCGCGGGACACTGCTGACCGCGGCCGGCACGATCGCGGCATGCGCGCTGATCATGGGGTTCGTCGGGCAACGCGTGGTCGGGCAGCCGATCCAGGCGCTCGTCGCCCAGGCGCGGCGCATCGGCGCCGGCGATTTCTCACCGCCGCCGCACGTGGGCGGGCGCCACGAGATCTCGCAGCTTGCGCGCGAGCTCAACGCAATGGCCCAGAGCCTGGCCGCCGCGTCGCACCGGGTCGCGTCGGAATCGGCTGCTCGCATCGCGACGCTCGAGCAGCTGCGCCATGCCGATCGCCTGACCACGGTGGGCAAACTCGCGTCGGGGCTCGCGCACGAGCTCGGCACGCCGCTGAACGTGGTCTCGGCGCGCGCCGCGATGATCGCGGAGCGCGAGATCGAAGAGCCCGATGACGTGCGCTACAGCGCGCGGATCATCGGCGAGCAGTCCGAGCGCATGGTGCGGATCGTGCGCCAGCTGCTCGATTTCGCGCGACGACAGACGGGGGAGAAGCGCCAGGTGGAGCTCGCGGGCCTGGCGCGCACGAGCGTCGAGATCCTGAAGTCGCTGGCGAGGAAGCAGGGCGTCGAGCTCGCCGTGGAATCGGCGGGCGAGATCCGCGTTCGCGCGGACGCGAGCCAGCTGCAGCAGGTCCTCACGAACGTCGTCGTCAACGCGATCCAGGCGAGCGACCGGGGATCGCAGGTGTCGATCCGCATCGGCGCGGGCGAGGTCGGAGACAACGACGCGATGGGCCGCCATGCGGGGCGCTATGCGGTGCTCGCGGTCGCCGACCGCGGCAGGGGGATCGCGGAGGACGAGATCGCCGCGGTCTTCGATCCCTTCTTCACCAGGAAGCCGCTCGGCGAAGGCACGGGACTCGGCCTCTCCGTCGCCTATGGCATCGTGCAGGAACACGGCGGCTGGATCGACGTCGAGAGCGCGCTCGGCCAGGGGAGCTGCTTCCGGATCTGGCTGCCTTGCGAGGCCGCGTGATGGCGGCGCAGATCCTCGTGATCGACGACGACGCGGAGATGGCCGCGGTGCTGTGCGAGCGCCTGACGCGGCGCGGATTCGGCGTCGCGGTGGAGACCTGCTCCGCACACGCACTCGATCGGATCGGCGGCGAAGACTTCGACGCCGTGCTCACCGACGTCCGGATGCGCGGGATCGGCGGCATCGAGCTGTGTGAGCGCATCCGGGCGAGCCGACCGGGCCTGCCCGTGCTCGTGATCACGGCGTTCGGCGATCTCGAGATCGCCGTGCTCGCGATCCGCGCGGGGGCCTACGACTTCCTGACCAAGCCGATCGAGATCGAAGAGCTCGCGTTCCGGCTCGACCGCGCGTGCGAGCACCGGCGCCTCACGCAGGAGGTGGTGCGCCTGCGCGAGCGGGAAATGCCGCCGGCCGGAGATCTGCTCGGAGAGAGTGCGGAGATGGTGCGGCTGCGCGAGATCGCCGCGCGCGTCGCGGCGTCGGACGGCCCAGTGCTCGTGCTCGGCGAGACGGGTTCGGGCAAGGAGCGGGTCGCGCGCGCGATCCACCGGCAGAGCGCGCGCGGTGCGGGACCCTTCGTCGCGGTGAACTGCGCGGCGATGCCCGAGCACCTGATCGAGAGCGAGCTGTTCGGACACGAGCGCGGCGCGTTCACCGACGCGCGCTCGGCGCGTGTCGGCATGCTCGCCCAGGCGAATCGCGGCACACTCCTGCTCGACGAGATCGGCGAGCTGCCACTCCCGCTCCAGCCGAAGCTGCTGCGCGCGCTCCAGGAGCGGAGCGTGCGGCCGATCGGCGCAAGCCACGAGCAGCCGTTCGACGCTCGCGTGATCGCCGCGACCAACCGCGACCTCGACGCCGCCGTCGAGGCGGGCCAGTTCCGCGAGGACCTCTTCTTCCGCCTCGACGTGCTGCGCGTGCAGGTCCCGCCGCTGCGCGCGCGCGGCGGCGACGTGCTCTGGCTCGCCCAGGTATTCGTGCGGCGCTGCGCCGAACGCAGCGGGAAGGCCGTCACTGGGCTCTCGCGCGGCGCCGCCGAGAAGCTGCTGCACTACCCGTGGCCGGGGAACGTGCGCGAGCTCGAGAACTGCATCGAGCGCGCGGTGGCGCTCACGGATCACGACCAGGTCGTGCCGGAGGATCTGCCCGAGCGGATCCGCGACTACGGGCGGCGCGACGTGCTGGTCGCGGGCGAGGATCCCACCGAGCTCGTTCCGCTCGAACAGGTCGAGCAGCGCTATATCGCGCGCGTGATGGACGCAGTCGGCGGGAACAAGACCCTCGCCGCGAAGATCCTCGGCGTCGACCGCAAGACGCTCTACCGCAAGCTCGGCGCGTAGCGGGGGCGGGCCGGGGCGTGGCGATTCGCCACGCGTGGCGAATCGGGGCGGCTGCGCCGCGCGCGAACGCCGGTTCGCTGGCATGCGCCCTGCATCCGCGAACGGCAAGGAGGACCACCGAATGAGCGCGACCGAGCGCAGGCCGATCGGGCAATCCGGGAACGACGAGAGCACGGTGCTGCTCGTCGAGGACGACTGGGAGATGCGCGCGCTGCTGGCCGAGGTGTTGCGCCGCGAGGGCTACGGCGTGATCGAGGTCGCCGATGGCAACGGCGCGCTCGAGTGGCTCGGGCCGGGATTCCTGCGCGGGAAGCGCGAGCACCTGCCGTCGGTGATCGTCTCCGACATCTGGCTCCCGTACTGCTCGGGGATCGAGATCCTCGAGAGCACGCGGCTCGCGCCGCGCCGGCTGCCCGTGGTGCTGATCACCGGGTTCGGGGATGTGGACACCCACCGGCGCGCGCGCGAGCTCGGAGCGGTCTGCGTGCTCGACAAGCCGTTCACGATGGACGCACTGCGCGCCGCCGTGAAGATCGCGCTGCACGTGAGCGGGGAGACCCCGCCAAAGCCGATCGATGGCCACGTGGTCTGACGCGATACCGCCCGCGGCCCGCGCACCGCGGGTCTCGCGCGTGCGGCGGTGCGGCTCGGGTTTCGCGGTGGCGTTGCCGGGGCTGTTCGTGTGGGAGGAGACGCGGCGCGAGGCGATGCAATGGGAGCGGGAGGTCGGCGCCCCCGCTCTGCCTAGCGATAGTCGTGAGAGCGCGGCAGCGCGCTCCGACCGCCGAGGCGGGTGAGCTCGCGCACGCGCACGTGGATCACGCCGTCGACGTTCTGGATCGGGCCCGCGATCTCGAGCAGGTCGGAGCCGTGCAGCGCGGCGCGGAAGCGCGCGAAATAGTGCGGCGTGAGCACGGCGTTCGAGGTGCCGGTCTCGTCCTCGAGCGTCAGGAAGCAGAATCCCTTCGCGGTGCCCGGCCGCTGGCGTACGATCGCGTGGCCGGCCGTGCGCACGAACCGCCCGTCGGGGACGTCGCGCAGCGCCGCGGCCGGGAGCACGCCGCGCGCCGCGAGCTCCGCGCGCAGGTGCTGCATCAGGTGGACGCCCGTGGTGACGCCGCTTCGCTCGTAGTCGGCGAGCGTCTCCTCGAGCGAAGTCATCTCGGGCAGCGGTGATCCATCGTCCACGGAGTTTGCGCGCGCGAGCAGCGGCTCGCGCGCGAGCCCCGACACCTGCCACAGCGCCGATCGCCGCGAGCGCGCGCCTGCATCGACGCCTGCGAGCGCGCCGAGCTCCGCGAGCGCGGCGAGCTCGTCGGGGTGCGGCCGCACGCGCGCCGCGAAATCGGCCGTGCTCGCAAACGGCTCGCGCGCGCGCTCGGCTGCGAGCCGCTCGGCGGTCTCCTCGCGCAGCCCGGACACGAGGCACAGGCCCAGCCGCACCGCGTGCCGCGCCTGCGCGGTCGCTTCGAGCGCGCTGCGCCAGTGAGAGCGCGCGGCGTCGATCGGCAGCACCACCACGCCGTGGCGCTGGGCGTCCTTCACGAGCGTCGCGGCGCTGTAGAACCCCATCGGCTGCGCGTTGAGCAGGCCGGCGAGGAAGGCCGCCGGATGGTGGCGCTTGAGATAGGCGGAGGCGTAGGCGATCAGCGCGAACGACGCCGCGTGGGATTCGGGAAAGCCGTAGAGCGCGAACGACGTGATGCCGCGCAGGATCTCCTCCTGCGCGGGCCGCTCGATGCCGCGCTCGCACATGCCCGCCACGAGGCGCTCCTCGATGCGGCTCATCCGCTCCACGGAGCGCTTGAAGCCCATCGCGCGGCGCAGCTCCTCGGCCTCGCCGCCGGTGAAGCCGGCCGCGGTCATCGCGATCCGCAGCAGCTGCTCCTGGAACAGCGGCACGCCGAGCGTGCGCGCGAGAATGGGCTCGAGCGACGGGTGCGGGTAGCTCACCGCCTCGCGCCCCGCGCGCCGATTCAGATAAGGGTTCACCATCTTCCCGGTGATCGGGCCCGGCCGGATGATCGCCACCTCCACCACGAGGTCGTAGAAGCGCTCGGGCTTCATGCGCGGCAGCGTCGCCATCTGCGCGCGGCTCTCGATCTGGAACGTGCCGATCGTGTCGGCCGACCGGATCATCGCGTAGGTGGCGGGGTCGTCCGCCGGGAGCTTCGCGAGATCGACCACCTTTTCCTCGTGGACGCGCACCTGCTCGAGCGTGTCCTCGAGCGCGGCGAGCATCCCGAGGCCGAGCAGGTCGATCTTGATGATCCCGAGGTCGGCGCAGTCGTCCTTGTCCCACTGCACGACGCGGCGGTCGGCCATTGCCGCGGGCTCGATCGGCACCACCTCGTCGAGCCGTCCGGCCGCGATCACGATTCCGCCCGAGTGCTGCCCGAGATGGCGCGGGAGACCGCGCACGCGCGCCACGAGGTCGAGCAGCGCGGCGATCAGCGGCGCGGCGGGATCGATGCCGGCCTCGCGCAGCACCGCGCGCTGGCCCCCGCGGTCGTCCGGATGCTCGATGCTCTCGAGCAGCGCGGCGAGCCGCTGCGTCGCGTCCTCGCCGAGGCCGAGCACCTTGCCCATCTCGCGCACCGCAATGCGCGTGCGGTAGGTGACCACCACGGCGGTCATCGCGGCGCCGTGGCGTCCGTACTTCTCGAACACGTACTGGATCACCTTCTCGCGCTGGTCCCCCGACGGCAGGTCGAGGTCGATGTCGGGCCACTCTCCGCGCTCCTCGGAGAGGAAGCGCTCGAACAGCAGGTTCATCGCGACCGGGTCCACCGCGGTGATGCCGAGCGCATAACACACCGCGCTGTTGGCGGCGGAGCCACGCCCTTGGACGAGCATCGGCGCCTCGCACGCGAAGCGCACGATGTCGTGCACGATCAGGAAGTAGCCCGCGAGATCGAGCTTCTCGATCATTGCCAGCTCGTGCTCGAGCTGGCGGCGCGCGCGCGCGGGCACGGGCTGTCCATAGCGCCGGCGCGCGCCGTACTCGGTCAGGATGCGCAGGAACGACGCCTGGGTCTCGCCGGGCGGGATCGGAAACTCGGGGAAGCGATAGCCGAGGTTCTCGAGCGTGAACGCGCACCGCTCGGCGATCGCGCGCGAGGCGCGGATCCACGCCGGGCGGTCGGCGAAGCGCTCCGCCATCTCCTTCGGGGAGTGCAGGTGCTGCTCGGCATTGCCGGCCAGCAGGCGCCCGGCGCGGTCGAGCCGCGTCTTCTCGCGCAGGCAGACGAGCGCGTCGGTCAGCATGCGCCCTTCTGTGCGCGCGTGGCGGACGTCGCCCGTCGCGACCACCGGCACGCGCGCCGCGGCGGCCCGATCGGCGGCGCGGCGATTGGCGCGCTCCTGCTCGCGCCGGCCGTGCCGCGACACGTCGACCCACAGGCGGCCGGGGAAGTGCGCGCGCGCGCGGTCGAGCAGCGCGGGAGTGAGGCGCTCGTCGCCGCGCGCGAGCGCGCACAGATCCGCGGCGTGCTCCTCGACCTCGGCCCAGGTGACGAGCGCCTCCCCTTTGGCGCCTCGCTCGTGACCGCACGTGATCAGGCGCGCGAGGTTGCGATAGCCGCGCGGGGTCTCCACCAGCAGCGCGAGCGCCGCGGGGCCGGTGTCCGGCTCGTCGCAGGCCACGTGGATCTCCGCGCCGACGATCGGCCGGACGCCGCATCCGCGCGCGGCCGCGTGGAAGCGCGGAATCCCGTACAGCCCGTCGCGGTCGGCGAGGGCGATCGCGGCGTGACCCCGTTCGGCCGCGGCGGACGCGAGGTCTTCGGGGTTGGCCGAGGCCTCGAGAAACGAGAACGCGCTGCGGCAGCGAAGCTCGACGTAATCGCACGCCGGGGGGCGGGACACCCCGGTATTTTCGCCTTATATTCGCTACCGGTCAATCGGGGCGAAATCCACGGGCAGGCTCTTGATCTGGCTCACCACGCCCTTCGCGCTCCATCGGATCTGGTCTTCGAGCAGGCGCGCGCCTTCGGGCAGGAAGTCGAGCGCGGCATCGATCATGAGCCGCAGCTGCATGCGCGCGATGTTGGCACCGCCGCAGTAGTGGTGGCCGTAGCTGAATCCCATGTGCGCCCGGGCATCGCGACGCAGGTCGAGGCGGTCCGGATCGACGAACACGCGCGGATCGCGGTTGGCGCTCATCAGACCCGCGAGCACGAGCTGCCCGCGCCGGATCTTCTGGTCGCGGAGCTCGAAGTCCTCGAGGACATAGCGGGGCATGAACAGGACGCCGTTGTCGAAGCGCATCAGCTCCTCGATGGCGTTGACCATCAGGGATCGGTCGCGGCGCAGCTCCGCGAGCTGCTCCGGGTGGTGCAGCAGCGTGCGCATCGCGCGCCCGAATCCGACGCTCGTCGTTCCGCTTCCCGCCGAGACCAGTCCGGCGACCACGCGCGTCACGAGGTCGATCGCCGTGGCGCTGCGGTCGGACGCCTCGAGGAGATCCGAGATCAGGTCTTCGCGAGGTGCCGCGATGCGCTCCTGGACGAGCCCGGAGACGTAGTTGCCCATCTCGACGACCGCGCGCTCCATCCGCTGGCGCTTCTTGTCGGATGCGAACGGGCGGATCAACGAGACGGACCGGACCGCGAGCGTTCGGAAGTGGATCTCGTCCTCGTCCTTGATCGGCACGCCGAGCATGCGGCCGAGCGAGGTCGCGGCCACCGGGACCCCGAACTCGTCCATGAGGTCCACGACATCCGCGCGGGAGCGCAGCGGCGCGGCGAACCGCTCGACGACCTCCTGCATCACCGACTCGAGTCGCGCCGCCGCGCGCGGCGTGACGGCCGCCGCGACGAGGCGCCGCCCGTGGGAGATACCGTCGGCAGTGGTCGAGCGGAACGGCGTCTCCGCGAGCCAGTGCGCGGCTTCCGGGTCGCTGGGCGGCGTGTAGCGTTCGAAGGCGCGCGGGTCGGTCGTGACGCGGAAGTCCGAGGCCAGCTGCTTCACGTCTTCGTGGCGCGTCACGACCCAGGCATCGAGTCCGGGGACCCAACAGACGGGATCGTGCTCGCGCAGGTGCGCGAGCATCGGCATCGGATCAGTGACCGATCCAGAGATCACCGAAGCGTCGATGGCGGGCTTCGAGTCCAGCGCGTGCACCTCTCGTGCGAGGACGTTCGCTTGGCCTCGCGAGCGCCGCGCGTCACTCTATGGCTCGCCCGGCCCCTGTCAACGCCGGGGGTTGGGGGCGCGTCTGCACGAGCCCGGGTCGCGTGCTAAATCCACGATTCGGTCGGAGACGTTCGATGAAGCCCACCGTCTTCATTCACACGAACGAGCGCCAGCAGCTCGGCGCGCTGGTCGCGGCGCATGCGCTGCGCCGGAACTCGGCGCGCGCGGACGCGTTCGAGATCCGCCTGCTCGAGACGCGCGACTTCGGTTTTCTCGCCGACCGCGAGGGCCAGCCGTTCCTGCGCGGCGGAGACCACCGCATCTGGAAGATGGACGATCTCCAATCGTTCACACCGCTGCGCTTCCTGCCGCCGCGCTTGATGGGATTCGAGGGTCGCGCGCTCGTCATCGATCCCGACATCTTCGCAGTTGGAGACGTCTGGGAGCTGCTCTCGCGCGACATGCAGGGCAAGGCCGTGCTCGGCCGCCGGCGCACCCCGGGCAAAGCCTGCATCGCGACCAGCGCGATGCTGCTCGACTGCAGCGGACTGCGCGAGTGGGACGCCGAGCGCGAGTTCGCCGAGCTGTTCGAGTTCAAGCGCGACTACAAGGACTGGATCTGCCTCCACCACGTCCCGGAGCACAAGAAAGGCTTCTTCGAGCCCGAGTGGAACGACTTCGACCGGCTGACGCCCGCGACCAAGATGCTGCACAACACGAAGCGGCGGACGCAGCCCTGGAAGACCGGCCTCCCGGTCGACTTCGTCCCCGCGGACAAGCTCGGCAGGATCCCCGTGCTCGGCGCGCTGAACCGCCTCCGAGCGCGCGTGTTCGGCGCGTACGCCTTCCTCGGGCACTACACGCGACATCCGGATCCGAACCAGGAGGCGCTATTCTTCGGCCTGCTCGCCGAGTGCCTCGAGGCGGGCACCGTGACCGAAGATCTGGTGCGGGAGGAGATGGCGCGCGACCACGTGCGCCACGACGCGCTCGAGCTGGCGCTGCGCGCGCGCGGTCCGGCGCGCTCGGCGTGGGACGCGGAGCCAGGTCGATGAGCGATGGCGACGTGCTCGACTTCGCCAAGCTCGAGGCGATCGACACGGATTGGTTTCGCGCGCGCACGCCGTATCCGTTCGTGAATCCGGAGGCGCTGATCCGCCCGGAGGCGTGGGAGCGGCTCGAGGCGGAGCTCCCGACCCTCGACCAGTTCGACCAGAAGTTCGGCAAGGAGCGGCGCGCCGGGCAGGCGCCCCACGACCGCTATTCGCTCGAATTCCGCGAGGGAGTGCGGGTCTCGCCCGCCTGGCGCACGTTCATCGACGAGCTGCGCAGCGACCGTTATCGCGCGAACGTCTGCCGGCTCTACGGCGTGAAGGACGTCGAGTTCCGCTTCCACTGGCACTACACGCCGCGCGGCCGCGCCGTCTCGCCGCACGTCGATCAGGAGCGGGAGTTCGGCAGCCACATCTTCTACTTCAACGCGAAGCGCTGGCAGGACGACTGGGGCGGCCACACGCTGCTGCTCGGCGATGCGCGGGGCTTCCACCGCGACTCGGCGCCGGCCTCGGCCGACTTCGCCGAGGTGGTCCGCGCCGAGTGCGTGGGCAATCGCAGCCTGTTGTTCCGCAGCGGAAGCCTCGGCTGGCACGCCGTGGACGCGATCGAATGCCCCGAAGACGAGATGCGGCGCGTGTTCATCGTCGTGATCAACACGACGGCGCTCTACTGGCGCATCCGCGACTGGGTGATCGGGAAGAAGCCCGAGCGCTATTGATCAGCGCCCGATGCCGAGCTCGCGCGCGACCAGTGCGAACGCCTCGAGCGCCCGGTCGAGGTGCTCGCGCGTGTGGGTCGCCATGTAGGAGGTGCGGATCATCGCGCGGCCCGACCGCACCGCGGGCGACACGACCGGGTTCGCGAACACGCCGAGCTCCTGGAGCCGAAGCACGGTGCGGAACGCGGTCTCGTCGGTGCCCACGACGACGGGGATCACGGGGGAAGCCGACTCCCCCGTGTCGTAGCCGAGGAGACCCAGCTCGCGTTTCATGTAGTGCGTGTTCTCCCAGAGCTGCTTGCGCCGCTCGGGCTCGCGTTCCACGAGCTCGAGCGCCTTGCGCGCGGCCGCCACGGAAGCCGGCGGCGGCGCGGCCGAGAAGATCGCGCTGCGCGCCACGTGCCGGATGTGGTCGATCACGCGCGCGGGGCCCGCGACGAAGCCCCCCACCGTGGCGAGCGATTTCGAGAACGTGCCCATCAGCAGGTCGACCTTGTCGTCGACGCCGAAGTGCTCGGGGGTTCCGCGCCCGAACTCGCCGAACACGCCCAGACCGTGCGCGTCGTCGACCATCAGGCGCGCGCCGAAGCGGCGCGCGATCGCCGCGATCGCGGGCAGCGGCGCCAGATCCCCCTCCATCGAGAAGACGCCGTCCACGACCACGAGGATGCCGCGCCCGGGCCGGATGTTCTGGAGCTTGCGCTCGAGATCCGCGAGATCGTTGTGGCGGTACTTGAAGCTCTTCCCGAAGCCGAGCCGG
>DATFWW010000029.1:0-5726 GCA_035258825.1 Myxococcota bacterium
CGGCGGCAACCGCGGGACCAGGCGGCGCAGGGTCTGCCGTCGCGCACCCGCCGAGGGCCAGGAGCAGCGGAAGGCAGATCGCGGACCCGCCGACGCGGAACCCACCGACACCGCGATTCATCCGGGTGTCCTCCAACGCGCGCGGCGATTCTAACCCCGGCGTCAAGCCCCGGGTTAAGCTCCCGGCCCGGCCGATCCCATGACCTTCGTGCTCCTGCTCGCGTGCTTCTTCCTCTCCGGATTCTCCGCGCTGCTCTACGAGACGGCGTGGACCCGGGAGTTCGCGTTCGTGTTCGGCACCTCGGAGCTCGCGGTGGTGGCCGTGCTCGCGGCCTACATGGGTGGGCTCGCGCTCGGCGCCGCGATCGCTGCGCGCGTCGCCCCGCGGATCCGCCGGCCCGTGCTCGCCTACGGTCTGCTCGAGCTCGGGATCGCGCTCTGGGCGCTCGCACTGCCGCGCGCGATCCGGGCGGTCTCCGCGCTCTATCTTGGCTGGCTGGGCGGACTCGACGCGCTGCCCGAGACGCTCGGCATCGCGACCCACGCGTTCCACCTCGCCGGCGCGTTCGCCGTGCTCGTCCCGTGCACCGCGCTCATGGGCGCGACGCTGCCGCTGCTCGCGCGCCACGCGGTGACGCGCGACGAGCAGATCGGATCCCGCGTCGGGTTGCTCTACGCGGCCAACACCACGGGCGCGATCGCGGGCACGGTCGCGGCGGCCTTCGCGCTGCTGCCCGCGCTCGGTCTGCGCCACACCGTGCACGTCGGAGCGGCGATCAACGCGCTCGTGTTCGCGGCCGCGGCCGCGCTCGCGCGCCTCGCGCCGCCGGGCGCCCCGGTTCGCGCGGCGCGCGCGCGCGGCGTGCCGTGGATCCTGCCCGCGATCGCGATCTCCGGCGCGGTCTCGTTCGGTTACGAGGTGCTGTGGTTCCGGCTGTTCGGCCATCTGCTGGGCGGCAGCACCGCAGCGTTCTCGACGATGCTCGCGAGCTTTCTCGCCGGGATCGCGCTCGGCAGCGCGGTGGCCTCGCGCCTTGCGACGGCGCCCGCCGCCGCCTCGCTGGGGTTCGGCGCCGCGCAGCTCGGCACGGGGATCAGCGCGTGGCTCGCGTTTCGCGCCGCCGATCGGCTGCCCGAGTGGGCGACCGCGCTCGGCGTCTCGGTGAACGCACTCGCGCCCGGCGCGCTGCTCGCCGTGGCGGTGCTGCTCCCGCTCACGATCTGCGTCGGATCGACGTTCCCGTTCGCCGTGCGGCTGCTCGCGCGCGACGCGAGCGACGCCTCGGCGGCGAGCGCGCGCGTCTACGCGTGGAACACGCTCGGCTCGATCGCGGGCGCGATCGGCTCCGGTTATTTCGCGCTGCCCGCGCTGGGCTTCTCCGGAGCGCTCGTGTGCGCCGCGCTCCTGAACACCGCGCTCGCGTTCGCCGCGGGCCTGCTCGCGCGCCCCGCGCGCCGCGCATTGGCCGGCGCCGCGGTCGCCGCGGCGCTGCTGCTCGCCTTCGCGCCCGCGCCGCGCCCCGACCGGCTGCTGCGCAACTCGCCGCTCGGCGGCGCCTACGCCGGGACGTTCACGCACTTCGGGGTCGGCCGCTCCTCGACGGTGGCGCTGATCGACGACGGCGCGGGCTGGCGGCTCACCAACAACGGCCTGCCCGAGTCCTACATCCGGCCCGCGGGCTACCCGCCCGAGCCCGCCGCCGCCCACTGGCTCTCGACGCTCCCGGTGCTCCTGCGGCCCGACACCGCACAGATGCTGATCATCGGGCTCGGCGCGGGGATGACGGTCGCTGCCGTGCCTAGCACGGTGGCCTCGATCGATGTGATCGAGCTCGAGCCCGAAGTGGTGGCGGCCAACCGCGCAGTGCCGGAGCGCTCCGGCGGCGATCCACTCGCGGACCCGCGCGTCGCTCTGCGGCTCGGCGACGCGCGCGGTGCGCTGATGCTCGCCGACCGGCGCTGGGATGCGATCGTGTCGCAGCCGAGCCATCCGTGGACCTCGGGCGCCTCCCATCTCTATACGCGCGAGTTCTTCGCGCTGGTCCACGCGCGGCTGCGGCCCGGTGGCGTCTTCGTGCAGTGGATCGGCGCGGCGTTCGTCGACGAGGCGCGGCTGCGCGCGCTGCTCGCGGCGCAGACTGCCGAGTTCGCACACGTCCAGGTGTACCGGCCGGAGGGCGGCGCGATCGTGATGGTCTCTTCCGACGCCCCGTTCGACACCGCGCACAGCGCGGCACGCGCGATCGAGCGCTCTCCGCGCGATTTCACGGCGGCCGGCATCCACCGCGCGGAGGACGTGCTCGCCGCGCTATCGCTCGACGCCGAGGGGACGCGCGCCTTCGCCGAAGGCACTCCGCCCAACACCGACGACCGCAATCTTCTCGCGACCTCGGACCGCCCCTCGTCGCGGGTTCCCGGGCAATGGCTCAGTCACGCCTTCGCGCCGCACGAGCCGCTCGCCGCGTTCGCGGACTCCGTCGATCCCTCCCATCTTGCACTGCGCTTGTACTCGAACGGGTATCGCGGCCGCGCGCGAGAGCTCGCCGACCGGCTCGATCCCGCGCGGCGCGAGCTCGTGCTGGGCTGGCTCGCACGCGCCGCTCATCGCCCCGATCGCGCGCGGGCGCACTTCGCGGCCGCGCTCGCCGCCGATCCCGCGCTCGAGGACGCCGCGATCGGACTCGCGCTAGTCGACCCGAAATCCGACACGGCCGGGCTCCCGGAGCGCGCGCGCGCGGTGATCGACGCACAGCGCAGCGGCGATCGGGCGGTCGCGCGCGATCGCGAGGCCGCGCTCGCGCAGTGGCAGCCCGGCGAGCTGCTCTACCCCGACGCGGCAGAGCTGCGCGTGGGCTGGCGGCTCGAGCTCGGCCAGCCCGCGGATCTCGATGCCGCGGCGGCAATCCTCGATTCGCTGCTCGAATACGAGTCCGTGCCGCGCCTGCTGCTCTACCGCGCGGAGATCGCCGCGCGCCGCGGTCAGGCCAGCGTCGCGTGGCTCTCGCTCCACGCGCTCGGCGAACGCGCGCAGAACGCGGCACGGGGCGTCGCCGAGCGCGGACTCGCGCTAGCGCGCCAACTCGGTCCGCCGCCCTCGCCGGTCTTCGTCGCGAAGCTCGAAGCGGCCGCACACGGGCGGGCGGCCGCGCTGCCGCGCGAAGAGGCGGCGGCCCACTGATCACCGAGCGATCGCCATCGCACCGGATGCGAGGCTCGAATCGCTCGCCTAGTGTCCGGCCATGGCCCGCCGCCAGGAACAGGAGCCCGCCCGGCCCGAGATCACCGAGCTGCCCGGCAGCGTGCTCCGCATGGAGCTGCCGATCCGGCTGCCCGGACTCGGCCACGTGAACTGCTATGCGATCCCCGACGACCGCGGTGCGGCGATCGTCGATCCCGGCCTGCCCGGTCCCGGCACCTGGAAGGTGCTGCAGACACGGCTCGCCCAGGCAGATCTCCGACCGCGCGACGTACACACCGTGATCGTCACGCACTCGCATCCCGACCACTTCGGCGGCGCGGCGCGCTTCGCGCGAGAGGTCGGCGCCGAGATCGTCGCTCATCGCCGCTTCGCGTTCGGGCCGGCGGCGCAGGAGCCGGAGGTCTCGGTCGACGACCTCGCGGCGCATCATCGCCACGCACACGGCACCTCCGCCGACGAGCCCGAAGACGTGCTGCCCGAGGCGCTGCAGGCCGCGATCGACGACGCACACACGATTCTCGAGCGCGCGCGCAGCTCGGGGCGCACCCCGTGGGGCGGCACGCGGCCGATGCCGCCGCTGCTCACGCGCATGCGCTTCCGAGTCGCGCGGTGGATCGGGCGCACGTTCATTCCGACCATCTCGCGTCCCGTCGAGCACGGCGACGTCCTCACGCTCGGCAGGCGCGAATGGTTCGTCACCCACACACCCGGCCACACCAGCGACCACATCTGTCTGCACGATCCGGAGTCGGGCGTGCTGCTCTCGGGCGACCACGTGCTGCCCACGATCACTCCGCACATCGGGGGAATCAGCAGCTCACCCGATCCGCTCGCATCGTTCTTCTACAGCCTCGATCGCGTCGCCGAGATCCACGGCATCGCGCAGGTGCTCCCGGCGCACGGCCATCCATTCGACGACCTGCCCGCGCGCACGCGCGCGATCAAGCGGCACCACGCGGAGCGCCTCGACCGCGTGCGCCAGATCTCGCGCGACTTCGGTGTGCCCGAGACCGTACAGTCCTTCTCGCAGCGGCTGTTCCATCCGCGCAGCTGGGGCGCGATGGCGGAGAGCGAGACCTACGCCCATCTCGAGCACCTGCGGATCGCTGGAGAAGCCGATCGCCGCGTGGAGCGCGACGGCACCCTGCGATACGTCGCGGGATGAGCACGAGAACGTGAAGAAACTATCGATCGATTTCGAGTTCTCGTCGCGCGCGTGGTGGGAGAACGGCGGCCAGGAGCTCTGGGACGCGGTCACCGAGGGATTCGACGGCAGCGGTGTAGTCGTCGACGACGATCTCGCCGCGTCGTGGCTCGCACGAGCGCGCGAAATCCCGGGCTGGGACGATGGAGCCGAGTACGCGCCGCACCCGATTCGCGCGAGTGTTCTCGCCGACGACGACCTCGACTCGGGTTGAGCGAAAAAAGTTTCGTGACAATCGCGATCCAGTGACTCTGGTCACAACACGCGTGCGCAACTTTTCCTAGGTTCGGCGCGCTTACTGAGTCCGCCTGCGCACCGAATCGGGTGATCGGTGCTCCCTCGCACCTGGCCGAATTCTCCCCCGCGTTTCGCGCCCCACGCTGGAGATCCTGCTCGTGACAATGCTATGGCCTCGCCGCACGTGGGCCGCGGCGACGGCGCTCCTCCCCGCGATTGCGATCGCGGGAGCCGCGAACGTTGCGTCCGCGGCCAACCAGATCCTGTACGGCGCCGACAGTGTGCGATTCGCCTGGACCGCTGCGAGCGGATCGCCGACCGCTTACTGGGTGTACCGGATCCTGAACGGCAGCGCGCTCCGACCGTACGCCATCGCGCCCGGTACGAGCATCGAGATCCCCGTCTCACCGCGAGACGAGCTCGCGATCGCCGTCGCGGCGGTCGGCTACGACCAGAGCGGCGCCTTGCGGACGGGCCCGCTGTCTCCGCTCTCGGATCGCGTCTGGGCGTTGCGCTCGCCGGTCTTCTCCGTCGGCGGCTCGTGGCTGCTCCGGTGCTCGACGTGCCCGGAGCTCGAGCGGAGATCGCTCGCCGATGCGTCGATCATCGAGGCGAGCGCTCCCGGGCTCGCGGCTCCCTGGCGCGTGCTAGGCCGCGCCGCGCTGATCCGCGGTCGCGAGCAGATCGTGTGGCACAACGCGCAGACGGGCGAGCTCGCGGTCTGGGACGAGGGGACGCTCGCGCCGATCCCGGGCGCCGTCGGACTCGGTTCGACGGCCATGCGCGGCATCGGCGGGGCGGATTTCAACAACGATGGGACCGAGGAGTTCGTGATCCAGCGCACCGATACGCGAGCGGTGACGATCTGGAGTCTGACATCGAATGGCTTCGAGCGGATCATGACGCTCACGGGTCCACCCGGTGCGGACTTGGCTGCGGCTCGCGATCTCGACGGCGACGGTCGCGTCGACCTGCTCTGGCGGAACGCCGCGGCTGGCACGCTCGAACGCTGGTCGGTCTCGAACAGGCTGCTGCGTGGGATTCCGCTCACGCAGGTCTTCACCGCGAAGGTGCTGGTCGCGAGGG
>DATFWW010000030.1:0-11140 GCA_035258825.1 Myxococcota bacterium
GACGGCGACGTGAAGGACGTCCGCCGCTACATCAAGCACGGCCCGCTCGGCCGGGTGTTCGAGGCGAAGGAGCGCCACGTGCTGCTGATCGACGAGGTCGACAAGGCCGACGTCGAGTTCCCCAACGACCTGTTGCGCGAGCTCGACGAGATGCGCTTCACGGTGCTCGAGACGGGCGACGAGATCGTGGCTGCGAAGCGCCCGGTCGTGATCATCACCTCGAACAACGAGAAGGAGCTGCCCGACGCATTCCTGCGCCGCTGCGTGTTCTACTTCATCGAGTTCCCCGACGTCCCGCTCATGAAGCAGATCGTCGACGTGCACCACCCGAACCTCGACGCCACGCTGCTCGACCAGGTGCTGATCAAGTTCTACTGGCTGCGCGGGCAGAGCGAGCTGCGCAAGAAGCCTTCCACGTCGGAGCTGATCGACTGGATCGCTGCGCTGCTGCGCTCGGGCGTCACGGAGAAGCAGGTGGAGCAGCACCTGCCGTTCATCGGAACGCTGCTCAAGACCGAACAGGACACCGACGCGCTCGCGCGCTACACGGATGGCGGCGGCGCGCTGCCGCGCAAGTGGTCGGACCTCGGCCCGCAGTTCCGGCAGTAGGTCGTGTTCCTCGAGCTCTTCTACGGCCTGCGCGACGAGGGCGTTCCCGTCGCGATCCAGGAGTGGATGATGCTCGTGCGCGCGCTCGCGATGGGGCAGCACGGCTCGTCGCTCGACGGCTTCTACCATGTGGCGCGCGCATGCCTGGTGAAGAGCGAGACCTACTTCGACGCCTTCGACCGCGTGTTCGCGCGGATCTTCCGCGGCGTGGAGGGCGAGCTCTCGGTCACGGACGAGCTGCGAAAGTGGCTCGAGGATCCGAAGAACTTCCAGGAGCTCACCGACCAACAGCGCGCGATGCTCGAGGAGCTGTCGCGCGACGAGCTGCTGCGGAGGTACCTCGAGACGCTCCAGCGCCAGACCGAACGCCACGACGGCGGCGGCCGCTGGATCGGCACCGGTGGCCACTCGCCGTTCGGGCATGGCGGCGAGCACCCGACCGGGATCCGCGTCGGCGGCCAGAGCCAGCGCAAGTCGGCGATGAAGGTCGCCGAGGAGCGCCACTTCAAGGACTACCGCACCGACGAGGCGCTCGACCTGCGCGGAACGGTCGTGGCGCTCAAGCGCCTTCGCCAGCTGACCCGTCAGGGCCGCCCCGACGAGCTCGACCTCGACGAGACCGTCGACGAGACCTGCCGAAACGCCGGTGACATCGAGCTGGTGTTCCGGCCCGAGCGGCGCAACAACGTGCGCCTCCTGCTGCTGATGGACGTCGGCGGCTCGATGGATCCCTACTACCGTCCGGTCTCGCGGCTGCTCACCGCGCTGCACGCCGCACGCGGGCTGCGCGACTTCCGCGCCTACTACTTCCACAACTGCGTCTACGAGAACCTCTACCGCGACGCGCGCTTGCTGCGCAGCTCCGCGGTTCCCACCGGCGATCTGTTCCGACAGCTCGACGAGCGCTGGAAGGTGGCGATCGTCGGCGACGCGGCGATGCACCCCCACGAGCTGATGAGCTCGTTCGGCAACATCGATCCGCGCCGGGAGACGGAGACTCCCGGGATCGTCTGGCTCCAGCGCATCGCCGATCACTTCGAGCGCAGCGTCTGGCTGAATCCGGATCCCGAGCGCAGCTGGTCGTCGACGCGCAGCACCGCGGCGATCCAGAGCGTGTTCCCGATGTTCCATCTCTCGATCGACGGGCTCGAGAAGGCGGTCGCGGCGCTCGTGGGCGCGCGCAAGGTCGCTTAGAATCTCTACTCCTCACCACCAACTTCGAAAGGACTCCCCTATGCCGGTCAAAGTGGGCGACAAGGTTCCCGACGTGAAGATCAAGACGATGCTCGACGGCAAGATGCAGGACGTCTCGACGGGCGAGCTGTTCGCGGGCAAGAAGGTGGTGCTGTTCGCGGTGCCCGGTGCGTTCACGCCGACCTGCTCGATGCAGCACCTGCCCGGCTTCATCGCCCACGCCAAGGACATCAAGGCGAAGGGCGTCGACCTGATCGCGTGCGTCTCGGTCAACGACGCGTTCGTGATGGACGCCTGGGGCAAGGACAGGGGCGCCGGCGACAAGGTGATGATGCTCGCCGACGGCAACGCCGACTTCGCGAAGGCGATGGGTCTCGAGATGGACGGCAAGGGGATCGGGTTCGGCACGCGCTCGCAGCGCTACTCGGCGATCATCGACAAGGGCGTGATCAAGGCGCTGAACGTCGAGAAGCCGATGAAGTTCGAGTGCAGCACGGCCGACGCGATCCTCGATCAGCTCTGACGCGGGGCGCGGTCCCAGAGCAGGTCGAGGAAACGCTCGCGCGAGTGGTGCGCGCGCGCGTCGGCGATCCGCTCGAGCGCCCGGGTGCGGTGCTTCTCCGCGTCCGCGGCGAAGGCGCGGATCTTGTCCGCGAGGTCGCGCGCGCTGCCGTCCTCGGCGACGAGCCCGGCGCCCCACGCGCGCAGGCCCTCCTCGAGCGTCGTGCCCGCCGTGACGATCGCGGGCACGCCCGCGAGAGCGGCCTCGACGAGCACCCCCGACGTGCGCAGGCGATAGGGATCGACGCGGTAGGGCAGGATCACGCAGTCCGACGAAGTCAGCAGGTCGTCGTATTCCTCGGCCGACAGCGTCCGCCGCACGTACTCGACCCATCCGCTCGCCGCGAGCTCCTCGTCGGGCGAGAGCGGATCGCGGCCGTGGGCGAGCGCCTGTGGCAGCGGCCAGTGGAAGACGAAACGGATCGCGGGGCCGGGCGGGTCGGCGCGCACGATCCGGATGGCGTCGAGCAGCACGTCGCAGCCCTTGATGAACGTCGCGGGGCCGAGCGAGGTCAACCGCAGCGGCTCGTGCGCGCGGATCGCGCGCGGCGCGCGCACCGGCGCAACGCGCTGCGGGCTCGGGAGCACCGTCATGGGCAGACCGCAGAGCTCGCGGTACTCGCGCGCGAGTGCCTCGCTATCGGTGGCGAACCGGACGCGGCCGCGCCAGATCAGCGGGCGGAACAGCCGCAGGCAGCGCGCGAGAAAGCGCGCGTTCCACTGCGTGATCGGGTCGCCCGGGATCTCGTGCGGCTCCGAAGCGCCAAACCGCAACAACAGCACCGCGCAACCGATCTTGCGGCCGCCGAACCGCCACAGCAGCGCGAGCCAGGCGAGCAGCTGGTGCACGATCACCGTGGGCGCGAACACGAGGTCGTAGCGGGGACTCTTCGCGAAGTGGGCGGCGAGCTCGCGATAGGCGCGGCGATTCGCGCGCAAGATGTTCCTGCGCTGCCGCCTCGGGCGCCGGCGAGCCGGATAGGTGCCGTCCCAGAAGCTCTTCTCGAAGAGCGCGTGGACGGGCACCGACCACTCGAGCCCCGGATCGACGTCGGCGTGCGCCGCGACCTCGACGGCCACGCCCTCCGCCTGGTTCCACTCCGCGACGCCGCGCGCGTAGGAGAACCAGTGTCCGTGGTGATCCTTGAGCGATTCCTCGACGAGGAGCAGGCGCGCGCCAGCGCCACCCGCGCGCTTCACCCGCCGCCCCCGCGCGCCAGGTGATCGCGATAGCTCCGCACGGTGGCCTCGATCCCGGCCTTGGTGCCGGTCTTCGCCGTCCACCCGATCTCGCGGCGCACGCGCGTTACGTCGAGCGCGCGGTGGCGCACGCCGACGAAGCGGTCGCGCGGTTCGTATCGGACCGCACCGCGGAATCCCGACGCCTCGCGGATCCACTCGACGAGCTCGCGGACCGAATGCGCTTGCCCCGTGCCGAGGTTCAGCACGTCGGCGGCCGAGTGCAGCGCGGCTGCGAGGATTCCGTCGACGGCGTCCTCGACGAACAGGAACTCGCGCCGCTGCTCGCCGTCGCCCCAGACCTCCACCTCGGGCGCGCCGTCGCGCGCGGCGCGCACGAACTTCCCGATCAATGCGCCCACCACGTGCGAGTTCTCGGCGAAGCTGTCGCCCGGCCCGAAGATCGTCGGCAGCACCAGGCTCGTGCACTCCAGCCCGTGCTCCTGGCGGTAGGCGCGCTGCCCCACGAGCAGGCCCTTCTTCGCGAACGCGTAGGCGAACAGGTAGTCCTCGGGCTCGGTCCCCCAGAGCTCGCTCTCGGGGTGGGGCGTCTCCTTGGGCGGATACATGCAGTACGAGACGACGCTCGTGAGCTTCGCGCCCGGTGCGAAGCGCGCCCACGCCTCGAGCACGTTCACGTTCATCGACAGGTTCGCGAAGAACTGGGTGGCCGGGTGATGGACCGGCCAGTCGCCCGCTTTGTACAGCGCCGCGAGATGGAACACGTGGTCGATCTCCGCGTCGGCCCCCGCGCGCTCGAACCACGCGAACGCCGCGTCGCGATTCGTGAGGTCCACGTCCTGCGAGCCGCACCCGACGATGCGCGCGCCGGGAAAATCGCTGCGCAAACGCGCGACCAGGTGGCGGCCGATGAATCCGGTGCTGCCGGCGACGATGGCGCTCTGCATGATCAGTCGCAAGCGCCGCGCAGCGGCGCGCGCAGCGAGGCGAAGCCGAGCGAAGTCGAAACGGTGGCCTCCGGTCTCGCGACGATTCGAAGCATGAGACCTGGGTGATTCTCCTAGTGGGAGATCGCGTCGAAGCCGAGCACGCGGACGGTCGGGACCGGCACGATGAACTTCCCGCCTCCGAGCAGGAAGCTCTTGTACTTGCCGACCAGGAAGTCGAGGAAGTTCCAGGACAGGATCAAGTAGTAGTCGGGTTGGCGCGCGATCGTGCGCTCGTCGACCACAGGGATGTGCATGCCGGGGGTCAGCGTGCCGATCTTGAACTGGTTCACTTCGGTGGCGCACTCGACCAGCTCGGGCCCGATCCGGCAGTAGTTGAGCAGCGTGTTCCCCTTGACGGGCGCCCCGAGCGCGAACACCCGCTTGCCCTGCGCCCGCAGGTCGGTGAGCAGACCGACCAGCTCGTCGGCGTTGCGGCGCACGCGCCGGGTGAACTCGTGATAGGTGGCGACGTCCGCCAGGCCGCGCTCGCGCTCGCGCGCGATCGCGGCGGAGACGGCCGGGCGGGTCGGCTCGGAGTGGGAGTCGAGGCCCACGCCTGCGACGAACGAGCCGCCGTGGATGTCGATGAACTCCGCGTCGAGGATGCGCATGCCGTGCGCGCGGAACAGGCGGTCGAGCGGAGCGATCGCGTGGATGCACGAGTGCTCGTGATAGAAGTGGTCGAACTGGTTCTTCTCGATCAGATCGAGCGTGTTCACGCACTGGACCACGAACACGGCGTCGCCGCGCATCACCTCGAGCAGGCCCTCGATGAAGTCGTGCAGATTGGGCAGGTGATAGAACACCGCCGTCGCCGTGATCAGCTCCGGGTAGAGGCCGAGCTGACGCATCGCGCGCCCGGACTCGCGGTTCCAGAACGTGCGCATCACCGTCGACCCGGCCTGGCGCGCGAGCTCGCCCGTGCGCTGCCCGGGGTCGACGCCGAGCGTGCGCATCCCGCGCCGCGCGAACGCGCGCAGCAGCGTCCCGTCGTTTGCGCCGATGTCGACGACGAGCGACTGCGGCGCGAGCGCGAGCCGCTCGATGATCCGCGCGGAGAGCCGCTCGAAGTGCTCGACGATCGGCACGTTCGCACCCGTGATGTAGGGGTGGTTCGTGAACAGGAACTCCTGCGACGGGAACTCGCCGATCTGCACCTGCCAGCACGTCTCGCACACGAGCATCGCGATCGGGAACCGCACTTCCTCGTCCTTCTCGCTCGGAGAGACGAAGTTGTTCCCGTTCGGTTGTTCGCCGAGGTCGATGAACTCCGTCAGGTCGGAGCCACCGCAGTTCATGCAGCGGGTGCGATGCATGCGATCTCCTCGCGGCCGCGCGATGCTAGCGCAGCGGCTCCCGCTCGAACGTGAGGTCGTGGGCCCAGCCATGGGGATGGTCCCACTTCTTCACGAGGCAGAACCCGCGACCCGCGAGGTAGGCGACCGCCTGCTCCTGCCGCGTTCCGCCGACGTAGTACTCCGGGCCCGACTGCACCTCCATCTGGATCCGCTTGATTCGCCGGATGTCGTCGCCCGCGGACTTCACCACGTCGAGGTCGTGGCCCTCCGTGTCGACCTTGAGCAGCTCGACGCTCTCGATCCGCTCGCGTTGCAGGAACGACTCGAGCGTGATCGTCTCCACCTCGATCGTCTCGATCACGTCGAGGCTATGCGGCGGGATCAGCGCGTTCTGCTCCGCGACCTCCGCGATCGGCTCGAGCAGGGTCGCACAGTCCGGGTTGCGCGTGATGTGGAAGCGCCGCTTCCCGTTCTCGAGCGAGACGGCCTGCGGGTGGAGGTGCAGCTTCGGAAAGCGCTCCGCGTAGGGCAGGAGATCCGCCATCGAGGCGGGGTTGGGCTCGAACGCGTGCACCACGACATTGCCGCGGCCGAGCCCGAGTTCCTTGCGCCAGAACGAGTAGCCGGCGCGCGCGCCCACGTCGATGTACACGCCGGGCGGGAAGCGGTGGCGGTATCGGAATCCGCGCAGCGAATCGGTGGCCGCGCGGAACAGCCGGCCGGATGCGGCGAGCATCTCCTCCTCCTGTGGGGGGCCTGCGACGAAATCAACTACGATCGGGAACCTAACCGTATGCCGAGGAAGCAGCAATCGGCCGCCGCCGGTTCGAGCCGCTCGAATCGGCTCTGGTACGACATGACGGGCCTCGCGTACCACAGTGGTGGCATCACGGGGATCCAACGCGTGCAGCTCGGCGTCGCCGAGCAGCTACTCCGCGATCGGCGCTGGTGCGATGTGACCTTCTGCTATTTCGAGGGTCGCGTGGGATATCGAGCGATACGGCGGGCCGCCGTCGCCGAGATCGTGAAGACGATCGGCTCGGCCGCGGTCTCGTGGCACGCGCGGAATCGCTCGAAGATCGCCGCCGTGCGCAGGCTCGAGCGGTCGCTGGCAAAGCGGGTCGGCCGCGGTGCTCCGTTCGCGCGCGGCGACGTGCTCTTGAACCTGGGCTTCTCCACCTACCGCGAGCGCTACCGCGACCTGGCAGGGGAGATCCTCGCAGCCCGCGGTGTGCGCTACGTCGGCATGATCTACGACCTGCTCATGGTGACGCACCCCGAGTGGTGGGAGCCGGAGATCATCGATCTCCACCGCGCGTGGTTCTCGTTCACGGGGAGGATTTCCGACCCCATCCTGTGCTGCTCCGCCGCGACGCAGCGCGACTTCGAGTGGTTCCTTGCCAGCGCGCAGCTGCCGCCGCGGCGCATCCACACGATCCGGCTCGCGGACGGTCTTTCGCTGTTCGCGCCTTCGCCGTCGCACGAGGTGCGGCCGCCGCCACGATCACCCTACGTGCTTTACGTGAGCCAGTTCGATGTGCGCAAGAACCACCGCCTGCTGGTGGACGTGTGGCAGCGGCTCGTTGCGGAGTACGGTGCGGAGCGGGTCCCGGAGCTGCTGTGCGTCGGGCGCGCCGGCTTCGGAGGCGCAGCGCTGGTGCGGGAGCTCGAGGCCGCCGCGGACGGGCTCATCCGCGTTCGCCAGGAGGTGAGCGACCAGGAACTGGCCCGGCTCTACCGCGACTGTCTCTTCACCGTGTACCCGAGCTTTGCGGAAGGGTGGGGGCTTCCGATCGGAGAGAGCCTTGGCCACGGCAAGTATTGCGTTGCATCGTCGACTTCGTCGCTTCCAGAAGTAGGCGGCGTGCTCGTCGACTATCACGACCCCACCGACGTCGCGCGCGCTGCCGATCTGATCGCACGCGCGGCATTCGACGCCGATTTTCGTGCCGCGCGCGAGGCGGAGATCCGCCGCAAGTACCGGATCAGGACGTGGCAGGACGCGCTGGCAGAGATCGTGCGCGCCGTCTGGGAGCCGACGCCGCCCGAAGAGCCCGGCCAGCCCGGCCGGACTCTTCCGACCGGACCCGGGTCACCGGATCCACCCGCCGATGGCCCGCGCCTCGATTAGCGCTCCCCCACGCTATTCTGTCGGCGTGGATCTCGCCGCCCTCTCCGCGATCGCGCTGCCCGACCCGGCCGGCGCGGAGCATCGCCTCGGCGATTACTGGTCCGAGCGCCGCGTGGCGCTCGTCTTCCTGCGCCACTTCGGCTGACTGCTGTGCCGCGAGCACGCCGCGCAGTTGCGCGACGCATACAAGGCGGTGCAGGACGCTGGCGCGGAGGTGGTGACGGTGGGCACGGGTAATCCCGAGTTCGCGCGCAGCTTCGTCGCCGACTATCGCATTCCCTATCCGGTGTTGATCGACGCCGACGCGCGCGCGGCGAAGATCGCGGCGATCCCGCGCGTGCCGTTCTGGCGGCTGTTCCACCCGGCCTCCTATTCGGGCACGCGCCGCGCGTGGCGCGCCGGGCATCGGATCGGCGCGTCGGGCAAGCGCGTCGACCAGCTCGGGGCCACGTTCGTGATCGGCCCGGGACCCGCGCTCCTCTACGAGCACCGCGACGCGCACAGCGCCGACCACGCGCCGCTCGCGCAGCTGATCGCGAGCCTTTCGAACTAACGGCGGGAGGGCGGAATGGCACGGCTCGACGGGAAGGTTGCGTTCATCACCGGCGCCGGATCGGGGATCGGCTTCGCCACCGCGCTGCGCTTCGCGCGCGAGGGCGCGGTCGTGGTCGGGCTCGACCTCGCGGAGTGCCCCGACTGGAAGAAGGTTGCGGATGCGGCGCCCGCGGCGGCATTCCACGTCGCCGACGTGCGCGACGCCGCGGCCCAGAATGCCGCTGCCGCCGCGGCGGTGGAGGAGCACGGCGGGATCGACGTGCTCGTCACCGCGGCCGGGATCGCCACGGGCGGCCCCGTGCACCTCCTCTCCGCCGAGGACTGGCAGCGCGTCCAGGACGTGAATCTCACCGGCACGTTCCTGTCCGCGAAGGCCGTGCTGCCGTCGATGCTCGAGCGCCGCCGCGGCAGCATCGTGACGATCGCGAGCGTCGAGGGTCTCGAGGGCACCGAAGGCGGGAGCACGTACAACGCGTCGAAGGGCGGCGTGGTGCTGCTCACCAAGAACATGGCGATCGACTACGGGCGGGTCGGGATCCGCGCCAACTGCATCTGCCCGGGCTTCATCGACACGCCGCTGTTCCGCCAGGTGATCGGCAACGACGCGTTCCCCGCCCAGTACCGCGAGCGGATCCGCGAGCAGCACAAGCTCGGGCGGTTCGGGCGGCCCGAGGAGATCGCGGGCGCCGCGCTCTTCCTCGCCTCCGACGACGCGTCGTTCGTGAACGGCGTGGCATTGCCCGTCGACGGCGGATTCACCGCGGGGCACTCGGTGGGGATCGTCGAGCTGATGGGACTGGGCGGTTGACCGGTCAGATCGTCGCGGCCACGGTGGTGGCTTCGTAGATCGCCTCTTCGAACGTGCGCGGCGCGACGCAGTCGCCGATCCGGTGCACTTCGACGCCCCGCGGCGCGAGCGCCGAAGCGAGCGCGTCGTCGGGCGCGAGCGCGTCGGAGAGCACCACGCCGTCCACGGCCACCTCGTGCCGCGCGCCCGCTTTCGTGAAGACCACGCGGCCCGGCTCGATCGCCACGAGCTCGGCGTCCGTGTGCCGCGCGACGCCATGCGCGGCGAGCAGGTGCACCGCGCGCCAGCGCCGCGGCGGAGACATCTCGGGCGCGATCACGGTCTGCGGCGCGATCAGCGCGACGGTCGCGCCGAGCTCCGCGAGGCGCTCGGCGATCTCGACTCCGACGAGCCCGCCGCCGACCACCGCCACGCGCGGCCCGTGCGCTAGCGCGGCCTCGAAACCGCCGCGCAGCTGCCACGGATCGAGCACGCGGGCGGAGTCCGCACCCGGAATGCGCGGCCGCGCGCGCCGCGCGCCGACTGCGAGCACGACGGCGTCGGGGTCGATCTCCGCCACGACCGCCTCGTCCACCGCGCAGCCGAGCCGCAGCTCGATCTTCGCGGCCGCCACCGCGCGCAGCAGCTCGTCGAGCAGCGGCGCATTGTTCGGCTCCGCCGCCACCGCTGCGAGCGCGAGCCCCCCGAGCTCGGGCTCGCGTTCGCAGAGCGTCACGGCGTGGCCACGCTGCGCGAGCAGCCGCGCCGCCTCGAGGCCGGCCGGACCGCCGCCCGCGACGAGCACGCGCCGCGCCCGCGCCGCGCGCTCGATGCGCAGCTCGCCCTCGCGGCCCGCCCGCGGGTTCACTGCGCAGCTCGCGGCGCGGCGCAGGAAGATGTTGCCGACGCAGCGGTAGCTGTAGATGCAGCGGCTCAGCGCCGCGTCGCCGCGCGCGAGCTTCGCGGGGAGCTCGGGGTCGGCGATCAGCGCGCGGCCCCAGGCGACGAAATCCGCGTCGCCCGCGGCGATCGCGCGCTCCGCCGCGTCGGGCGCGATCCGCCCCACCGCGATCACGGGCACCGCGACGCGCTGCTTGATGCCGCGCGCGAGCCCGAGATAGGCCGACGGCTGGTGTGGCAGCGGCGCGTCGGTGAACCCGATCGCGGAGCGCGGATCGGCGTAGGCGGAGACGTGTACCGCGTCGAGGCCGGCCGCCACCGCGAGCTCGGCGGTGCGCTGCGCATCGGCCTCCGTAATGCCGTTCGCCTTGCGGAACTCGACGCCGTCGAGGCGGCACCACACCGGAAAGCCGGCGCCGACCCGGTCGCGAACCGCCCGGATCACGCGCAGGAGCACGCGCGCGCGGTTCTCGAGCGGACCGCCGTACTCGTCGTCGCGCAGGTTGGTCGAGCGCGAGAGGAACGAGGAGATCAGGTAGCCGTGGCCGGCGTGGATCTCGACGCCGTCGAACCCGGCGCTCTTGGCGCGGTCCGCCGCGTCGGCGAACCAGCTGCACAGGGCCGTCACGTCGTCGTCGGTCACGACGTGCTGCGCGAGCCGACTGGTCGGCTGGACGAACGGCGCGCTGACCGCCGCGATCTCCTCCGGCGCGAGCGCATCGAACAGATCGCCCGGCTTCTCCGGCAGCTCGCTCGGCACCCACAGCGGCCGGCCCGCGATCACGTCCTGCAGCGAGGTCTTGCCTGCGTGCTGGAGCTGCACCGCGATCGCGGCGCCGTGCGCGTGCACGCGGTCGGTGAGCGCGCGGAACGCCGGCACGAACTCGTCGCGCGAGAGGCCCATGTTATGCGGGTT
>DATFWW010000031.1:0-24255 GCA_035258825.1 Myxococcota bacterium
CCCGCCGCGGAACGCGCGCCGCACGAGCCATCCCGGCCGGTGGACCGCCGCGGGCACGGCCTCGTGCACGATCGCCTCGTCGCACCACTCGAAGCGCGCGCCGCGCGCGGTGAGCTTGCGGAACAACGCGGTGTCCTCTCCCCCGCTGCGCCCGAACGCGGGGTCGAAACAGGCGTCGCGGAACACCGCGCGCCGCACGAACGCATTGCCCGTGTGCGCGCCGACGTGGGCGACCCGCGTGCCCGTGACGAAGCGCGCCCGCTCGAAGAACGAGTCGTCGAGCCACGGCGTGCAGCGCATCTCGATGAGCGGCAGCACCGGGCCGAAGTACCCGTCGCACTCGCCCTCGCACGCGCGCTCCCAGTGCGCGGCGAGCCACCCCTCGTCGACCACCTCGTCGTCGTCTACGAAGGCGATCCAGCTCCCGCGCGCGTTCGCGACCGCGAGGTTGCGCGCGTAGGCGACGTTGCGGCGCGGCTCGCGCAGCCAGCGCAACGGGAACGGCGCCACGGCGCCGGCGTCCGGCGCCTGGCCGGGATCGCTCGCGGGATCGTTGTCGACGGCGATCACCTCCACGCGCACGTCCTCCGGCACTTTCATGCGCGACAGGCTGGCGAACAGCAGCCCCAGCGAATAGCGCCGGCGATAGGTCGCAATGCAGATCGACACGTCGACGTCGGACATCTAGAACGCCCCCCGGCGCGACCACACCGCGCCCGCTGTGCGCAACAGGATCGACGCGTCGAGCGCGAGCGATCGGTTGCGGATGTAGTAGAAGTCGTATTGGAGATTCTCGTGCATCGGGAGATCCTTGCGGCCGAGGATCTGCCAGAGGCCGGTGATCCCGGGCTTCACCGCGAGGCGGCGGCGCTGCCACTCGTCGTAGCGCGCGACCACGAACGGCATCTCCGGCCGCGGGCCCACGATCGACATCTCGCCGCGCAGCACGTTCCAGAGCTGCGGCAGCTCGTCGATGCTGGTCGCCCGCAGCCAGCGCCCGCAAGGCGTGATGCGCGGGTCATCCGGACTGCGCGGCGCCTCCTCGTAGGCGCCGACGTCGCTGCGCAGCGTGCGCAGCTTGATCATCCGGAACGGCCGCCCGTGGCGCCCGATCCGTTCGTGCACGAACCACGGCGACACGCCGCTCTGCCAGAGGCGCAGCGCCACCCAGGCCAGGAGCGGCGCGGTGAGCACGAGCCCGACCACCGCGCAGCCGAGGTCGAACACGCGCTTGCACGGCTCGTAGAGCGGATGCACGCGCTCGAGCCCGAGCCGCACGAGCGGCTGGTCGTCGATCAGGTCGAGCTGCGTGCCGGCGGTGAGCACCTCGAACAGATTGGTCACGACGCGGAACGTGATGCCGAGGTCCTCGCACGAGAGCACGAGCGAGAGCATGCGCGTGTGCCCGAGCGAGGGCATTGCGACGAAGATCTCCTCCACGCGGTGGCGGATCGCCACGTCGCGGAGATCGTCCATGTGGCCTAACACAGGATGACCCGCGACGTCCTTCTCGGGCCGCTCGGGCTCGTCTGTGACCAGGCCCAACACGCGATAGCCCTCCTCGGGGTGGTCCTGGAGCTTCTGCAGCAGCCGGATCGCGGGCACGCCCGTGCCCACGACCAGCACGCGCAGGTCCGAACTGCCCGAGCGGCGCAGCTTCCGCTCCAACCGGTGGAAGTACATCCGGCTCGCGCCCTGAAACAGCAGGTTCATGCCCGCGCTCGCGACCACGACGAGCCGACCGAACGCGAGCTCCTTGAAGAAGAACCCCAGCGCCGCGAGCACGAGCAGGCCCAGCATCGCGCCGCGCAGCAGCTTGGAGAGCTCGTCCACCGCGGTGTGCGTGCGGCGGCTGCGGTAGATCCCGAACCACCAGCACGCGGCGATCCAGAGCGCGACCACGATCGGCAGCGCGCCGAGGTAGGCGTCGGGCGGATTGATCGAGCGGCCGATCGGCCCCGCCAGCGCATGGCGGATCCCGTAGGCCCCGACCCAGCCGATCGATACGAGCAGCGCGTCGGTCGCCATGTGCAGGGCGCGCAGCGTCGACAGCTTCATGACCTCGCGCACGACCTCCCGCGCCTTCTGAATCGGCGCCATCGCGCTTCGGCTTGAGGCAGGCGGGCCGTGCAGCCGCTCGCCACTGCGGCGGAAATCGCCCTGCTGAACCGCCTCAATCTCCGGGGCCGATCGTCCGATGCGAAACGGAGAGGCCTCGTGGGCGACTGGATCGAGCGCAGCCGGGCGGTCTGGGGCGCGTGGCGGCTGGATCGCTGCGCGGCGCCGATCCTCGGCGGCATCGACGCGCGCCGCTTCGAGTCGATCCGCGCGCGTTTCCGCGAAGCGGACCCCGACCCCGGATCCAGCAAGTACCTCGACCTGCGCGCGTGGCTGCGCGTCGCAGTCGGGCGCGCGCGCGGCCTCGGGCTGCACCGGCGGCCCGCCTGCGACTTGCTCGACCTGGGCTCGGGGTGCGGATACTTCCCGCTCGTCTGCCGGCACTACGGCCATCGCGCGCGCGCCCTCGATCTCGACACCAACGCGCTCTACAACGAGATGATCGAGCTGCTCGAGATCGATCGCGGCGTGGTCGCGATCGAGGCGGGCGTTCCGCTGCCCGCGTTCGACACTCGGTTCGACTGGGTGACCGGCTTCATGGTCTGCTTCAACAACCACGACCGCGAGGATCTCTGGGGACCGCCGGAGTGGGAGTTCTTCGTGCGAGACGTGGTCGACCACCTGCTCGCGCCGGGCGGTCAGCTCCACCTCGAGCTGAACCCCGAACGCGACGGCCGCTTCGCGACGCCGGAGATCGAGCGCGTGTTCGCGCGCGCGGGCGGGACGGTGCGCGGCGGCGTGGTGCGCGTGCCCGCGCGCGCGCGCGGCTAGATCGCCGCGCTCAGCGCGACAGCGCGCGCGTGAACACGGGCGACCGGCGGTACACGTTCGGATCGCCGCGCCGCGTGGCGATCGCGCTGCGCGCGAAGGCCACGAATCCGAAGCGCGCGGACGCGAGGGCCAGCGCGAGCGCGCTCGACGGGTGGCGGCGCAGTGCGCGCGCCGCGATCACGCCCAGGCGCTGCGCGAGATCGTCGGCCACCGCGCGCAGGAGATCCTGCGGCGCGCTGCGCGCGAGCGCCTCGAACAGCTCGCGGTGCAGCGCTGCGAGCGCGCGAGTGGCGGAAGCCTTCGCGGGCGGAGTCGTCACGAGCAGATGGCTCACGAGATCGAGCGGGATCTCGCGCCCGAGCACACGCCGGAGCGAGGCCTGCAGCGCGCGGTAGGCGTTGTGCCACTGGAGGTCGCGGTAGCGCGTCGAGACATTGCCGCCGTGCTCGCGCCGCGTGAGCAGCACCTGCGGCACGTTCGCGAGCGGATGTTCGTGCGCGAGGCGCAGCCAGAGCTCGTAGTCCTCGGCGTGCAGATAGCGCGCGTCAAACCCCTTGCACTCGCGCAGCACCGGCGTGCGCAGTACCGCGCCGCTGTGGGTGAAGAAGCAGCCGAAGTTGAGCGCCCAGCGCAACGCGATCGGCTCGGTGGGCCGATACAGGCCCCAATCGCTCGGGATCGGAGCTCCGCGCTCGTCGATCAGGTCGTAGGCGCAGCTCACTCCGGCGACGTCGGGATGCGCGTCGAGATACTCCACCTGCACGGCGAAGCGGTCCGGGTGGGAGAGGTCGTCGGCGTCCATGCGCGCGAGCAGATTGCCGCGCGCGATCGCGATGCCCGCGTTGAGCGTCTCGATCAGGCCGCGGTTGCGGTCGTTGCGCACGATGCGGATGCGCGAGTCGCTGAAGGTGCGCACGACGTCCAGGCTTCGGTCGGTGGAACCGTCGTCGATCGCGAGCAGCTCGAAATCGCCGAAGCTCTGGTCGAGCAGGCTCGCGATCGCGTCCGCGACCCAGCGCGCCGCGTTGTACACGGGCAGGAGCACGGTCAGCGGCGGCGCTGCGGAGCTCATCGCTTCACCCAGCCGGCGGGGAGCAGATCCGACGTATCTCGCGCCCCGTCCGCGAACCAGCGCTCCGGCGCAACCACGATCTTGTCCGGGCTCGCCGAGAGCCACGCGCCCCACCAGCTGAACGTGCTGTTGGCGATCACGTGGTGGCGGCACAGGCCGATCAGGCGCAGGTCCTCGGCGCCGTCGTCCGGGCCATTGTGGCCGACGGCGATCGCCTCGCCGCCGAGGTCGAGGTGGGCGCGCGCCCACTCCGGATCGTCGCTGAACAGGACGTATACGGGATCGCGGACGCGCGCCGCGATGTACTCCGCGGCCCGTTGGTAGTAGTCGATGGAACACAGCCCGTGGACGGCGCGGGTCACCGGGTTCGCTGCGTAGTCGCCGCGCCGCACGTGGACGCTCACGGCCGCGCGCGCCGCGATCGCGCGGGCGAGCTCCGCGTTGCGTCCCGCAAGCTCCGCGCGGAAGCGGAACTCCTCGCGCACGCGCTCCGCCGCGTCGGCGAAATAGCGCTCGCTCTGCCAGTAGCCCTCGAGGCAGCTCCGGTCGGGCAGGCGCGCGACCGCGGGGTCGTAGTGGAAGTGCCGCTCGCGCGCGGCGGCGCGCCGGTCGAGCCGGCGCGAGATCCGCGCCGCGAGCGGGCGCTTCGCGCACAGCGCCTCGACCTCTTCGGGCGTCGCGCGCTGCGCGGAGATGCGGAACCGGTCGAGCTGATAGGTGCGGGGCGTCTGGCCGTGGCGCGCGCCGAGCAGCGAGAGGTCGAGCTTGAGCGGCGCCTGGCGGACCGCGGCGAGCCGCAGCCCGGCCGCGTACTGGAACATCTGGTTGCCCAGACCGCCCTGGAGTCGCGTGATGATCACGGCTCTTGCTCCGCGGACCGCGCGTCCAGGCCGGCGACCGCGAGCAGCCGATCGACGGCCGCATCCGGCGCGAGGTGCGCCGGCACACCCGCGCGCTCGGCGCCGGGCCCGCGCGACCAGCGCGCCGCGATCGCCGCCGCGAGCGCGGCCGGGTCGGCGATCGGCACGAGATCGCCGTCGCGCTGCGAGATGACGAGCTCCTCGAGGCTCGCGCCGATCGTTCCGATCACCGGAACGCCGAGCGACAGGGATTCGATCGCGCTGTTGGGCAGGTTGTCGAACCGCGTCGGGAGCACGGCGGCCTCGGCCGCCGCGATCACCGCGAGCATGAGCGTGTGGGACAGCTCCCCGAGCCAGTGCACCTGATGGCGCCGAGCGCCCCACTGCGCGCGCCAGCCCGGCAAGAGCCCGCCGCGGTCGATGCCGGCCCAGACCATCTCGAAGTCGGGCGCCCGCTCCCAGACGAGCGGGAGAGCGGCCGCGAGGTCGGCGCTGCCCTTCAAGGGCGAGAGCTGACCGAAGTGCACGAAATAGCGCTTCGGAAGATCGCGCGTCGCCGCCTCGGGGATGCGCGGCGGCGGTGCCGGTGGGCTCGCCACGCGCAGATCGATGCCGTAGCGCTCCGCGTAGTGGCGGGCGAGGAAGCGGCTCGGCGCATACGCGGCGTCGGCGCGGCGCAGGCAGCGGCGCTGGAGCGCGTCGATCCACGCGCGCGATCGGCTGCGATTGCCGTTCTGGACCGCGATCTCGGACTGGTCGCTGCTCGCGCGCACGAGGTGGGGACGACCGCGCCGCCGGCGTCCGGCGACGAACAGTCCCGTCGCGCCGAAGTCCGAGCTCTGCACGGCGTCGAAATCAGCGGTGCGCTCGCGGGCGGCGAGCGCGCGAGCGAGCGACACCGCATCGAGGATGGGCGGGAGCGCGAGCGCGGCGCGCCGGAGCCGCAGCCCGTAGCAGATCCGCACCGCCGCGCGCACCCAGCGCCGCGAGAGCGCGGCGCGCGCGCGGTGCACCGGCACGGGATCGCCTGGCGCGTCCGTCTCTGCGGGCGCGGTCGTGAACACCTCCGCCTCGTGACCCTGCGCCGCGAGCGCGTACACCATGTTGCGCACGTAGGCGCCGAGCCCGCCCACGCGCGTGTGGTCGCCGGTGTACTCGGGCGTGAGGAACGCGAAGCGCGCGGGCGCGATGCCGCGCGTGAGCGCCGCGCGCGCGGTGCCGCCCGGCGGCGACCAGGTGCGCTCGGGCGCTGCGCCGCGCCCGAGCGCTGCGTCGAACACCTCGGCATAGCGCCCGGCGACGCGGTCCCAGCTCCGCTCCTGAGCGACGAGCTGCGCGTTCAGCCGCCCCGCGCGCCGCGCGTAACCGAGATGCTCGTCGCACCAGGCGAACGCGCGGCGGAACGCCTCGGGCGTGCGATCCACGATCAGGCCGTTCACGCCGGGAGCGATCAGTTCGCGCGCGATCCCGACGTCGGTCGTCACGGGAAAGCAGCCGCTCGCCATCGCCTCGAGTAGCGGAAGCGGCTCTCCCTCGGCCTGCGAGGCGACCGCGATCACGTCGCTGCGCGCGTAGAGCGCAGCCACCTCGGCGTGGGTGCGCCGGCCGTCGGTGCTCTCGAACGCGAAGCCGCCCACGGCGGGCAGGAGCACGTCGCGCAGCCCCTTGCCCGCGTCGTCCGGATTCCCCGACCACGCGATCCGCAGCTCGGGCCATTGCCGCGTCCGCGGCGCGAAGCGCGCGGGGTCCACGCCGTTGGGGCAGTGGTAGGCGTTCGCGTGATGGGGGGCGACCAGCTCGAACAGGCGCAGCGAGGGGGTCGTCACGGTGGCGCAGTCGTCGAGATAGCGCGCCGCGAACGCCGCGCCGTCGATCGGTCCGAAGCGCGCGTCGAGCGCCCACCGGTGGCTCGCCACCTCCTTGACGATGCGCTCGCGCGGAATCCCGAGATGCCGGTAGGTCTGGTCGCCCCACCAGAACACGTAGAGCAGATCCACCTGCGCGGGATCGAGGTCGCGGGTCTCGACGCCCTGGTAGATCACGTGCAGGTCGAAGCGGTGCGAGAGCCTCGCGCAGAGCGAGCGCGCAGAGTGGTCGAACGCCCAGCCCGGGCGGTCCGCGAGCAGGAAGACGCGCGGGAGCGCGGGCTCGGTCATCCGTGCCAACTCCTTCGACCCTGCTGGATCGGCGCGCGCGCCCGCTTTCCTGAGCGCGGGCCGCCGGGCGATCCCTCAAGCGGATGGCGGTTCTACCCGAACCAGTTACCGGATGGCGGAGTCCGAGCCCGCGCTGACCGTCGCGATCTGCACTCGCAACCGCTGCGAACCGCTGCTGCGAGCGCTGGCGAGCCTCGCCGCTCAGCAGGCGCGCGCGGCGTGGGAGGTGCTCGTCGTGGAGAACGCGAGCGACGACGACACGCGCTCCGCGGCCGCGGCGCTCGCGGGCGACTTCCCGGTTCCGCTCGCTGTGGCGAGCGAGCCCGCGCGCGGGCTCTCGCACGCGCGCAACCGCGCACTGCGCGCGGCGCGCGGCCGCGCCGTCGTCTATCTCGACGACGACGCCACCTGCCGGGCGGGCTGGGTCGCGGCGCACGCGGACGGACTCGCCGGATCGGACGTCGTCGCCACGGGTGGGCCCGTCTCTCCGGTGCTTCCGCACGGCCTCGCGCCGGAGTGGCGCGCTTTTCTCGAGCGGGAGGACGGCGGTCCGACCGCGCGCTACGACGGCGGCCCCGAGCCGCGCGAGTGCGGTCCCGGCGGCGCCGCCCTGCCCTACGGCTGCAACTTCGGCGTCGCGCGCGCGGAGGCGCTCGCGGCCGGCGGGTTCCGCACCGATCTCGGATGGGGAGTGCGCCGGATCCCGGGCGAGGAATCGGAGCTCCTGCGGCGGCTCTCGCGGCGCGGCCGCATCCTCTACCTCCCCGGCGCCGCGATCGACCACCACATCGACGCCGAGCGCGTCACGCCCGCGAACTACCTGGCCTGGTACCGCGGGCACGGGCGCGCGCTCGCGCGGCTCGACCCGCCCGCGAATCGCGGCGCGGCCCTCGTGCGCGCGGCGCACCAGCTCGCGCGCGCGCTCGCGTGGGCCGCGCGCGCGCAGACCTGGCACGCGCGCCGCGCGCGCGAGGTGGCGCTGGGCCAGGCGCTCGAGCTCCTGCGCAGCGACTAACGGCGGTCCCTCTGCTCGCGCGCGATCTGGAGTGCAATGCGCACCGCGAAGCGCGGATTGTGGCGCGCATAGCGCCACCAGAGCCGGCGCGGCTCGCTCGCGAGCCGGAACAGCCACTCGAGCCCCGCGCGCTGCAGCCACGCGGGCGCCTGCGACTTCGCACCCGCCGCGAAGTCGAACGCTGCGCCGACGCCGACGAGCGCGCACGAGAGGTGCTCGCGGTGCGCGGCCATCCAGCGCTCCTGCTTCGGGCAGCCGAGCGCCACGAACAGCACGCGCGCGCCCGATTCCTCGATCGCCGAGACGGTCCGTTCGTCGACGGCCGGCGGCGCATCGCTGTGCGGCGGGCTGTGCGCGAACGCGATCGGGAGGCCGGGGAAGCGATGCGCGAGGCGCTGCGTGAGCTCGGTAATAACTGGCGGGCGGCCGCCGTAGAAGCCGACCGGCACGCCTCGGCGCGCGGCCTCGGCGCACACGAGCGGCATCAGCGTGGGGCCGTACACGCGCGTGGCGTCGGCGCCGAGCGCGCGCAGCGACCAGACCAGCGGCATGCCGTCCGAGGTGACGAGCTCGGCGCCGTTCACGATCGCGCGAAAGCCCGGATCGTCCCAGGCCTCCATCACCATGTGGACGTTGGCGCAGCAGGTCATGCCGCCGCCGGTCTTCGCCATCGCGAGGATCTGCTCGATCGCCTCGAGATAGTCGGCGACGTCGACGCGCATGCCGAGCAGGTACCGCGCGCCGCGCAGGGTCGGCCGCGCGCCGCGCTCGGACTTCGGCTCGGCTCGGTCGCGCGGCGGCATGCCCGTGCGTATCGGCGCTCGCCGCGGGGACCCTGAATTCGCGCGCAACCAGGCGCGCTAAAGCCGCGCCCGGACGAGGCCGATCAGGGCTCCCGTGGATCGCACCGACAACCTCCGGGCGCGGCGCGCGCACGCGTGGCTCGCGCTGGTCGCGCTGGCACCGCTCGCGGGCTGCGGCCACCCGGACCCGGGCTCGCCGCCCGGCGCGTGGTGGGCCGGACGCGGCGAGGCCGCGCGCGCGCTGCTCGGGCAGATCGGCGAGCTCGAGGGAACGCCGCTCGCGCGGCGCGCGCGCGAGATCGCTGCGGCGCTGCCCGCGTGCGAGAGCGTCGGTGCGCACGCGCCCGACGGTACGATTGCGCGGCTCGCAGAGAGCGCGCGCTGCCTCTCCGAGGGCGATCCGCTCGAGCAGATGAGGCGCACAGCGGGTGCCGACCTCGTGTTCGCACTGCCGATCGGCGAGCGCCCCGCGCTGCGCGGCGCGCTGCGCTTCGAAAACGGCGCACTCGCACTCGATCTGCGCTGGCCCGATCCGCCCGCCGACGGCGCGCTGCGCCTGCTCGTACCCGGCGGCGCGCCGGCCGGGCCCGACCGCCTCGCGAGCGCGGGTCGGCTCGTCCACCTGCGCGTGCGCCCGCGCGCGGGGCTCGACCTCGCCGCGCTCGTGCCCGCGGACAGCCAGGCCGACCGGCTGTTCCGGCTCAAGAGCGCACTGCTCGCGGGCGCGGTGCTCGACGGCACCTGGGAGGCGGCGGTGTACCTGCCCGAGCGCCCGGACGCGATGCCGGGCGCCGCGCTCGCTCTCGGGTTCCGGGTGCGAGACGCCGCGGTCGCTGCGATCGAGCACTTCCTGGCCGATCTCCAGCAGACCTGGCCCGTGCACCGCGTCGAGCTGCGCGGCCCCGCCGGCAACGGCGCGTGCCTGCCCGACCTGAACGTGCTGCCCGACCTGGCGCCGTGTTATGTCGCCGCCGCCGATGCGATCGTGATCGGCTGGAACCCGGCGAGCCTCGGACGCGCGCTCGCGCCGCCCGCGCAAGTTTCGCGCAGCGAGCCGAAGGCGAGCGAAGACCGTCGGGCGGGTGAGGCCGACGCGCCCGCGCGGCTCGACCTCGACCTCGCGCTGATCCAGCGCGCCGACGACCTGCTCGCGCGCGCGTTCCCGGGCTCTTCGCCGCCGCTGCACTGGCCGTGGAGCCGCGTGCGCGCGTCGGGCCGAGAGGACGCCGGCGCGATCGTGGTGCGCGCCACGCTCGCGCCGCGGGCCGCGTCGTGAAGCGCGCGGCGCTGGCGGGCGTCGCGCTCTGCCTCGGGCTGGCCGTGGGGCTCATATCGGTGCGCCCCTCGCGCGAGGAGGCCTCCGAACTCCGCTGCGAGCAGCTGATCGCGGAGGGCGATACACCCGCGTGCACCGCGCTGCTCGATCCGCTCGCGAGCGATCCGGACACTTGGACGCCCGCCCCCGCGCTCGCGGAGCTCCTGATCCGCGCGCGCATCGACGCGGGCCGCAGCGAGGACGCCGCCGCGCTCGCTCGCGCGGCGGGCCGCGCCCACCCCGACGATCCCGATCTGTTTCGCGTCGAGCTCGACGCGCGCGCGGCGGTCGAGCCCGAGGAAGATGTGCTGCGCGACCTCGCGCGGCGGATCCCCGAGCGCGGCGCAGCCGCCGCGCTCGAGCGCGTCGCGCTCGCGCAGCGCCATCTGCAGCGCGGCGATGCGCGCGCGGCGCTGCAGGCGCTCGGCGCGGACCTTCCGCCCGGAGCGGAGAGCGCGCGCTCGCTGTGGTTCGACACGCTCGGCATCGCTCACGCGATGAACGACGACCTCCCCGCCGCGCGCGCCGCATATCAGCACTGGCAGAGCGAGGGCGGCCGGCCCGAGGAGGTGCGCGCGCGCTATGCACTCGCGAAGAGCATCAGCAACCTGCGCGATCCCGACGTCGACGCGCTCACCTCGCTGCGCGGCGCGCTGGGCGACGCGGCCGTGCTCGGCGACCGCAAACTCGAGGAGGCCCTCGCGATCCGGCTGATCTTCACGCTCGTGAACGCGGGCCGCGCCGACGAGGCCGTCGCGACCTACGACTCGCTGCACGAGCACCTGCCACTCGCGGGGGTCCGGCGCGACGAGCTGTTGCGCGCGCGGCAGGGCGGCGAGCTCGCGGGCGAACCGCCCGCGGCGCGCGCGGGGCACCTGCGCTTCCAGCTCGCCGCGGATGCGCCCGAGGGCACGCTCTTCGTCTCGCGCGGCGCGGACGCCGCTCCCGACGCCGACTATCAGGCCTTCCCAATCGCGCGCGGCGCGCCCGTCTCGGTGGAGCGCGCCGCCGCGCTCGCGCCCCAGCGCTGGGTGCTGCGCGCGCGCGACGGCCGCACTGCGGCGTCGGGCACCGCGTCGGTGCGCGGCGGGGAGACGCGCGAGATCGAGATCCACCCCGCGGCGGCCGGTGTGCCCGAGCCCGTAGCGGCTTCGCTCGCGCGCGCGCCGGGCGACGGCCGCCGCCGCGTCGCGCTCGTGCTGCTCGACTGCGGCGACTGGGCGATCGCGCAGTACCTGCGCACGCGCGGCGATCTGCCCGTGTTCGACGCACTCGTGCGCTCGGGCTATCGCGCGGTGCTCGAGAGCGATCCGCCGCTCACCGCCGCGGCGCTCGAGTCGCTCGTCTGGCCCGGTCGCCGCACGGCTGCGTCGATCGCGGGCACGTTCTATCGCTTCGGCGTCGAGCTCGCCGGGCTCGAGTCGATCGGCCAGAACCCGCTCGAAGCGCTCGCGTGGGTGCTGCCGGAGACGCGCGATCTGTTCGCGGCAGTCGGCGCGGGCGATCGCAGCGCCGTGAACCTGCTGCTCGCGCACGGCGGGATCCGCGCGGGGCGCCACGGCGAGATCACCGGCCCGCACGGCGCGACACGCGCGCTCGCGCTCGGCCGCACGCAGCGCCCGCTCGACGCCGGGGAACGCGCCCGCTTCCCGGACCTCGCGCGCGCGCGCGATCCGATCGACGTCCACTACGCGGAGACGATCGCGGCCGAGTTCGACGCCACCGATCGCGTGCTGCGCGATGGCGAGGTAGACCTCGTCGCGGTGCGGATCGAGCCGCTCGACATCCTCACCCACGCGCACTTCCCGGAGGCGGTGCGCGACGGCCAGGACGACGGCGCGGGGCTCCTGTTCGACGTCTATCGCTATGCCGACGCGAGGATCGGCGCGCTGCACGCGTTCCTCGACGCCGACGACGTGCTGCTCCTGATGTCCGACCACGGGATCCGCACCGCGATGGAGCACGACCGCCCGGCGCTATTCGTGGCGACCGGCGCGGGCGTGCCGGCCGGCCGCGCGCCGGGCCACCCGTCGCTCCGCGGCGTCTCGCGCGTGATCGCCGACCTGCTCGGCGTGGATACGGCGTGGCCGGACACGGGCATCGCCGCCTGGGCGTCGCGCGCCGTGGCGTCGCGTTAGTCACGCCGCGGAGCTTGGTCGATCTGCTTCTCGTAGAACTCGACCGTGCGCCGCAGCCCCTCCTCGAGCCCGACGCGCGCGGTGAAGCCGAACTCTTCCTCGGCGCGAGTGGTGTCGAGGCAGCGGCGCGGCTGGCCGTCGGGCTTCGAGCGGTCCCAGCGCAGCTCGCCCGCGAAGCCGCACAGCCGGCCGATCAGCTCGGCGAGCTCGCGGATCGTCGTCTCGCGTCCAGCGCCGACGTTCACGGGCTCGGCGCCGTCGTAGCGCTCGAGCGCGAGCGCCACCGCCTCGGCGCAATCGTCGACATAGAGGAACTCGCGCGAGGCCGAGCCCGAGCCCCAGCACGTGACATGGTCGTCGCCGCGCTGGCGCGCCTCGATGAACTTGCGGACGAGGCCGGGGATCACGTGGCTCGTCTCCGGGTCGAAGCTGTCGCCGGGACCGAACAGGTTCACGGGCAGGAGGCCGATCGCGTTGAGCCCGTACTGCGCGCGGTAGGACTGCATCATCAAGAGCAGCGCCTTCTTCGCGACGCCGTAGGGCGCGTTGGTCTCCTCGGGGAAGCCGTTCCAGAGATCGTCCTCGGAGAACGGCACGGGCGTGTACTTGGGATAGGCGCACACGGTTGCGAGGCCGACCAGCTTCGCCACGCCGCAGCGGCGCGCCTCCTCGACCACGTGGAGGCCCATCGCCATGTTCGCGTAGAAGAAGCGGCCCGGCTGGGCGCGGTTCGCGCCGATCCCGCCGACCTCGGCCGCGAGGTGCACGACGATCTCGGGGCGGCTCGCCTCGAACAGCGCGCGCACGGCGTCGGGGCTCGTGAGGTCGCAGCTCTTCCGGCGCGGCACGATCAGCTCGCGCGCGCCGCGCGCCTCGAGCTGCGCGCACACGCGTCGGCCCAGGAAGCCGGCGCCGCCGGTCACCAGGATCCGCCGCCCGCGGATGTACTCGCTCACGCCCCTCGAATCGGCGCACCCGAGGCCGAGCTTGAACGCGCCAGGTAGGCGGCGTTAGCTTCGCCCCGTGCGCATCGGCGTGATCAGCGACACCCACAACCACCTGCCCAACGTGGCGCGGATCGTCGAGCTGCTGAACGCGGCGCGCGTCGAGCGCGTGGTGCACACGGGCGACATCACGCAGGCGAAGACGCTGCGCGCGCTCGCGGCGCTCGACGCGCCGCTCTACGGCGTGTTCGGGAACAACGATGTCGAGCGCGACCTGCTCGGCGCCGCGTGCGTCGAGTACGGCCACGTGTTCGTCGACCCTCCGCTGCGCGTCGAGTGGGCGGGCCGGCGGATCGCGGTGGTGCACGACCCGCGCGAGCTCGACGCGCTCGACCTCGCGCAGATCGACGTCGCGCTGTACGGGCACGACCACCGCCACGCTACCTCGCTCCGCGGCCGCGCGCTTTGCTTCAACCCGGGCGAGTGCGCGGGCCACCTGCCCGGCTACAACCGGATCGGCGTGCTCGATCTCGCGACGCTCGAGGCCGAGGTCCTGCGCTTCTGACCGTTCACGCGCGGCGCTGGAACCAGAAGCAGCCGCACCCGTAGTGCTGCGCGGCCACCTGCTCGGCCGTGGCCCCCGCGATCCATCCCGCGGATCCGCGCTCGGGGATCAGCGCGAACTCGGCGAGGTCGAGCTCCGGGAAGCCCGCGAGCACCTGCTCGCGCGAGTAGATGCGATGCCCGTTGAAGCGCAGTCGTGGCCGGCCGACGGGCACGACGAACAGCAGACTCCCGCCCGGAGCCAGCACGCGCTGCAGCTCGCCCATCGCCGCGAGGTCGCCGTTCGGATCGAGGCGGTCGCCGTAGCGGCCGAGCCCGATGTGCTCGACCACGTGCATGCACGAGAGCGACTCGATCGAGCCGTCCGCGAACGGCAGCGCCGCGAGATCGGCGGTGCCGGTCTCGAGTCCGTCGAGCTCGAGCTCGGCCGGGCGATAGTCGTAGAACTCCGTGCGCACGAACGCGGACACCACCGACACGAAGAACAGGCTCGATCCGACGTCCATGTGCACGTCGGGATCGAGCTTGCGCAGGATCCGCGCCGCCCACGCGGGGTGGTAGACGTAGTGGCGATCGAACCCGGTGGTAGGCGTGTCCTCGCCCAGCCGAGGCAGCCGCTCCGACCACTGCAGCGGAAAACGCTCCGCGCCGGGCAGCTGCGCGAACTCGGCGAACTGGCGCGCGAAGCGCGCCCGCTGGCGGCGATTCCGGAACGCGGTGCGCAGGCCGCGGATCGCGCGGTCGACCGGCCCGGGCACGTCAGGCCTCGGCGAGGAAGGCGGCGACGCGGCGCAGCCGCCCGCCCCGCAGCCACTTGTAGCGCTGCTCCAGCACGCGGCGACTGTCCTTGTCGGTGGCGTAGTAGTCGTCGCTCGTCCCAGTGGTCATCCGCTGCACCGCGGTCAGCGTGTCGGCGTCGTGGTCGAGGTCGAGGAAGTCGAACAGGCGGACCGCTTCGCCGAGCGGATCGCGGCACAGCGCCTCGAACGACACGTGGGTCATGCGATCGTCCTCGGCCGACCAGGCGCGCAGGAAACGCGCCAGGACCTCGGTGATCGCCGCCTGTCGGAACAGCTCCGTCGTGAACAGCCGCGGGCGGCGCAGGTAGGTCCGCACGCCGCGGCTCGCACCGCGCTCGGCGCGCGCGAGCAGGGAATCCGGGGGGAGCGAGTCGATCCGCGAGCAGACGTAGGCGTAGGAGTCGCACAGATAGTGCCGCCGGCCGCGAGCGTGGCCGTGGAAGTAGCTGTCGAGGCATCGCGTGGTTTCGCGCGTGATTGCGACCGCGCGCCAGTCGAGCCCGGAAAGGATCTCGGGATACGCGAGCAGCGAGTGGATGTCCTTGATGACCACGACCTCGGCATCCGGGTCGTCGCGCTCGATCCGGTGCGCCTGCGCGGCGCCGAACGGGGTCTTTCCCGCGCCCAGCAAGGTCACCGCATCGCGCACCCGGCAGATGGTCGCGTCGTCGCCGGGCTCGACCATGAAGTGCGGATTCGGAATCCGGTCCGGAATGCCCGGGCACAGCTCGGACACGAAACGCGCCGGCGTCGCGGTAGACGCGATGATCCGGCCTAGCAGCGTCGTGCCGCTGCGCCCGACGCCGAGTGCGAGTACATAACGCATGGCTCAGCGCTTCTCCCAGCGGCCGGGAACGAACGCGCCCGTCTGGTCCCGCATGCGCACGAGGTAGGGCTGGATCAGCGGTTCGTTCACGCCCAGATCGGAGAGCGTGAACGGGAGCAGGTTGTCCCCGTAATAGATGTGCTCGGTGCCGCGCGCGATGCCGAGCGAGAGGGAGTAGTCGCCCGGCGGCAGATGGTGATTGCAGATCCGGATCGAGAGGGTCGTCTTCCCCTCATCGAGCTGGTCGACCACGGAAGGCGAAGAGAGCAGGCGCGCGCCGAGCGAGTTGTGGATGCCGAGGCTGAACGCCACGGTCCGGAATGGCTGCCCGAGCGACACCGAGAGCTCGAATTCGAGCGGCTGATCGAACCCGGGCGGGCGGTCCTCGTCGCAGAAGCGCAGCGACTGGATGTGGAATTCGCGATGGTCCGTCGCGACGTCTTCGACGATCGGCCTGCGCCCGCTGCCGCCGAGATAGGCCGCCAGCACGTCGGGCGTCGCGCCGTCGCGGGAGAGCTCCCCCTTCTCGAACATCAGACAGCGCGTCGTCACCTGCTGGATCGCGGCCAGGTTGTGGCTCACGAACAGCACCGTGCGGCCGCTGCGCGCGACGCCCGCCATCCGGCCGAGGCATTTCTTCTGGAACTCGGCGTCGCCGACCGCGAGCACCTCGTCGACGAGCAGGATCTCCGGCTCGAGATGCGCTGCGACCGCGAACGCTAGCCGCACGTGCATCCCGGACGAATACCGCTTGATCGGCGTGTCGAGGAACCGCTCCACCTCCGCGAACGCCACGATGCTGTCGAAGCGCGACTGGATCTCGCGGCGCGTCATCCCGAGGATCGCGCCGTTCATGAAGATGTTCTCGCGGCCAGAGAGCTCGGGATGGAAGCCCGCCCCGATCTCCAGCAGGCTGGCCACGCGCCCGCCGATCCGGATCCGGCCTTCGGTCGGCGCGGTGATTCGCGAGAGCAGCTTGAGCAGCGTGCTCTTGCCCGCGCCGTTCCGCCCGACGACACCGACCACTTCTCCCTCGGCGATCGAGAAGGACACTCCGCGCAGCGCCCAGAAGTGCTCGGGCGAGTCGAGGAGCGAGGGAGCCGCCCGACGCCGCAATCGGTGCATCAGCACGTCGCGCAGCGTGTCGTGGCGGACGCGGCTTCCGAGCCGGTAGCGCTTTCCGATCGACGCGACTTCGAGCATCTACACGACGTCCGCGAACGACCGCTGCATTCGCGCGAAGCACGCGATGCCGAGCGCGAAGAGCGCGAGAGAGACGGCCAGCGAGAACGCGGTCGAGACCGCCGGCGGATGCTGGTTCCAGAGCAGGGCGTACCGGAGCCACGGGATCACGCCGACCATCGGATTCAGCGCATGAATCCAGCGGAGATGTTCCGGGATGATCGTCGACGGATAGACCACCGGCGATGCGTACATCCACACCTGGATCAGGAACGGGATCATCTGCCCGACGTCGCGGAAGTAGACGTTGAGCGCCGAGAGCAGCGAGCCGACGCCGATCGCCAGGAGCCACGCCCAGGTCAGGCAGAGCGGAACCAGGTAGAGCGCACGCGCGGACGGCACCAGGCCGTACCAGGCCATCATCACGGCGAGCAGCGACGACGCGATCGCGAGATCGACCAGCGGCGCGAGCGTCGCCGCGATCGGCACGATCAGGCGCGGAAAGTAGACCTTCGTGAGCAGGTTGCGTTCCGACACCATGCTGGCGGTGGCGCGCTGCACCGACTGGGCGAAGAACAGCCAGGGGAGCAGACCCACATAGCAGAAGACCGGATACGGGATGCCGTGGCTTCCGATTCCCGCGACCCCGCCGAAGATCACCGTGAAGATGACCACGGTGATGAGCGGCGTGAGCAGCGCCCAGAGCACGCCGAGCAGGGATTGCTTGTAGCGGACCGCCACGTCCCGCCAGGCGAAGAAGCCCAGCAGCTCCCGGTAGGTCCAGAGCTCACCGAGCCGGATCGACAGCCCGCTGTCCGGCCGGATCTCGATCCAACCCGCGTGCTCCGCTTCGGTCGATTCCGCCACTGCTGGACCTCTCCACCGCGAACGGATCGGACGCATCGCGCACCGGCAACGGTGGCCTCGGTTTCGGCGCAACCCCGATGTTTCTTGACGGCGGGCGATCTCTGCTGCGGATTCTTGACGCTGGTGGCGCCGTGAATCCATGCTCCGGCACGTGACGGGAGTCGGAACCACCAACGAGCGCGATCGCGAGTCCTGGATCCGGCGCCAGCTCGAAGCGCTGCCCGCGGGCTGGCGGCTGCTCGACGCGGGCGCTGGAGAAGCGCCCTATCGGAAATACTGCGGACACCTGGAATACGTGTCGCAGGACTTCGCCCGGTACGTGCCCTCGATGGACCCCACCGGCCTCCAGATGAAGGAGTGGAGCTATCCGAAGCACGACATCGTGTCCGACATCGCGGCGATTCCCGAGCCGGACGCGTCGTTCGACGCGGTCCTGTGCGCCGAGGTGCTCGAGCACCTGCCCGAGCCGCTTTCCGCCGTGCGCGAGCTGTCGCGGCTGCTCAAGCCGGACGGCGTGCTGATCCTGACCGCTCCGTTCGCGAGCCTGACGCACTTCGCGCCCTACCACTTCGCGAGCGGCTTCAGTCGCTTCTGGTACGAAGCCCATCTTCCCGCGCTCGGGGTCCGCATCGAGGAGATCGCGCCGAACGGCAGCTATTTCGATTTCCTCGCCCAGGAGCTGCGCCGTCTGCCCGAGATCGCGCAGCGGTACGCGTCGCGCGCGCCCGGCCTCCGAGAGCGCATCGGCATGCGCCTGCTGCTCGACGCGCTCGAGGGCTGCGCCGGCTCGGACGCGGGCTCCGCGGAGCTGCTCTGCTTCGGCTTCCACGTGCGGGGCCGCAAATCTTAGTCGACCGCACCTCGCGGCGGGTGTAGAGTGGAGGCGCGGACCGAAGAGCTCTCCGGGCCTGGCCCGGAACGAGCGTGGGGTCCGCGATGACGAGCATCCGGTTGCCGGCTTCGTTCGCGCTGTCGCTGGTGGCTACGGCGACGCTGTTCTGGTTCCTCGGACTTCTGATCGCCGTCGATCCGCGCGGCATCGTGATTCCACCGGTCGTCCCCGGGATCAACTTCACACGGCACATCATCGACACGCCCGTGGTCACGAAGCCGCCCATCGTCAGGCCGCCGATCGAGAAGCCGAAGCCGCCGCCGGACGTCCCCACGGTGGTGATCGATCCCGCCGTCGTCGACCCGGACACCGAGCGGGAGGCCCTCGTTCCGGTGCCTGACGGGACCCGCGAAGGGCCGTTCGGTCCCCGCGGCAATGGCGAGCTGGCCCCGGGCGGAACCTCGGGCTCCGACCGCGGCCCCGTGCCGCAGGTGCGGATCCCGCCCGACTATCCCCCGCAAGTCCGGGATCGCGGGATCGAGGGGTGGGTGACGTTCCGCTTCACCGTCGCCGTGGACGGCAGCGTGAAGGACGTCGCGATCCTCGATTCGTCACCGCCGCGCATCTGGGACAGCGCCACGATCCGCGCGGTGTCGAACTGGAAGTACGAGCCCGCGATCAAGGACGGCCGCCCGGTCGAACAGAGGGGCGTCACGGTGACATATCGCTACGAGCTCGAGCGGTGACCTTGCTAGTGGATCGCTGGAGGTACTCCGCCTCGATGCCGTAGACGCGCGCCGCGTTGGCGCCGACCAGCTTGCCCGCGCGCTCGGCGGGCATCGCGGCGACGCTCTCGAGCAGCTCGTCGACGACGCCCGGGTATCTGGCGTCGGAGTGCGGGAAGTCGCTCGCCCAGATCAAGTTGTCCTCGCCCGCGAGCTCGGCCATCGCACCCATCGTGCGCTCGCCCGGGTCGAAGCTGATCACGCAGTGGCGGCGGAAGATCTCGCTCGGCTTCGCGGAGAGCGGCGTCGGCAGCGCCCACGCGTAGGCGTCGAGGAACTCGTCGAGCCGGTCCATCCAGTGCGCGATCCAGCCGCCGCCGCACTCGAGCACGAGCACGCGCAGGTCGGGATGGCGCTCGAACACGCCGCCGTACACGAGACCTGAGAGCGTGAGGTATTGATCGAAGAACAGGATCAGCGCGTGGTGCGTGCCCATCGCCATCAGGTCGATCATGCGCTTGGACACGCCGTCGACATCGAACAGGCCAGCACCGTGGAGGCCGAGTGGCATGCCCGTGCCAGCGAGCGCCTCGTACATCGGGTCGTAGTGCGCGTGCCAGAGCGGCGTGCCGTAGAGCGGGTTCGGGCGGATCACGCCCGCGACGAGTCCCATCTCGTGCGCGCGCAAGACCTCGCGCGCGGCGGCCTTCGGGTCGTGCGCGGGGATCACCGCGGTCGGAATCAGCCGATCGCGATCCGCGGACGCCCAGTCGGTGATCCAGTCGTTCCAGATCCGGTGGCAGGCGACTGCGAGCTCCTTGTCGGTGAAGCCGCCGAGCGCCTGGCCGAGCCCGCAGTAGAGCACCGCGATGTCGATGCCCTCGGCGTCCATCACGCGCAGGCGCTCGCGCGCATCGATGCCGCCCGCGTGGAGATCGTCGGGGTAGCGCAGGGCGTTGCCGAAGTCCTGGTTCCGGTGCATTCCCGCGTTGCCGAGCCCGGCGAGCCCCATCGGGATCGCGACGTGGTCCTCGACCAGCACCTGCTGCGTCCCCGCTTCGTCGGAGAAGCGCACGCGCGGCCCCCGCGCCCGCATCGACGGCGGAAGGTTCTTCTCCCAGAGGTCGACGGGCTCGCACACGTGGCCGTCGGCGTCGATCACGACGTGGTCTGTGCGGCGAACGAATCCGGAGTCCGTCGTCATCTTCGTCTCTCCTTCGCCATCGCGATCCGCGGCGCCAACACTTTATCGTGGAAGCGGTCGCAGCCGATGCAGAGATTCTGGTAGGGGCGCCCCTGCGGAGTGACCGAGCGCGACTCGAGGGCGAAGCGCGCCTCGTCCCAGCCCCAGGCCTCCCCCATGCGCTCGGGCCGCCCGGCGTTGATCGCCTCGTACACGGGATCGCCGCGCAGCGAGTCGAGGACGTCGATCAGGTTCTGCTCCAGCAGGTTGCCGATCGGCAGCCGCGTCTTGACGCAGCACGGGTAGACGTTTCCGTCGGGCTCGATCGAGACCTCCGATCCGTCGAAGCGGTGCTCCAGGAATCCGAGCCCGCCGGACCAGCGGTTGCAGAAGTTGTCCGCGAGCGTCGCCGTGCTGAGCCCGTTCTCCCAGGCGCGCCCGCGCGGCCACAGCTTGCCGATCCAGCTGCCGGGCTGGGCGCCGAAGAAATGATAGACGGGCCCCGGCCCCTCGAATCCCGTCGCCTCTCTCATCCCGTGGCGCTCGAACAGCTGCGTCAGCTGCTCGACGAATGCGCGCTGCTTCGCAGCGCCCTCGAGGCCGACGTGATAGTCGTCGATGCTCGCGACCGAGATCATGTAGACGCCGCGCTCGAGCAGCGCGTCGACGACTGCATCGGTCAGCACGTCGCCCGTGGTCTGCACGACGACCTTCACGCCGCCCACACCGCGGTAGCGCGCGACCAGGCGTTCCACGAGCGGGTAGCTGACCGGCTCGCGCAGCGCCTCGAGCAGGAACTCACCGCCCGAGACGATGATGCGCCCCTGCTTCTCGACCATCGAGCCGTCCGCGCGCAGGTCGCTCCGGTCGAGATAGGTCATCCGCTCGGGCAGATGGTCGACGATGCGCGGCATGTTGCTCGTCGCTTCGCGGATCACGCCCGCGAGCTCGCCGCGCGCATAGGGCCGGAAGCGATCCTCGTAGCAGTGACGGCAGCGGCGATGGCAGGCCCACGCGGCGACGTAGTAGATCGATTCCATCGCGCCCTACTCTACCCTGCGCGCATGGGCGAAGACCGCAAGCCGGCGAAGCCGGCGCGCAGCGAGCTGCAAGTTTCGCGCAGCGAGCCGAAGGCGAGCGAAGTCCAGACGGGCATGCCGAGCGAAGATCGGACGGACTGGAGTCCCGAGGTCGAGGGGATCCGCGCGCGGCGCGCCCTCGCGCAGGAGCACGGCGGCCGCGACGCCGTGGCCGCACAGCATGCGCAGGGGCGGCTCGCGATCCGCGAGCGGATCGCGGCGCTGCTCGACGCCGGGAGCTTCCGCGAGACGGGCCCGATCGCCGGCGCGAGCGAGCTCGACGAAGCGGGCGCGCTGCGCTCGTTCACGCCCGCCAACTACGTAGTCGGCACTGGACGGATCGACGACCGCCCGTGCGCCGTGGGCGGCGAGGACTTCACGCAGCGCGGCGGCTCGCCCTCTCCGGCCGGGCTGCGCAAGAGCGTATTCGCGGAGGACCTGTGCCTGCGGCTGCGAGTACCGCTCGTGCGCCTGCTGCAGGGCGCCGGCGGGAGTGTTGCGCCGCAAGCTTCGCGCAGCGAGCCGAAGGCGAGCGAAGCTCATAAGGGGGGTGGTGCAGAAGGTGTGTCGGCGATCGCGCGACACCGCTTCGCGTCGATCGCCGACGCGATGGCCGCCGTACCGGTCGCGTCGGCCGCGCTCGGAGCCGTGGCGGGCCTGCCCGCGGCGCGGCTGGTCGCCTCGCACTTCGCGGTGATGACGCGGGAATCACAAGTGATGGTGGCGGGCCCGGCGTTGGTCGAGCGCGCGCTCGGCGAGCGGCTCTCCAAGGAGGAGCTCGGCGGCCCGGCCGTGCACGAGAAGAGCGGCGTCGTCGACGCGGTGGTGCGCGACGAGCGGGAGGCGTTCGAGCAGATCCGCCGCTTCCTCTCCTATCTGCCTACGAACGTCTGGCAGGCTGCGCCGCGCGCGGAGTGCGGCGATCCGCGCGGCCGCGCCGAGCCCGCGCTGCTCGGCCTCGTGCCGCGCGACCGCCGCAAGATCTACGACGCGCGCCGGCTCGTGCGGCTCGTGCTCGACCGCGAATCCGTCTTCGAGCTCGGCCGCGATTACGGAAGACCCCAGATCACCGCGCTCGCGCGCCTGGGCGGCCAGCCCGTCGGCGTGTGGGCGAACGATCCGCGCTTCTACGCGGGCGCGATGACGGCCGCCGCCGCGCGCAAGGTGCGCCGCTTCGTCGAGCTCTGCGACAGCTTCCACCTGCCGGTGGTGGCGTTCGTCGACGAGCCGGGCTTCATGATCGGGCGTGCGGCCGAGCAGGAGGCGACGATCCGCTTCGGCGCCGAGGCGATCTTCGCCGTCGTGCAGTCGACGGTGCCCTGGGCGTCGGTGATCGTGCGCAAGAGCTACGGCGTGGCGGCGGCCGCGCACTTCGCACCCGATGCGACCGTGTTCGCGTGGCCGTCGGCCGAGGGCGGCGCACTGCCGATCGAGGGCGGCGTCGCGGTGGCGTTCCGGCGCGAGATCGCGAGCGCGCCCGACCCGGACGCGCGCCGCCGCGAGCTCGAGGCGCAGTTCGCGGGCGCGCGCTCGCCGTTCGCGCGCGCCGAGGCGTTCGGCGTCCACGATCTGCTCGACCCGCGCGAGACGCGAGCCCGGTTGTGCGACTGGGCCGAGGCGATCCAGCCCGCGCTCGCGGGGCACGTCGGTCCGCGGAGTTATTCGCTGCGGCCGTGAGCGGATCGCGCGGCCGGCTGCGCCGGACCCTCGACGAGAAGTACCGCGCGCTGGTAGATCTGCAGCTCCGAGAAGGACGTGAACGGCCGCCCGAGCGCGGCCTCGGGATCGGGCAGCGCGATCGCCCCGGAGCGGTCGACCACCGTCTTCACGAACCCGCGCAGCGCCTCGATCGCCGAGGCGTGTCCCGCGATCAGGCGGCGCGGATCGAACTGGTCTCCGCGCATCCGGATCACGCGCAGCGTCTCGCTCTTCGGCGTCATCCAGTTGAGGACGAGGTCGACGAGGATCACGGGCTTCGGCGCCATCCCGTGCACCGCGGCCACCGACACGGCCTCGATCCGCCCGTATCGCACGAGCTTCTTCTGGCCCCGACTGGTCTGGATCTCGACGCCTTCCGCGTTTAGTTCGAGCGGCACCGCGAGCACGGCGTCGAGCGCGCGGTCGCTCGTCTCGATCTCGATCGCGGCAGGGCGCGCGCTCGCCGCGGCCGGCGCGGGGTCGGCGGCCGCCTCGGGCATCGCGATCGGCGCGGGCCGGGCCACCGCAGCGCGCGGATCGTCGCCGCTCGCGCGCGCGCGCCAGGCCGCCCGCGCTTCGGGCGTCGCGAGCAGCTCGCCGATCAGACTCTCGAGCGCCTGCCGGTCCTTCAGAGAGAGCTCGAGGCTGCCGAGCGCGCGCCAGGCCGCGGTCTCGCTCGTGCCGGGATCGAGTCCGCGCGCGGCGCGGGCGATCCGCATCGCGATCACGTGGCTCGCGCGGTCCTCGGAGTGTTCGAGCGCGAAGCGCAGCGCGCGCACCGCCTCGGACTGGTGATCGTGCTCGCGCAATAGCAGCGCGATGTGGATCAAGAGCGACGCCTCGGTGTGTTGGGGAATGCCGCCGCGCACGAGGTCGAGCCAGTGACCCATCGCCGGCGCCGTCAGCCCGCGCCGCAGCTCGATCCGGATCACACGCAGGAGGGCGGCGGTGACCTCCGCGTCGCGGCCGAGCTCGCGCGCCACCTCCCATGCGGCGAGCGCCGCGTCGTAGGCGTCGGACTCGTCGGCGAGGTACTGCCCGAGCAGCTCGAGCGCCTCGCGCGGGCGCCCGGCTGCGCGCGCGCGCAGCGCGCGCCGCAGCCGCGGATCGCGCGCCGCGGTGGACGATTCGGAGCCGGCGGCCTCGCCGTCGATCCCGGCCAGCCACGCGATCGCACAGCCGGCCGCCGCCGCGGCGACCGCCGCGAGACACGGGATGTACACCGCGGTCGGCGCGGGCGGAGGCTGCGTGGCGACCAGATCGAGGCTCGCGAACGACCAGCCCGCGGAGGCGTACGGCGGCAGCGC
>DATFWW010000032.1:0-3523 GCA_035258825.1 Myxococcota bacterium
ATCTCGATCCGCGGCGACGACGGCCGCGAGCTGCCCGCCGGCAGCGAGGGCGAGATCTGCGTCGGGCCCGCGCGAACGGGTGCCTGGGCCGGCCAGTACACGCCGATGCTCGGCTACTGGAACCGGGCCGAGGCCACCGCGGCGGCGCTCGCGGACGGCGTATACCACACGGGCGACATCGGTGTGCTCGAGCCCGACGGCACGCTGTTCATCCGCGGGCGGCGCAACGAGCTGGTCCTGCGCGGCGGCGCGAACGTGTATCCCGCGGAGGTGGAGCGCGTGCTGCTCGAGCACCCCGCGGTGGCGGAGGCGGCGGTGCTGGGCGTGCCGGATCGCCGGCTCGGCGAGCGCGTTGTGGCCGCGGTGCGGCTCGCGGACGGTGCCCAGGTGAGCGACGCCGCGCTGCGCGATCACTGCCGCGCCGCGCTCGCGCGCTACAAGGTGCCCGACGTGATCGCGCTCGTGGAGTCGCTGCCGCGCAACGCGATGGCCAAGGTGATCAAGCGCGAGCTGCGCCCGCTGTTCGAGCGCGAATGAGCGCGAGCGGGTAGCGAGCGCAACGGGCCGACTGGTACAGTGCCGGGCGCCGCGCGACAGGAGCCCCCCGGATGCCCGACGCTTGCGCGTTTGCGCCCGCGCTGTTCCGATTCCTCCGCGATCTGCGCAAGAACAACGACCGCGACTGGTTCACCGCCCACAAGGACGTCTACGAGCGCGACGTGAAGGAGCCCGCGCTCGCGTTCATCTCCGCGTTCGCGCCCGCACTGCGCAGGATCAGCCCGCATCTCGTGGCCGACGCGCGGCCGGTCGGCGGCTCGATGTTCCGGCTGCACCGGGACGTGCGCTTCAGCAACGACAAGCGGCCGTACAAGACCCATGTGGGGATCCAATTCCGCCACGCGAAGGCCGAGGGCGCGCACGCGCCCGGCTTCTATCTCCACCTCGAGCCCGGCGACGTGTTCGCAGGCGCGGGCATCTGGCAGCCCGACGGCGCGGTGCTCTCCGAGGTGCGCGACGCGATCGCGGAATCGCCCGCGGCGTGGCGCCGCGCGGTGGGCGCGCGCGATTTCACGGTGCGGTGGGCGCTCTCGGGCGAGTCGCTCGTGCGCGTGCCGCGCGGCTACGATCCCGATCACCCGCTCGCCGCGGACCTCAAGCGCAAGAGCTACATCGCGGTCACCGGCTTCAGCGAGCGCGAGGCGTGCGCGGCCGACTTCGCGGAGCGGCTCGCGAACGCGTGGCGCGCGAGCGCGCCGCTGATGCGTTTTCTGACCCGCGCGCTGGACCTATCCTGGTAGGGGCCCGCAAGCCTCGCGCAGCGGGCCGAGGCGAGCGAAGGCCAGAAGCAAGCTTCGCGCAGCGAGCCGAAGGCGAGCGAAGACCAGAAGCAAGCTTCGCGCAGCGGGCCGAGGCGAGCGAAGACCAGAAGCAAGCTTCGCGCAGCGAGCCGAAGGCGAGCGGAGACCATTAAGGAGGCACCGATGACATCGGCGATCCGCAACTGGGGAGAGATCATCCGCACCCAGAACCTGTCGCCCGACAAGGCGATGGACGGGGTCTCGCGCTGGCTCCTGATCACGCGCGCGAGCGTGTTCCCGATGACGATCCTCTCCGGGCTGATCGGCGGCCTGCTCGCGGCGCACGCGCCCGGCGCCGACCTCGCGCTGTGCGCGCTCGCGGTCGTCGGCCTCGTGATCGCGCACGCCGCCAACAACATGATCAACGACTACTTCGACCTCGAGAGCGGCGTCGACAGCGCCGAGTACGTGCGCGCGCAGTACGCACCGCACCCGGTGCTGTCGGGCCTGATCTCGAAGAAGGGCCTTCTGCTCGCGATCGCGCTCGCCAATCTCGTCGACCTCGCGATCCTGATCTGGCTCGCCGGCGCGCGCGGCCCCGCGCTCGTGGTGTTCGCGCTGCTCGGGCTGTTCGTCTCGGTGTTCTACGTGGCGCCGCCGGTCAAGCTCAAGCACCACGGGCTCGGCGAGCCGGGCGTGTTCCTCGTGTGGGGCCCGCTGATGATCGGGGGCACCTACTACGCCACCGCGGGCACGGTCGCGCCGTGGGTGCTGGTCGCGAGCGTCCCATACGCGCTGCTCGTGACGTGCGTGCTGATGGGCAAGCACGTCGACAAGATCGAGGCCGACACGGCGAAGGGCATCCACACGCTGCCGGTGATCCTGGGCCGCGACCGCGCGCTCGCGCTCACGCGCGGCCTGATGATCGCGTTCTTCGCGCTGGTGGCCGCGTTGGTGGCGACGGGCGCGCTCGGCGTGTGGACGCTGCTCTCGTTCGCCGCGATTCCGCGCGTGCGCAAGGTGCTGCCGGTGTTCCGGAGGCCGAAGCCGGCCGCGCCGCCGCCGCGCTATCCGCTCTGGCCGCTCTGGTACGTGTCGTTCGCGTTCCTCGTCACGCGCACCGCGGGGGGGTGGTTGGTGATCGGCCTCGTGCTCGACGCGATCTACCCGCTGCATCTCCCGGCACTCTGGGCATAGGTCGCTCGCCCGGTTCAGCGCGCGGCTTCGGGAAAACGCTCGAGCGACAACCGGCAGTCGGAGCATTCGCCGCCCTCGCGGCGGTACTCGCAGCGACACGCCGGGCAGTAGGCGACCGCCAGCGGATGGATGCGGTCGGGTGGCCGCAGCAGTGCCGCGGGCGACTCGCCGAGCTCGCCGATCAGCGCCATGAGCGCATCGCGTTCGCAGCCAGCGAGACTGAAGCCCAGCTCCGACGGCGCTGCAGCGGAGCGCGACTCGGCGTGGACGAGCTCGGCGCGCAGGAACGCTCGACCGGCTTCGCGCGGAAGGAGCGCTGCGGCGAGCGTGGCGGGGTGGTGATCGCCCAGCGCGCTCGCGCGCAGGCGATGGTGAGTGCGGAGCGCGGCGGGCGGGTAGATCGCCGCACCCAGGAGCGCCTGGATCCGGTCGGCGCGTCGCTCGGGGAGCAGATGCGCGTGGGCGCGCGCGAAGACGATCAGCACCGCGCCGTGCAGCAGGATCAGCGCGGGTGCGAGCACCCACAGCGCGTATTCGGGGCCGGCTGCGAGCACGGCCGCGGGCGTGACGCCGAACAGCGCGAGCGCGTAGACGTCGCTCGTCCAGGCGAGCCCGTGCGCGGCCTCGTCGACGCGCGCACGCGCGGCGTCGAAGCGCGTGAAGGAGAGGCTCTCGCGAATCGCCGCTTCGATCCGCGTCCGGCGCTGATCTGCGTCTCCGCGGCCGATCTCGCGCAGGAGGTGCGCGAGCCGCTCCGCGTGCGAGGCATCGATGCCGCGGGCGATCGCGCCTCGTCCGACGCGCACGGTCCGCGCGTGTGCCTCCGCATCGCCGAGCGCGGTGAGCGAGACGGGGCCGGCGGACCCGCGGACGAACCACCTCTCGCCACCGCGGGCGTGGAGTGACCCCTCGAGCTCGACGAGCGGGAAGCGGAATCCGATCTCGCAGCGGGCGGAAGGACGCGGAAGAAGCAGACGCAACCCGGGTCCCGACGCGATCCAGCGTCCGAACGGCGTCACCGCGAGGAG
>DATFWW010000033.1:0-8949 GCA_035258825.1 Myxococcota bacterium
GCCGCTCCCTGCGTCGATGGCGCGGCCAGCGGCGATCGACGGATCGGCGGCGTCGAGCGAATCGGGCCGGGCGGGGAGCCGATCCTCGTCGAACACGCGCCGGGGATCGATGCGCTGCTGATCGTGCGCGCCGACGGCCTGTTCGCGTGCGCGGGGCCGGATCTGCCATGCTTCGACCCGCTGAAGCCCCTCGATCCCCTCACGCCGGTCGCGCGCTGCGACGCGCTTCCGAGAGGCACGCGCGTCGGCGACGCGGGAGACGCCGCCCGCCTGCGCGTCGTCGGGACCGTGCTCACCGCGGCAACACTCCTCGGTGTCGCGAGTACCGCGCTGGAGACGGCGCGCCGCTATGCGCTCGATCGCGAGCAGTTCGGCGTGCCGATCGGATCGTTCCAGGCCGTCCAACACGTGCTGGCGGACATGTACGTCCGGACCGCGCTCGCGCGCAGCGCCGCGTATGCGGCCGCCGCCGTGCTCGACGATCCGGAGGTCGGTGACCCGCTCCGCGCGAGCGCGGCCGCGAAGCTGCTCGCCGGCGAGGCCGCCCTGGAGAATGCGCGGGCCGCGATCCAGGTTCACGGCGGCGTCGGCTTCACGTGGGAGATGCTGCCCAACTACCTCCTCAAGCGCGCGTGGGCGCTCGAGCACGCGTTCGGCGACGGCGAGGCACATGCGCTCTCGATCAGCGATTCCATCGAGGAGGTCCTCGCATGACGGCGGCGACCGCTTCCGACGGCGTCGGGGTCGAGATCGGCGCCGGCGCGCTGCGCATCACGCTGGATCGGCCCGCGCGCAAGAACTCGCTCGACGTCTCCGCGATCGGGCGGATCGTCGCGGCGCTCGAGGCGGCCGCCCTCGACGACTCGCTCCGCGTCATCATGCTCGGCGCCAACGGGGCGGACTTCTGCGCAGGCGCGGACTGGGTGGCGTCCAATTCCACCGGAGCGCGACCTCGTGCGGGAAGTCTCCAGCGCAGGACGAAGCTGCAGGCCCACCGACTGATCGAGCTGCTCCGCGAGGTGCAGCTCCCGGTCGTCTGCGCGGTGCGCGGGTGGGCCGCCGGGCTCGGATTCCAGCTCGCGCTCGCCGCCGACTTCACGATCGCCTCCGATTCCGCCTGGTTCTGGGAGCCGTTCATCGAGCGCGGGTTTTCCGCCGACAGCGGCGCGACCTGGCTGCTGCCGAGGCTCGTCGGGGTGGCCCGCGCCAAGGAGCTGCTGTTGCTGGGCCGGAAGCTCACCGGTGCAGAGGCCGCGTCGTGGGGGATCATCCACCGCGCGGTGCCCGACGCAGAGCTCGAGTCCGCCACAGCGGCGCTCGTGAGAGAGCTCGCCGACGGCCCGACCGTGGCGATCGGGCTCACGAAACACGGCATCCACCGATCGCTGGAGACCGGGCTCGCGGACGCGATGCACGAGGAGGCGCTCGCACTGGAGCTCTCGTCGCGCACCGCGGACTTCAAAGAGGGCCTGCTCGCGTTCAAGGAGCGGCGGGCGCCCAGGTTCGAAGGACGCTGACATCGCAGGGCGGCGAGGTCGCCGCGCAGCGAGCCGAAGGCGAGCGGAGATCATCAGGCATGCAGTTCGAAACGATCCGCTACGAGGTCGAGGACCGGATCGCCACGATCACGTTGAATCGCCCCGATCAGCTCAACGCGGTGAGCCCGCTGATGGTGCGCGAGCTCAAACGCGCCTATGCCACGATCGAGTCCGACGAGGCCGTGTGGATCGCGATCGTCACGGGCGCCGGGCGCGCGTTCTGCGCCGGTGCCGACGTCACCGAGATTCCCGCCGACGGGCGCGTCATCTACGACGAGCCCTACCTCTCGACGCTGGCGCAATGGGAAGCGCCACAGGAGGCCACCCCTCCGTTCCGCTCGATGACGAAACCGGTCCTGGCCGCGATCAACGGCCTGTGCTGCGGGGCCGGCCTCGACCTCGTGACGACGGGCGACATCGTGATCGCCTCCGAGCGCGCCCAGTTCTTCGACCCCCACGTGAGCATCGGCCTCGTGTCGGGCCGCGAGATGGTGCGCCTGGCGCGCGTGCTGCCGATCAACATCGCGATGCGCGTAGCGCTCACCGGGCGCCACGAGCGGCTCTCCGCGCAGCGCGCGTTCGAGCTCGGCATGGTTTCCGAGGTGGTCGCCCACGACCGACTGCTCGAGCGCGCGAGGGAGGTCGCGGCGATCGTCAACCGCAACGCCCCGCTCGCCGTGCGCGGGACGCGCCTCGCGATCCGCAAGGGGCTCGACCTGCCGCTGCTCGAGGCGGAGATCCTCGCCGAGACCTTCCGCGAGCGCGTGCTCCGCACCGAAGACGCCGGCGAGGGGCCGCGCGCCTTCGTCGAGAAGCGCGACCCGAAGTGGAAGGGCCGATGAGCGCCGCCTACTCCACGATCCGGTACGAGACGTCGCCGGACCTCGTCGCCACGATCACGCTCGACCGGCCCGAGGCGCTGAACGCCTTCGACCGCCAGATGTGCGAGGAGATCCGCTCCGCGTGGCAGCGGGTCAAGGCCGACCGGGCGGTCCACGCCGTGGTGCTGCGCGCCGCGGGAGCGCGCGCGTTCTGCGCCGGCCTCGATGTCAAGAAGGCGTACGGCCAGCCCGGCGACGTCTGGAACCACGAGGACCCCGGCGAGCTGCTCTCTCCGAAGTGGCAGAAGGTCTGGAAGCCGGTCGTCTGCGCGGTGCAGGGCATGTGTACGGCGGGTGGGTTCTACTTCCTCAACGAAGCCGACATCGTGATCTGCTCGCACGACGCGACCTTCTTCGATTCGCACGTGACCTACGGCATGGTGTCCGCGCTCGAGCCGGTTGGCCTGATGCGCCGGATCGGGCTCGGCGAGACGCTGCGCATCGCGCTGTCCGGCAACGACGAGCGCGTGAGCGCCGAGACGGCGCTGCGGATCGGACTCGTGAGCGAGGTCGTCGCGCGCGAAGAGCTCTGGGCGCGCGCGCACGAAATAGCGGCCGGCATCGCGAGCAGGCCGTCGGCGGCCACGCAGGGCACGGTCCGCGCGATCTGGGAGTCGCTCGACCGGCCCTATCGCGCCGCGATGGAACAGGGCCTGATCTACACGCGGCTCGGCAATCCGATCGGCATGGCCGAGGTGAAGAAGAAGCCGCCCGCGACCCGGCCTCCGAGGGTCCGGTGATGGCGGGAGCGTCGAGCGAGCTCGGCGAGCGCATCGGTGCGGTGCTCGCGATCGATTCCCAGGCGCCCGCGATCGAGTTCGGCGGGCGCTGGCGCACGTGGGGCGAGCTCGCTGCGACGGTCGAGTCGGTAGCCGCGCGGGTTCCGGCGCCGGGTACGCGGATCGGCGTACTCCTGCGCAATCGGCCCGCATCGGTGGCCTTCGCGCTGGGTGCGCTGCGCGCGAACGCCTGCGTGGTCGCGATCGACCCGGAGCGCGGGCTCGAACGGCTCCGCCGCGAGATCGCGTCGCTCGAGCTCCCGCTCGTCGCCGGTGAGCCGGAGGATCTCGCGAAGTGGGTGGCCGATGGCGCTGCGACGAGGCTCTGCGCCCGCGACGTGGGCGGCGCCGTCGACGTGACGCGAGGTGCCGGAACGGCCGTTCCATCGACGCGCCCCGGTGTAGCCGTCCAGATGCTGACGAGCGGGACCACGGGTGAGCCGAAGCGGATCGATCTCTCCTACGAGATGCTCGCCCGGTCGCTGGCCGGAGCCAAGCACTACGAGTCGCAGCGCGGCGGCGAGCTGCGGCTGCGGACCGGGGTCGCGATCATCAATTCGCCGCTCGTCCACGTGGCGGGTCTGTTCCGCGTCGCGCAGTGCGTCGCCGACGGGCGCTCGTTCGCGCTGCTCGAGCGCTTCACGGTGGAAGGCTGGGTCGACGCCGTCCGCCGCCATCGGCCAGCGACGGCGAGCCTCGTTCCCGCTGCGCTGCGGATGGTGCTCGAGGCGGACGTCCCGCGCGGGGACCTCAGCAGCATCCGCTCGGTGATCTCGGGCACGGCGCCGCTCTCGGCCGCCGACGCCGATGCGTTCTTCGCGAAATACGGAATCCCCGTGCTCGCGTCCTACGGCGCCACCGAGTTCGGCGGCGGCGTCGCGGGATGGAACCTCGCCGACCACCGGGAGTTCTGGACGGCCAAGCGCGGCAGCGTCGGGCGCGCGCACCCGGGCTGCGAGCTCCGAATCGTGGATCCCGAGAGCGGCGACGTGCTGGGCGCCGGCGCGGAGGGGCTGCTCGAGGTGAGGGCCGCGCAGCTCGGCGCCGGAACCACGTGGGTCCGCACCACCGATCTCGCGCGCGTCGACGCCGACGGCTTCCTCTGGATCCTCGGCCGCGCGGACCAGGTGATCATTCGCGGCGGGTTCAAGGTGCATCCGGATCAGGTGCGCGTCGCGCTCGAGCGCCACCCGCGCGTGCGCGGCGCCGCGGTGGTGAGCCGCCCTGATCCCCGGCTCGGCGCGGTGCCGGTCGCGGCCGTCGAGCTGCGCCGCGGACGCGACTGCATCACTCCGCAGGATCTGCTCGCACACGCGTCCGCCACGCTCGCGCGCTACGAGCTGCCGGCCGAGATCCGGATCGTCGACGAGCTGCCGCGCACCGCCTCGGCGAAGGTCGACCTCGCCGCCGTCACCGCGCTGTTCGCCGAGGCATGACCGTGGACTTGCGCTACAGCCGCGAGGACGAGGCCTTCCGCGCCGAGATTTGCGCGTGGCTCGCGGACGAGGTCCCCAAGCACGGTCCGCCGCCTGCGGGCGACGATTGGCCCGCGCGCCGCGCCTACGACACCGAATGGCAGCGCAAGCTCTACGGCGAGGGCCTCGCCGGACTGGCATGGCCCGCCGAGTTCGGCGGACGCGGGCTGCCGATCAGCCAGCAGCTCGTCTATCTCGAGGAATATGCGCGCGCGGGCGCGCCCTACATCGGCGTGAACTTCGTCGGTCTCATGCACGCCGGCCCCACGCTGATCGCCGAGGGGAGCGACACCCAGCGCTCGTTCCACCTGCCGCGCATCCTGCGCGGCGAGAGCGTGTGGTGCCAGGGATTCTCCGAGCCGCAGGCCGGCTCGGATCTCGCCTCGCTGCGCACGCGAGCGGAGCTGCGCGGCGACGAGTACGTCGTGACTGGGTCGAAGGTCTGGAGCACGCGCGCGCACGTCGCCGACTACTGCGAGCTGCTCGTGCGCACCGACCCCCGGGCCGCGAAGCACGAGGGCATCACCTGGCTGATCCTGGACATGCACCAGCCGGGCGTTTCGGTCCGCCCGATGCGGACGATCGACGGCGAGAGCCATTTCTGTGAGGTCTTCCTCGACGAGGTGCGCGTGCCGGTGGCGAACCGGGTCGGAGAAGAGAACGACGGCTGGCGCATCGCCAACGTGACGCTGCGTTTCGAGCGGGGAACCGCCTTCGCGCAGCACATCATCAACATGCGCACGGACGTCCTCCAACTCGCCTCGCTCGCGATGACCCGCCGGAGCGCGCGGGGCACGGCGTGGGGCGATCTCCGCGCCAGGATCGGCCGCCTGCACGCGAGCGTCGAGGCGCTCTGGAGCCTGACGCAGATGTGCGTCACCGAAGCGGAGCGCACGGGCATCCCGTCGCCGCTCGGATCAGCGGTCAAGCTGCGCTACAGCGAGCTCGTCCAGGAGATCCGCGAGCTCGCCGTGCGAGTGATCGGCAGGCCGATCCTCGGCGCGGGCGACTTCGACGGGCTGCGCACGGGCGAGATCGTGCGGGACTACCTCTGGTCGTTCCAGACCACGATCGCCGCCGGGACCTCGCAGATCCAGCGCAACCTGATCGCGCAGCGGATCCTCGGGTTGCCGAAGGGAAGGTGACATGCGTTGGAGCTTCGGAGTCGAGCCGCTTCGCGAGTCCCTCGAAGTCGCGTCGCTGGTGCGAACGGTCACGGGTCTCGTGCTCTCGCTCGAGGCGCCGAACGCCGCCGTCGAGCGCCTGATCGGCGCACTCCGCCGCGCCGAGCGGGAGCTGCGGGTTCTCGTGCCCGCCAACCCCGGGCCGCGCATCGGCCGGAGCGCGGCGTCGGACGGCCGCGTCTATCTCGATCACTCGCGCGACATCGGCGCGTACAACGCGTGCTTCCCGACCTACCAGATCCGCGTCGACGGAGACCGCGCCTCGGGCACGGTCGCCTTCCCGATCGCCTACGAGGGCCCGCCCGGGATCGTCCACGGCGGATTCCTCGCCGTGTTCTTCGATTCGATCGCGCAGCACCACAATTGCGACATCGGAGTCGCGGGGAAGACGACCTCGGTCGCCGTGACGTATCGCCGGCCGACGCCGCTCCTCACCGAGCTCCAGTTCGAAGTGGACCGCTCGGTCTCGGACCACCGGATCGTCTCCGCGGCGCGGCTGCTGGCCGACGGAGCCGTGCTATGCGAAGCGGAAGTGCGCGCTGTGGTGGGCGACCGCGCCGCGCTGCCGGAGGTCTCTCCGCGGAGAGCCCACGCGTGACGGCCACCGTAATCGACGCCGGAGACGGGCTTCCGCTCGCGATTCCCGCGCTGCTCCGCGCGCGGGTCGCAACGCAGGAAGGGTCGGTGCTCCTGGCCTGCGACGACGACGTACTGACCTACGCCGACGCCGAGCGGAGATCCGCTGTGCTCGCGCGCGGTCTGCTCGCCGCGGGCGCGGGCCCGGGGACGCATGTCGGGATCCTCCACCCGAATGGCAGCGCGTTCGTCGTCGCGTGGCTCGCGGCGGCTCGGATCGGCGCCGTCACCGTTCCGCTCAGCACGTTCTCCACGGGCGCGGAGCTCCGCGCGCTGCTCCGCAACGCCGACGTCGCGCTGCTGCTCGCGGCTTCGTGCTACCGATCGCACGACTACATCGCCGCGCTGCGCGGCGCCGTCCCCGAGCTCGACCTCGGAGTCGCTCCACCGCTATTCGCCGACTCGATGCCCGTGTTGCGCCGGATCGCGCTCGCCGACCCGGGCGAGGCCGTCGATCCGGGGTGGTCGCTGCGCGCGCTCGAGGAGAGCGGACGGTCGATCGACCGCGGCGTGCTGGAGGCCGCAGAGGTGGCCGTGAGCCCCGGCGACCGGCTCGCGATCGTGCATACCTCGGGCTCGAGCGGCGAGCCGAAGGGGGTGATCCACACGCACGGAGCGCTCATCCGCCACATCGACAACCTGAACCAGATCCGCCGCTACACGCCCGGCGAGGTGCTGTTCTCCAACTCGCCGTTCTTCTGGATCGGCGGGCTCGCCTACTCGCTGCTCGGCACGCTCGTCGCGGGGGCCCGGCTTGTCTGCTCGAACTCTCCCCACGCCGCCCGTGTGCTCGACGTGCTCGAGCGCGAGCGACCCACGATGGTCAACGGCTTCGCCCAGTCCGTGGCCCATCTTCCCCGCGACCCGAGCTTCGCGAGCCGGGACCTGTCCTCGATCCGGCGCGGCAACCTCTTCCCGATCCTGCCCGACGGCGTGCGCCCGGAGCACCCGGACCTGCGCCACGCGATGCTGGGCATGACCGAGACCGGCAGCGTCTGCCTCACGAGCGAAGACGAGTCCGACCAGCCCGAGCACCGGCGCGGATCGTTCGGCCGCCCAGCTCCCGGATTCGAAGTGGCTGTCGTCGACCCCGACACGGGCGCGGCCTGCGGCCCACGCGAGCTCGGCGAGCTGCGGCTGCGGGGCCCGTTCGTGATGGAGGGCTACTGCGGGCGCGAGCGCCACGAGGTGTTCGATGCCGAGGGCTGGTACCAGACGGGAGACCTCGTCGCGGTCGACGAGGACGGCTTCTTCTACTTCGAGGGACGCCGCAGCGACTTGATCAAGACGAGCGGCGCGAGCGTGTCGCCGCGCGAGGTCGAGGCGGCGATCGAGGATCTCACGGGCCTCGTCGCACACGTCATCGGCATTCCGGACGACGACCGCGGGCAGGTGGTGGCGGCTGCGGTGCGCGTGCCGGCCGATTGCGCGCTCGATATCGACGAGGTCCGGGATCTGCTCGCGAAGCGACTCTCCTCCTACAAGGTGCCGCGGCGATTCCTGCTCCTCAGCGACGACGCGGTCCCCGTGCTGCCGAGCGGCAAGCTCGACCGCCCCGCACTCGAGGCGCGTTTCCTTGCTAGGTGACCCGGCGACCCTTCCGCAGGTGATGGCGCTCCGGCGCCGGAACGATCCGCGGCTGCACGCGCTCATGAGCGACGAGAGCCGGATCACCTATCTCGAGCTCGACGACGCGAGCCGGGCCCTCGCGGGCCGCTTGATCCGAGCCGGCTTGAACAAGGGCGACCGCGTCGGCCTGTTGATGCACAACGGGATCGACTGGGCGACGACCGCCGTCGCGGTGATGCGGGTCGGTGGCGTGCTGGTGCCGCTCAGCACTCTGCTGCGCGCGCCCGAGCTGCACGCGCAGCTTGGCGTCGCCGGTGTCACGCATCTGATCGCGGTGCGCGACTACCGGAGCCGCTCCTACCTCGAAGACCTCCGCTCGTTGTCACCGGATCTGGAGGGCCGCGTCCGGATCGGAAGGCGCGATCCGCTGTTGCCCGCGCTGCGGCAGATCTGGATCTGGCCCGAGCTGCCGGAAGCGGGCTCGCCGCCGGGCAGGGTCGAAGCGCTCGAGGGCGTGGTTCGCCCCGCCGACGACATGGTCGTCCTGTTCACCTCGGGCAGCCGCGGCGCGCCGAAGGGCGTGATCCACACCCACGGCAGCGCCTTGCGCGCGACCGCCGCCGGGCTCGAAGCGCGCTGCATCGGCGCGCGCGAGCGGCTCTACATTCCGATGCCGTTCTTCTGGACCGGCGGCTTCTGCGGCGGGCTGCTCTCGGTGCTGCTCGCCGGCGCGACGCTGCTCACGGAGTCCACGCCGGAGCCCGGGCAGACGATTCGATTCCTGGAACGCGAGCGGGCGACGCTGTTTCGCGGCTGGCCCGATCAGGCGGCGCGGATCGCGGCGCACCCCGCGTTCGCCGCGGCCGATCTCTCGTCGCTGCGTCCGG
>DATFWW010000034.1:0-11000 GCA_035258825.1 Myxococcota bacterium
ATCCGGCAGAGCGCCTCGTGGGACGCGGATCCCGCCGTGCTCGGCCCGCTCTCGGGCCGCGTCCCGGCCGGCCTCTATCTGGACGGGAGATTCCGCGAGGGGTTCTCCGTGCTGGCACGCCTCGGGCTCTCGTTCGACGCCTGGCTGCTCGAGCCCCAGCTCCCCGAGTTGATCGACCTCGCGCGCGCGTTCCCTGGGACGAGCATCGTTCTCGACCACGTCGGTACGCCGCTCGGCATCGCGGCCTACGCGGGCAAGCGCGAAGACCGGTTCGGCGAGTGGCGCGAGCGCATTCGCACGCTCGCCGAGTGCCCGAACGTGGCGGTGAAGCTCGGCGGGCTCGCGATGCCATTCGCGGGGTTGTCCTCGTTCGACGCGTCGCCGCGCGCCTCCTCGGAAACGCTCGCGCGCGACTGGAAGCCCTATCTCGACACCTGCATCGAGGCGTTCGGGGTCTCGCGCTGCATGTTCGAGAGCAACTTCCCGGTGGACAGCCTCACCTGCAGCTACGCCACGCTGTGGAACGCCTTCAAGCGCTCGACCGCGCATTATTCGAGGGACGAACTGACGGCGCTGTTCAGCGGCACCGCCGCACGGGTATACCGTTTGACGATCGCCTAACCTCACGCGCCGTGTCCACGACGGCCGCCCGAATCCGTGTCGCGATCGCGCTGGCGGCTGGGATCGGGTGCGCCTCGGGTCCCAGCCAGATGTACCAGGGGCCCGCGCGCCCGCGCGGCGAGGTCGCGCTGATCGCGAAGGCGCCCGGCGGCAAGGCGCGCGTGTACGCGATCGACGGCAATTGGGCGGGTGGTGACGGTTGGACGGTGCTCCCGGGGCCGCACGAGGTGTGGGTCAACTTCCAGGTGATCCGCTATGCCGGCGATACGACGTACACGATCTGGACCTACTGCCGGATCGACTTCGAGGCCTCGGCGGGAACCGGCTACGTCGTCGAGTCGTTCGCGACGCAGGAGCACCTGAAGGGTGCGGACGTCAAGACGGTCATGGGGGCGCGGATTCGGGATGCGGAAGGAAAGTCCCTGACGTATCCGCAATCGTGCTCGGGGAATCGTCCGAAGCTGCACTAGCTCGCCGGCCGCGAGGCTAGGCGACTGACCGGCGGTCGCACGAGCAGGAAGATCTCCCGATTGCCCGCCGGGCCCGGTACGCGGCTGTCGCAGCGCGCCATCTCGAGGAAGCCCAGCAGCGCCGCCTCGCGCGCGACCGCGTCGGCCGCCTCCGCGCGCAGCGCGTCGTCGCGCACGACGCCGCCCCGGCCGACGCGGTCGGGGCCGACCTCGAATTGCGGCTTCACGAGCAGGATCCACTCGGCGTCGGGCGCGCACCGCGCGAGCGCCGGCAGCACGAGCCGCAGCGAGATGAACGACACGTCCGCAGTCACGAGCGAGACTGGCTCCGGCAGCGCGGCGGGCTCGAGGTGGCGGGCGTTGGTGCGGTCGCGCACGTGCACGCGCGGATCGCCGCGCAGCCGCGCATCCAGCTGGCCGTAGCCGACGTCCACGGCCACCACCGATCGCGCGCCGCGCTGAAGCAGGCAGTCGGTGAAGCCGCCCGTCGAGGCTCCGACGTCGAGACACGCGCGGCCCGGAACCTCCACGCCGAACTCGTCGAGCGCACCCGCGAGCTTCTCGCCACCGCGCGACGCATAGCGCTTCGGCTCGCCGCGTACGCGCACCTGCGCGGTGTCGCGAACGCGCGTGCCCGGTTTGTCCTCCGGCGTATCGTCGACGAGCACCTGGCCCGCGCGGATCAGCGCCTGCGCGCGCGTGCGCGAATCGGCCAGCCCATCGCGAACCATCCGCTCGTCGAGCCGCGGCCCTTTCAAAGCTTCCGCTGCACGGCATAGCGCAGCAGCGCGCGCAGCGGCTCGGCGGATGCACCGAGCCCGGCGATCTCGCCGAGCGCCGAGTCGAGCAACGCCTGGGCGCGTTCGCGCGCCGCGGCTTCTCCGACCACGCGCACGAGCGAGCACCCCTCGTCTTCCCCGGCGTCGAGCAGGTCGTCGGTGATCTGGAACGCGATCCCGGCGGCGATGCCGGCGGCCTGCAGCCCGGCGAGCAGCGCTTCGCTCGCGCCCGCGAGCCGCGCACCGGTCGCGATCGACGCGGCGATCAATGCCGCCGACTTGCGCGCGTGCACGCTCTCGACCGCGGCGGCGCTGTCGAATGCGCCCGCGAGGTCGTCGATCTGGCCGCCGACCAGCCCTGCGGCGCCGGCCGCACGCGCGAGATCGCGCGCCGCGAGCACGCGCCGCGGCGCATCGCCTTCGCCCGCGCCCTCGGAAAGCGCTGCGAACGCGGCGGTGAGCAGCGCGTCGCCCGCGAGCACCGCGGTGGCCTCGTCGAACGCCACGTGCACGGTCGGGCGGCCGCGCCGCTCCACGTCGTCGTCCATGCACGGCAGGTCGTCGTGCACGAGCGAGTACACGTGCACGAGCTCGACGGCGACCGCCGCGGGCAGCGCCGCGGCCGGATCTCCGCCGACCGCCTCGGCCGCCGCGAGCGCGAGTGCGGGGCGCAGCCGCTTGCCGCCCGGGAACAGCAGATGGCGCATCGCCGCGTGCAGGCGTGCGGGGGGTTGTTCGGCGCGCGGCAGGAACTCGTCGAGGGCGCGATCGACGCGCGGCAGACATGCGACGAGATATTCCTGTGCGTCCAAAGCTCAGCCTTCGCGCGTCGCGCTGTCGGGCGCGAACGGGCGCACCGCGGCGCCACCCTGCGCGCGCACGAGCTCGTCGATGCGCTGCTCGGCGCGGTCGAGCAGCTCCGCACAGCGCCGCGAGAGCGCCACGCCGCGCTCGAAGGTCGAGAGCGCCTGCTCGAGTGCGAGGTCGCCGGTCTCGAGCCGCTCGACGAGCGCCTCGAGCTCGTCGAGCGCGCCCTCGAAGGCGAGGTCGGCGGTGTTCGCGGGGTCGGACACGCGGCGACTCTACCACCGTGCCTGTGCGATCGCCGTTCAGCGGGTTTCGCGCGCCGACTCCACGCGCACCGCGAGTTCCGCGCGCGCGACGCGCACATCGAGCTGCTCGCCGGGCGGCGCGTCGCGCGGCTCGCGCACGATCGCTCCGTCGCGCGAGCGGCGCACGAGACCGTAGCCGCGCCCGAGCACGGCGAGCGGCGAGAGTGAATCGAGCGCGGCCGCGCGATGCGCGATCCGGGCGCGGCGCCGCTCGAGCGCGCTCTCGATCGCGCGAGCGAGATCGCGCCGCATGGCGGCGAGCCGCGCGCGGCCGACCGCGACGCGCTGTGCGGGTGCATGCGCGCGCAGCGCGGCGTCGCGGGCGCGCCACGCCGTGCGCCGGCCCTCGTGCGCGATGCGCACCGCGCGGGCGAGCCGCTCGCCGTGCCGCGCGAGCAGACTCGCGAGCGCGCGGGCGTCAGGGATCGCGAGCTCGGCCGCGGCCGACGGCGTCGGCGCGCGCGCGTCGGCGACGAGGTCCGCGATCGTCACGTCGATCTCGTGTCCGATGCCCGCGATGATCGGGACCTCGCACGCCGCGATCGCGCGCGCGAGCGCCTCGGTGTTGAACGGCTGGAGGTCCTCGAGCGAGCCGCCGCCGCGCACGAGCAGGATCGCGTCCACGTCGCCGTGCCGCGCGAGCGCGGTGATCGCCTCCACCACCGAGTACTCCGCGCCGACCCCCTGCACGCGGCACGCGGCGAGCCGCAACGGGAGGCCCGGCAGCCGGCGTCGCGCCACCTCGAGCACGTCGCGCAGCGCGGCGCCGGAGGCGGACGTCGCGACGCCGATCCGGCGCGGCACGCGCGGCAGAGCGCGCTTGCGCGCGGCGTCGAACAGACCCTCCGCATCGAGCCGCCGGCGCAGCTGCTCGAACGCCACCTGCAGCGCGCCTGCGCCGCGCGGCTCGAGCTCGCGCACGATGATCTGGAGCTCGCCGCGCTCGCCGTACACGGTGAGTTCGCCATACACGAGCACCTCGAGGCCGTCCTCGGGCTCGAACGCGATCCGGCGCGCCGCGCTGCGGAACAGCGCCGCGCGGAGCTGTCCGTCGCCATCCTTCAGCGTGAAGTAGAGGTGCCCGGACGCCGGGCGCCGCAGGTTGCTGACCTCGCCGACCACCCAGAGCGAGCCGACCCGCTCCTCGAGCAGGCGGCGCACACCCGCGACGACGGCGCCGACCGGGTAGATCCGAGGCGCGGGCGCGGCGCTCTCCGTCACGGACTACTGGGCGGGTGTATCGGTCCCGGGCGCCGCCTCGGGCGCGCGCGCCTGCTGCTGCGGCTCGCTGCCCTTCAGCTTCTCGAAGTAGGTCCAGCTCTTCAGCACCTCGACCGCGCGCGCGAGCTGGATGTCGGTGGACTCGCCCTCCTCCTCGGGAGCCGGCGTGCCCGGATCGATCTCCTGGATCTTCGGATTGGGCGGCGGTTCGGGCGCGTCGGGCTCGGCGTCGCGGTGCCGGAAGTGGCCCTCGAGATCGCTCTCGCGCAGCCGGTTCGAGGACGCGCCGCCCGCCTCCGCGGGCGCGGCGCCCGCCACCGCGATGTCCGGCGTGATCCCGACCTCCTGGATCGAGTGACCCGACGGCGTGTAGTAGAGCGCGGTGGTGAGGCGCAGCCCGGCGCCGCCGTCGAGCGGGTACACCGTCTGCACCGAGCCCTTGCCGAACGTCTTCTCGCCGATCACGAGTGCGCGCTTCTGGTCCTGGAGCGCGCCCGCGACGATCTCCGACGCGCTCGCGGTGCCCTCGTTCACGATCACCGCGATCGGATAGCTCGGCTCGGTGCCCTCGTTGGTGGCCCGGAACTCCTGGCGCTGGTCTTCGGCGCGGCCCTTCGTGTACACGACCAGACCGTCGGTCAGCCACACGTTGGCCACCTTCACCGCCTGGTCGAGCAGGCCGCCCGGATCGTCGCGCAGGTCGAGCACGAGCCCGTTGATCGGCGCCTTGCCGGACTCCTTGCGCAGATCGGCGAGCACGTCGGTTAGATCGTCGACGGTGTGCTCCTGGAACGCGCGGATCCGCACATAGCCATAACCCGGCTCGACGATGCGGCCGGTGACCGACTGGATCTTCACCACGTCGCGTTTGATCGTGAACTGCTTGGGCGCGTCGAAGCCCTCGCGGAAGATCTCGATCACGATCTCGCTGCCCTTCTTGCCGCGCATCAGCTGCACCGCTTCGAACAGCGTCATGTTCTTGGTGCTGCGGCACTTGTCGGTCCAGTCCTTCGGCACCTCGGTGGGACAGATCGAGACGATGCTGTCCTTCGCGCGCACACCGGCCTGGAACGCGGGCGTGCCCTCGATCGGCGCGACCACTTCGATGAAGCCGTCGCGGCGCTTGGTGATCTCGATGCCGAGCCCGTGGAACTCGCCGCGCGTGTCCACCTGCATCTCGCGATAGGCCTCGGTGTCGAGGAACGAGGAGTGCGGATCGAGCTCGGCGAGCATGCCGCGCATCGCGCCCTTGATCAGCGCGCTCTCGTCGACTTCTTCGACGTAGTTCTGCTGCACGAGGCGAAGCACGCTCGTGAACAGGCCGAGGTCGTCGTAGCGGGCTGCCGAAGCGACGTTCCCGGTCGCACTCGCGATCACCATCACGAGCGCGGACGCAATGACTCCCGCGAGGAAGGTGAGCAGATAGGGAATGCGCTGGCGTTTCATAACCGTGGGCCCCCGAACCGAGACACTTCAGGATCTTCGGACGCTGGCGAGCGTCGCTTGAAGTGGTTGCCCAGTCTAACGGTTGCGCGGCGCCTTGCTAACGGACGACGCCGTGGCGAGCCACTCGGCGGGGTCGAGCGCCTCGCCCCCCTTGCGGATCTCGAAGTAGAGCTGGGGGCCCTCGAGCGAGCCGGTCTCGCCGACCGCGCCGATCGGGGTGCCCGCGTCGACCGGCTCGCCGAGGCGGACGTCGATCCGGTCTAGGTGGGCGGACACCGTGAAGTGGTCGGAACCGTGGTCGAGGATCACGACGTTGCCGTAGCCGCGGAAGCGCCCCGCATAGCGCACGCGGCCCGCGGCGACGGCGTAGACCGGGGTGCCCACAGGCGCTTCCCAGACGACGCCCTTGCGGAACGTCGCACTGCGCGCGTCCGGGGCCACCACGCGCCCATAGCGACCGAGCAGCGCGCCGTGCACGGGATCGGGCAGGCGGCCGCGCAGGGTCGGAAACGGCGGGCCCTCCGGCACCGGCGCGGGCTCGGTCGGCGCGGGGTTGCCGCGCCACGCCGCCACCGTCTCTTCGAGCGCGCGGCCGGCGATCTCGAGCTCGGTGAGCGCGCCGCGCGCGAGCGCGCGGCTCCGGCCGAGCTGGCTCGCGAGCGTGCGCTTGCGCGCGCGTTCCTCGTCGAGCTCGGCAGTGCGCCGGCGCAGCGTCTCGTCCGCGGCGCTCGCGGCCGTGTTCGCCTCGGCCGCGCGGGCGCGCGCCACCTCGAGCGCGCGCGCCTGTTCGCGGTGGCGCGCGACGAGATCGGCGTCGTGCCGCAACAAACGCCGCAGCATCTGGACGCGCGAGAAGAAATCGCGCAGCCCGCCAGCCGAGAACAGCAGTTGGAGCGTGCCGAGCTCGCCCGCGCGGTAGAGCGCGACCGCGCGCGCCGCCATCTCGCGCTCGAGCTCCGCGAGCTGAGCGGCCGCGTCGTGCATCGTGCGCTCGGTCTCCTCCAGCGCGACGCGAGCGTCCTCGGCGGCGCGGCGCGCGCGCGCCGCCTCGACGCGCAGCAGCGACAGGCTCTGGTCGATCGCGTCCACCGCCTCCAGCAGGCCGCGCTGCTCGCGCTCGTAGGTCGCGACGCGCTCGCGGCTCGCCGTGATCGCGGCCTGGACCCGCTCGAGGTCGGCCGCGGGTTGAGCGAGCGCGGGTGCGGCGGCCAGCGCCACGAGCGCCGCCGCGGCGAGCCACACCGCACAAACTTTCAATGCCGCGCCTCCGCCGCCACGGCGATCGCCGAGCCGAGCAGCCCGAGCCCGGCGCCGCCGCCCCACAGCCACGCCGATTCGCCGAGGTCGAAGAAGCGCGGCTCGATGCCGCCGAGCACGAACGCGAGCCCGGCCTCGAAGCCCGGCAGCCCGGCGCGGAACAGCGCGTAGAGCAGCGCCCACGCGAGCGCGCCCGCGGCGGCGCCCTGGAGCAGGCCCTCGATCAGGAACGGCGTGTTCACGAACGAGCGCGAGGCGCCGACCAGCCCGAGGATCTCGAGCTCGTCGCGCCGCGACAGCACCGCGAGCCGGATCGTGTTCGATACGATCAGCGTAGTGGCGAGCACGAAGATCACGCCGAGGCCGATCGCGAGCCCGCTCACGAGCGCGAGCGCGCGCACGTAGCCGGCCACCCAGTCCGCGCCGGAGGTGATGTCGACGACGCCGGGAAGGTGCTCCGCCTTGGCCGCCACGCGCGAGAGGTCGGCGGGGGTGCGGTAGTTGCTGCCGAGCGTGATCTCGATCGACGCGGGCAGCGGGTTGGAGCCGAGCCCCTCGACCAGCGCGAAGCCCTGGCCCACGCCGCCGCGGAACCGCTCGAGCGCCTGCGCCTCCGAGATCAGCTCCGCGCGCGCGACCCCGTCGATCGCGCGCACCTTCTGCACGAGCGCGGCGCGGTCGGCCTCGGGCAGGCCGTCGGCGAGGAATGCCGTCACCTGCACCGCGTCGCCGAAGCGCGCGAGCAGCGCCTGCATGTTCAGCACCACGAGGCCGAACGCGCCGACCAGCACGAGCGCGACCGTGATCGTGGCCGTCGCGACGATCGCGGTGCCGGGCGTGGCGGCGATCCCGCGCAGCGAGGTGCGCGCGAAGTACAGCGCGCGGGCGAACAGCGCGGTCACGGCGCCGACCCCGGCGCCGCGCGGTCCTCGACGACGCGCCCGTTCTCGAGGCGCACGGTGCGCTTGCGGTAGCGGCCGAGGATCGTCTGGTCGTGCGTCGCCACGATCACGGTCGTGCCGCGCGTCGCGGTGTCCGCGATCAGGTCCATGATCTCGATCGTGAGGTCGGGGTCCAGGTTGCCCGTCGGCTCATCGGCGAGCAGGATGTCGGGCTCGTTGATCAGCGCGCGCGCGATCGCGACGCGCTGCTGTTCGCCGCCCGAGAGCGAGAGCGGGCTCTGGTAGCGGCGGTGCTGGAGCCCCACCTGCTTCAGCATCTCGAACACGCGCGTGCGCGCGACTCGCCTCGGTGTCGCGACGACGTCGAGCGCGAGCGCCACGTTCTCCTCCACCGTGCGGCGCGCGAGCAGCTTGAAGTCCTGGAACACGACTCCGATTCGGCGCCGCAGCTCGGGTACGGATCGCGGCGAGAGCCGCGACGCGTTGCGACCGAGCACCACGATCTGCCCCTCGCTCGGGCGCTCGGCGGCGAACACGAGGCGCAGCAGCGACGTCTTGCCCGCGCCGGAGGGTCCGGTCAGGAACACGAACTCGCCGCGGCGGAACTCGAGCGAGACGTCGCGCAGCGCGTAGGTGCCCGCGACGTACGACTTGGAGACGTGGAACAGCTGCGCGGCGGCATCGCCCGCGGCGGCTCGCCTCGGCTCCGCGCGCGGCGCGGCGCTCCGCCAGCGGGCGCGCGCAGTCACCCGCTCGGGCGGGACTTGCGGGCCGCGGTACTGGCGGTGCGCTCGGGCGCGCGCTCGCGCGCCTTCTCGGCGAGGTAGTCGAGGATCACCTCGTCGAGTGGCTTCTGCGATCCGAGCCCTTCGCCGAAGCTGCGCTCGCCGCGGCGGACCTTCGGCAATGGCGCCGCCGCGATCGGCCGCGCGGCCGCCGCTCGCCGCGGTGCGATGTCGGGCCCGGACGACCGCGAGCGGGTCTCCGGATCGGTGTCGGGCCTCGAGGGGACTTGCGGACCCGCGGCCGTGTCGGCATCGAGCGCCGACTTGCCGAGCCGCTGTGCAATCACCGCATCGAACCCGCCCGAGTGGAGCTTCGCGAGCATGGCGGCGTGCTGCTCGTCGATCAGCCCGCGCACGACCGACGCGAGGTCGTCGGCTTCGAGGCGATCGGAGTAGTCGGTCTTGTGCGTCCCGAGGATCGTGCCGCCGTGGTACACGTGGCTGATGATGTGCGGGTTGGCGCGCCCGCTGTCCTCCGTCTGCACGTGGAAGAGGATCCCGCGGTAGCGGACGTTGGTGTTCGCACCGGTGATCATCCTCTGCCCCAGTCCCGTCCGATCTTCGCTCGGCTCGCTGGGCGCCCAACGGCTCGCTGCGCCCACCGCGAGGGGCAGTCTTCCGCTCCACTTGCGACTTGTCGACCGGGTCGAGGGACCGCCACGCTATGCATTTCGGCGACCGGAGGCGCAACCTGAGCGCAGCCCCGCGGGGCCCACAGGTGCCCGTACAGATGGGCGCCACTCAGCTCTTGCCCATCATTCTCGAAGCGCTGAGTAGCTCCACCGGTCCGTAGCCGAGCGCGATCGGCCCGAGAGCCGCCCCGGCGTGCGCCTCTGGCGCGCCGGGGCGGCGGGCGGCGGGAGGAGATCGGTGAACCGCCGCCGTGGAATCAGAACCGCCGGCGCCCCTGCCACGCGAGTGCGCCTAGCCCGGCCGCAATCAGCGCGGCGCTCGACGGCTCGGGCACGGTCGCCAACGCCGCGCTGCCGGGCGTGGGAGCGCCTGCGGCGAAGTCGCTCGCGTTGTCGCCGGTGTCGAGGTTCGCGAACACGCGCGCGATCGAGGAGCCGGCCGCCGGGTCGGGCGCGGGGTTGCCCTCGCCCGCGAACACGTCGCTGGCCGCGAACACGCCGTACCCCACTGCGTCGAGGATGACGTCCCCGGCCAGCAGGACGACCGAGTCCGGCCCGTTCTGGAAGTCGAAGTTCGCGATCAGGTCGGCATTCGCGACCTGGGTGGTGCCGTCGGCGAGCCCGTCCGCGACCACGAACAGGCCATCGGCGGGGATCGTTCCGGAGAGCGCGATGGTGTCGGTCACGGTCCCGCCCGTGCCGTTGATCCCGTGGATCACCAACCCACCGAGGTCGGTCCCGGGCAGCCCGTAGAGCTCGACGAACGACAGGCCGTCGTCCGTGCCCACGGCGTCGTAGTACACCTCCGAGAGCAGCGGCAGTGCGTGCGCCCCGAGCGGCGCGGCGAGCCAACACAGTGCCGTGGCGGCCGACAGGCCGACTGATCGCAATTTCATGGCTTGGATTCCTGTTCGGGGTGGGCGGGACCTGCGGAAGCCGTGCGCTCGAGCTGCTCGCTGAACCAGCCGCCCGTCCAGGCGTCGAGGCCCGAGGCGAGCTCGGCCGCGCGCAGGCGGATCAGTGCGACGGGCACGTCGGCAGCCGGATCGTCGAGCGACGCGAGTACGCGCTGGCGCTCGAAGTAGAGCTGGTTCACCTCGTCGAGCACGTCGTCGCGCAGCTGGATCACGAGACGCGCCTCGCGCGAGACGTCGACGCGATCGACATTGAAGACGGCATCGCCGAGATCCCACGCGAGCCCGAGCGATATCGCATAGCCCTCGCCGCGCTTGCGGTCGTGGTCGAACAGCGAATGGGTGTCGCCCGAGATGAACGCCTGGTCGTAGCTGCGCGTGCGGTCGTGGTCGTCGCCGTAGTCGCCCCGCACGGTGAGCTGGGGCGCCCATGCGCGCCGGCCGGCGGCATCCCAGAGCTCCTGAATGCGCCGGGGCTCGAGCGAGACGTACTGGAGCGCGCGCCGCTGCACGGCGGTGACCGGCGGATCGGCGCGCCGCGCGAGCGCGGAGGCGGGCGCGGGCGCAGGCGGGCCTTCCGCGTACGACACCACGTCGTGTCGCAGCAGGCCCTGTGCGGTCGCGACGACGAGCGGCCCATGCGCCGCCACGGCAGCGACGGCCGTGTTGCCGGCGGGAGCGACGGCGCGCAGCCATGGCCCGGCGGGCTCACTCGCCACGAGCAGCCCCGCGTCGGTCGCTAGCCAGAGACGGCCCGGCTCCACCGCGATCCGGAGCGGCATCGCGCCCGGCGGCAGCACGAGCGGATCCGTGCGCCAGGCCCCGGCCGTGCTGCGCACCGCGAGCGCGCGGCGCATCACC
>DATFWW010000035.1:0-26039 GCA_035258825.1 Myxococcota bacterium
AGGCGATAGTCGCCGTCCACGCGGACGAAGCCCGCCGCGGTGTCACGACCTCCCCGCCAGTAGTCCTCGAATCCCGTTTCACCGCGAAGGGTCAAGAACGGCGTAGGGTCGCCGCGCCCGCCGACGCCGATGGCCGCTCCATCGAGTCTCGCCTTCGATTTCCCTCGCTGTACGAGCCCCTGCAGGAAGGGCTCGACGCTCGGCTCGCGACCGCGCAGCAGGTCCTTGCGAAGGTCCGACACGTGACTGCTGCGCGCCCCGTAGCGGACCGCGAGGTTCGAGTGGTACAGGGCCTGGTCGCGGTCGCCGAGCCATGCGTAGGCCGCGGACAGCCCGGAGTGGGCGGCGGCGTTGCGCGGCTCTTGTTTCACGACGATTGCGTATTGTTCCAGCGCGGCGCGGGTATCCTCGCGGCGACCGGCCAGCAGGCGCGCGTACTTGAGCCGCACACCGACGTTGTTCGGATCGGCCTGCAATAGGATCCGATAGTGCTCGAGCGCGTCGGCGCGGCTCTTCGGATCCTCCGAGAGCAGGTCGGCCAGCGTCTCGCGCGTGCTCGCGCGCGGATCGCGGGCGAGGACGGCCTGGTACTCCCGGATCGCCTCCGGGCGGTGTGAGGCGTCGCGCGAGAGCACTTCGGCGTATTCGAGGCGCAGTCCAACATCCGTCGGGTGGCGCGCGACGAGATCGGCATAGCGCGAGACGGCTTCGTCGCTTCGCGGGGATTCGCGTGCTACGAGCTGCGCCAGCTTGTGCTGCACGGTGAAGTCGTCGGGGTTCTCCTTCGCGAAGTCCCGGTACTCGCGAACGGCCTCCTTCAGGTGGCGCTCGTCCCACAGCAACAGGTCCCGGTACTCCGCGCGCCACTCGCGTTGATCGGGACGAGCGTCGAGCAGTACGCGGTACTGCTCGAGTGTGTCGTCGAGCTGCGCGCGATCCCGGGCGAGCAGGCGCGCCAGTCGATGGCGGCGCTCCAGATCCTCGCGCCGGGCCAGTCCCATGCGGTAGTACCGGATCGCGTCGCTGCGCCGGTATTCGTAGCGCGACCAGCCCAGGTAATCCGCCTGCTTGAAGGCGATGTCGGGGTCGTCGTCGAAGCGGTCGAGGTAGCGGTCGAACTGTTCGATCGCCTTCGACGTGAGGCCCTGCTTCTCGTAGGCGAGGCCCAGTTGTTTCATCGCCTCGCGATTCTTCGGGTTCAGATCGGCCGCCTTCTGATAGGCCTCGATGGCGGCGCGGTAGTTGCCGATCTTCATGTTCGCTCGGCCCCGGAGCACGTACCACAGCTCCGTACCCGAGGCGGGCGCGGTTTCCGGCTCCTGGTCCGCTTGCGCACGAGCACCCCCGGGCGCGAGCAGCAACAGCACCAGAGCGATCCAGACGGCTCGCGTCGTGCTATGCGGCAATTTCCCACTCCGGCGCCTCGATCGATCGCGCGGACTCGTCGACGGCTTCGATTCCGACGTACCACAGGAACGCGAACCTTCGCCGAACGTACACTGCCCGCCCCCATCTCACTGGCCCGGGCGGGTTCGCGATGTGCCACAGCCCCTCGACGCGCGGCCGTTTGCCGAGGCAGATGAGGCCGATCCCACGGGCCGAGACGTCGCGAAGCCAGACGTCGCGATACAGCTCGCGGCCGAGCAGCGTGCGGCGAGCGAGGAGGCGCCGGCGCGGGTACTTGCGGCGCGAGAGCTGGAGCGGGCGGAAGTAGCCGGCGAGACCTAGCAGGAACGCGGCTGCGAGGCCGGGGTGGCTGCGCGCCGTCTGCGCCGCGGCGCTCTCCCAGACCTCGCTGCGCGCGAACACGCCGAGCAGCAGCTCGCGGCGGAATTCGTCGGAGGGGTCGACGAAATGGACGCCGACGTGGTCGCGCCCGCGCCGGCATTCGTGATACACGAGCTCGCCCCGCACCCGCAGCCCGCTGCCGATCGCCAGCTCCAGATCGAGCGCGCCGGGCAAGGCCTCGCTCGTGTCGAGGACCAGGGTGCAGCCGGCGAGGCTCACGTCCCGCGTGCGCGCCTCGATCGACCGGCCGTCCGCCAAACGGATCCGCACGGACAGCTCGCAGCGCGCGCGCTCTTCGCGGCGCCGCTGCGGCCGTTCCCACGCGACCATCAGCGCTCCGAGCAGAAAGAGCAGGTTGTAGCCGGCCCAGAGCATGTTGAAGAAGTAGGCGTCCTGCTCGATGCCGAAGGTCGCGAGCTCCCAGGCGCCCTTGGCGAGCGCGAAAGCGGTGGCTCCTGCGATCAGGAGCGTCCCACGCGCCGACCGCCAATCGAACCGGCGCTTGTGCGTGACGATTCCTTTGGGCGTCACGCGAAAGCTGCGCGACCCGGGCAGCAGTGCTTCGAGCATGGTGCGCGCGAGCGGGGCGCTGGTTGCATTCTCGTAGAACGGTCCCCAGAACGGCCGCGGCCAGCGCGGCATCAGCACCGAGGTGACGAGCGGAAGGATCGCCAGATACGGAAGCAGCCGCGCCGTGAGCACCGATACCTCGGACAGGATCGGGTGAAGGTGGAAGAGCAGGTAGTAGAGCGGCGTGATCCAGAAGACGAGGCGAGCCAGCGGAAAGAAGAAGTGGTAGAGCGAGGCGAAATAACCGACGCGGTGCCGCACGGAGAGATGGCGGCAGAAGAGCGGGTTGTCGCGGAAGAAGATCTGGAGGCAGCCGAGCATCCAGCGGCGCCGCTGGACCACGTAGGAGGCCAGATCCTCCGCGGAGAGCCCCACCGCCAGGATGCGATCCACGTACAGCGAGCGCCATCCCGCCGCGTGGAGGTGCTGGCTCGTGTGGATGTCCTCGGTGACCGAGAGCAGCCGGAAGCCGCCCACCGCCTCGAGCGCCGTGCGCCGGAACACCGCCCCACTGCCGACGAAGAAGGCGCCGCCCCAGGCGTTGCGCGCCGGCTGGATGCCGCGGTTGAAGAGGTCCTGCTCGTTGGGGATCCGACCTGCCAGTCGGAACGCGTGCTGGAAGATGTCGGGATTGCGGAAGTGGTGTGGCGTCTGCACGAAGCCGAGCCCCGGATCCCGGAACCAGGGGACCGTCTCCTCGAGGAACGTCACCGTGGGCACGTGGTCGGTGTCGAAGACGGCCATGAGCTCGCCGTGGGTCTGGGCGAGGGCGTGGTTGAGGTTGCCGGCCTTCGCATGCCGGCGCGGGCCCTGCAAGTAGCGGGCGCCATGGCGTGTGGCGAGGCTGCGCACCTCGTCGCGGTGACCGTCGTCGAGCACGTGGATCTCGGCGCGCGGATAGCGCTGCGCGCGCGCGGCCAGCAGCGTGCGCTCGAGGATCTGGATCGGCTCGCGAAACACCGGAACCAGCACGTCGACGCTCGGCTCGAAACCCTCGGAGGACGGCCGGCGGATCTTCCGTGGCGCGCCGAGCCCGACCTGCACCGCGAGCAGGACGACGGAAGCGAAGCAGTAGAGCTCGGCGGCCCACAGCGAGATGCTGATCACGGGGCCGAGAGGCTCGACGAAGTTGAGCGAGCTCGTGACGCGCCAGCCGAGATAGTGGAGCGCGACGGCGAGCGCGGCGACCAGGAATGCGCCCTGAACGAACCGCTGCCAGCGAGTCCCCCGCGCGAGATGAGCGAACGGAAACAGCACGAGGCAGGCGACCAGAGGGATGGCGGGGAGGTTCGTCCGGAACGATCGGAAGTCGAAGGGCAGCAGGAACGCCAGCGGCTCGTCGAAACGCCGTGTCTCCCCGAGCGAGAGCGCCTCGTCGAACCAGAGCCAGTTGTGCAGGTCGGAGGGCGTGTCCTTCTCGACGAGTGCCCGCGACCACAGCTCGCTCAGCTTGTGATCGCGCAGCTCGCGCGCGAATTCGGGTTGATCGAGCTCGGCGAGCGAGTGCAGCGCGGCGTAGAGGGGTGGAGCCTCTACGCTGGAGAGCGCCTGGCCGTCGGTGCGGTAGCGGTCGTAGATGGCCGAGTCGGTCTTCCAGGCCGTGCGGAACGCGCCTAGCATACGCTTGCGCAGCGGCGACTCGAAGCGCCAGTGCCAGCTCGAATCGAGTGCGACGCGCCAGAACAGCGGGAACGCATCGGCCCCGAACGCGCCCGCGGCGCCGGTGGTCGGATGACGCAAGCGGAGCTCCCCGCTCCGGCGGTTCACGTACACCTGTTCAGGAGGGAATACCACCCCCTGGTCGAAGTAGAGCCAGTGCAGCAGCGCGTACGATGTCTGGGCAACGCGCGTCCACGGGTGCTCGGGGTCGACCTTGGCAAACTCCTCGTACGCGTAGGGGGCGAGATCGCCGACGTGGATCACGCGGAAGTACTTGCGGCGGTCCGCGTCGCCAGTCGTCGGGTAGAAGGACTGGCCGACCTGCAGGATCTCCGCCTGCCAGATGCCGCGAATCAGTGCGCGCGCCTCATCTCCATAGCTGCGGTCTCCGAAGCGGCGCGCGGCCAGCAACAGGGCCAGCGCAACATCGGAATCGCGATCTCTCGGGTGACGCTTCGTCCAGCTCCAGACACGCTCGAAGCCGGACGGGTCGTCCGACCACGCGGCGCGCAGCATCGCGTAGCCCTGGCTCTCGGACGGGGTAATGCCACCCTGATCAGGGCCGACGACGCGTCCGTCCTCGAGATAATGGAATTTGTAGAAACTCCACAGCGCAGAGAGCTCGTCCAAGCGCTCGTAGCGCTCCGTGCTCGGAGGGGAGGCGTCCGGGCCGACACAGCTCAGCAACAGGCCGAGACAGGCCGCCAGCGCGCCCGACCGCGACAACCCGCATCCTCTTCCGTACAACACCGCGTTGAGCTCGTTGCCGGTCCCGGCCGCGCGCAACCTCGGTTGGGGACCGCGCGAATCGGTGGCCGCACTAAGGTATCGATGAGCGGGCGCAGGGGACAGTGGAACGGGTTCCGCCAGTCCGTGCAACTCGCCCTCGTTTCGATCCGAGACACCCTTCGCAGCGTCGCGCCGGTGATCGCCGCCCTCGGCGCGTGCGCGGCGACGCCCAACGAGCGGATCGCCGAGGCGGCCCGCAGCGCGTCGCCCGGCACCTACGCTCGCAGCTGGAGCGGCGAGGCGCTCTACTGGACGGTGGTGGGCCCGCCCGAGGGAGAGCACGAGGCGCTCCTCTCCGAGGACGGCGCACTCGAGCCCGTGAAGGGCGGTTATTCGATCGAGCCGTTCCTGTGGGTGGACGGAAAGCGGATCGCCGCGCGCGACGCGCAGCGTGGCCAGACGCTCGAAGCGGACGATCTGCCGATCCCGTCCGTCACCTGGGACCATCCGGCCGCGCGCCTGCGCGTGCGCGCGATCGCCGCGACCGACGACGTCGCGTTCGCGAGCTACCGCGTCGAGAATCCGAGCGAAGCACGGCACACGTTCGAGCTCTGGCTCGTGCTGCGGCCGATGCAGGTGCTCCCGACGTGGCAGTTCCTGAACCTCACCGGTGGCTTCGCACCCGTGCGCGAGATCGGCGGCGACGGGAAGGTGGTGCGTGTGAACGGAGCGAGCGCACTGTGGCCGCTCGCGAGGCCCGATCGCTCCGGGTTCGCGGACGGAGACATGAGCGGTCCGCTCGAACGGTTCGCAGTGCCGAAGGCGCGCGAAGCGCACTCCGCCGACGGATTCTGCGGCGGCGTGCTGGCCTGGCGAATGGCACTCGCGCCCCACGCCGCCCGCGAGGTGCACGTGCGCGTGGCGCTGCGCGCGGGTGTCGGTGCGATCGCCGCGCCCGCGGACGGCGGCGCGCGGCTCGTGGCCGATGAGCTGGCCGACGCCGTCGCGAACTGGCGGGCGCAGCTCGGCGGCGTCGAGCTCGAACTCCCGAGCGCGGGCCAGGACGTTCAGCGCACGCTGCGCACGGCACTCGCGCACATCCTGGTGAACCGCGACGGGCCGCGCCTCCAGTCGGGATCGCGCAATTACGAGCGGAGCTGGATCCGCGACGGAGCGCTCAGTTCGGCCGCGCTCGTCGAATTCGGCCGCGCCGACGATGCGCGCGCGTTCCTCGCGTGGTATGCGGGCTTCCAGCTCGAGAATGGCGCGATGCCTTGTTGTGTCGACGCGCGCGGAGCCGACCCAACGCCCGAGCACGATTCGATCGGGGCCTTTGCCTACGCGCTCGGTGCTTACGCGCGGCATACGCGCGACGCAGCCTTCGTGCGCTCGCTCTGGCCGCGCGTCCGGCGCGCGGTCGGCCGGTTGGAAGAGCTGCGCAGTCAGCAGCTCGACCCGCGCTGGCGATCCGAGCTGGGCGGTGCGGCGTTCGGAATCCTGCCAGAGTCGATCTCGCACGAGGGCTATGCGAAGAGAGCCGTGCATTCGTATTGGGACGACTCGTTCGCGCGGCAGGGCCTGCGCGACGCGATCTTCCTCGCCGCGCTCGTGGGCGATGCGGAGAGTGCTCGAGCCTGGACGGCGCTGCGCGACGCGTTCGAGAGCGATCTGCTGGCGTCGTACGCCGCGGCGCTCGTGCTGCGCGGGATCGCCTATCTGCCCGGCTCGATCGAGCTCGGCGACTTCGACCCGACTGCCACGGCCGTAGCGTTCGAGCTGGGAGGCGAGCTGCGCGATCTTCCGGAGACCGCGCTGCGCGCCACGTTCGAGCGCTACCGCGCGGAGATGGCGGAGCGCCAGCGCGGGGTGATGAAGCGCGAGGCCTTCGCACCGTACGAGATGCGGATCGCCAACGCGCTGATTCGAATCGGCGAGCGAGATGCCGCGTGGGACGTGCTCGCTCTGAATCTCGCCGGCCGGCGGCCGGCCCAGTTCGACCGCGGCTGGAATCAGTGGCCCGAGATCGTCTGGACCGATGCGGAGCGCGGCCAGTGGCTCGGCGATCTGCCCCACAGCTGGGTCGCCGCGACGTTCCTCCACGCGGTGCGGACGGCGCTCGTGTACGAGCGGACCTCGGACCAGGCGCTCGTGCTCGCGGCGGGCGTCCCCGCTCGGTGGCTCGCGACCGGCGAGCGGCTGCGCGTCGCACGCCTCCCGACCTGGTGGGGCCCGCTCGACTACGAGCTGCGCCGCACGGCGTCGGGCGCACTGCACGCTCGCATCGGCGGAGGGCTCTCGCCGCCGCCGGGCGGAGTCGTGCTCGCGCCGCCGGGTGGCCATCCCGTCACGGTACGCGAGTTGCCCATCGAGCTGGACCTTCCGGCCGATCGCTGACGCGTCGCTCCGGCGGCTCGGATCGGTGTCGTTTTCGGATCCGCTCGTTCGTCTTCTCCGCGAGGGCTCGAAACGCGGAGGAGCCAGCCATGATCACCGTATACGTGTTCGGAAATGCGCCCGTCCCGGTCCGGAACATCACGCGCGACCTGCGCGCGCTCTGGGCGCTGGAGGAGTCGGGCCTTCCCTACCGGCTTCAGTGCCTGGACTTCGCGCGGGGGGAGCTCAAGCGCCCCGAGTACAAGCGGGTCAATCCGTTCGGGCACGTTCCATCGATCGACGACGACGGCTTCACGCTGTTCGAGTCGGCCGCGATCGTGCTCTACGTCGCCGAGAAGACGGACCACCTGCTCCCGCGAACCCGCGAAGGGCGCGCGCTGGCCGCGCAGTGGGCATTCGCCGCGGTCAACACCGTCGAGCCCGCGATCGCGGAGCTGTTCTCGATCGATGCGTTCTTCTCGGACTATCCGTGGGCCAGGGGGCGGCGGCCCGCGGTCGTCGACCAGGTCAACAAACGCCTCGCGACGCTCGAAGGAGAGTTCGCGCGGCGTCCCTACGTGCTGGGTCCCGAGTTCAGTGCGCCCGACATCCTGATGGCGACGGTCCTGCGCCTGGTGCCGCGGAGGGATCTCCCCCGCGTGGCGCCGAACGTCGCGGCCTACCTCGCGCGCTGCGAGTCACGCCCCGCATGGAGCAAGGTGTTCGCCGAGCACCAGCAGCGCCTCGCGGCCTGACTCCCGTCATTTGCGCGCCGGCGGCGACCTTGGCCGAACGCCCAGCACGTTCGGAATCGGCCAGGGAATGGTGTTCCCTTCGTTCTCCCGGAACGGGGTCTCGTATCTGCCGAACTGCTCGAGCTCGAATTCGTTCAGTTTCACGTAGAGCTGGGCCTCGGGACCACCCTCGAGGTGCTGCGCCGCCGCGAGCCCGATCCCGGAGGCCAATAGCTCCTCGCCCAGGTCGTGCATCGAGAATGGCGAACCTGAGAAGATGAACAGGATCCTCCCGCCGCTGTCCTCGCCGAGTGCGGCCTCGCTCCATCTCTTCTGCTGCTGACCCCAGCGGTTGATGCCGGGCCGCTTGATCAGGCGCAGATTCTGGACCGCCGACGCGTACTCCTTCGAGATCGACTGCACCGTCACGCCCGGGTCGTCGAGATCGAAGATGCGGAACCGCGGCAGCACCCTTCCGCCGCGCGGATCGAATGCGGCCACGGACTGGTAGTCGTTGGGGTGGTCGCTGTTCACGTGCTCCCGGGAGCGGAGATATCCGACGTGAGTCACGCGATCGGCGGCGAACATCCCCGCGTTGATCGCCGCGGTGAAGCCGCGGCGCTTGCACCACTCCCGGGCCGTCCCTCCCGATCCGGCGCTCGATTCGCTCGCTCCGGCGAACCCGAGCTCCCAGAGATTCGGGTCGATCCGCAGCACGGTGATCCGCGCGTCACCGGCGGTTGCCGACGCGCGCGTGGAGAGGATCCCGAGATCCATTCCGGGTGCGAGCACGCGCCATTCCGGGGGGCTGCCCGCCCATGCGGGGAATCCGAGAAGCGTCACCGAACAGGCGACGAGGGCGATCACGACGCGTGGCAAGAGTCGACCTCGCGCAAATACACGAGCGCCCCGCGAAGGCCCACGCGGACCCTCGCAGGGCGCCATGGAGCCGCGCGATCGCCTACTTCACATGCGCCGGCTTGGCGTCGAGCAGCACGGTCTTGCTCTCGAGGAACGGATAGAGCCCCTCGACGCCGCCTTCGCGGCCGATGCCCGACTGTTTGAAGCCGCCGAACGCAATGTTGAAGTCGGTGCGGAACGAGTTGTGCCCGACCGTCCCCGACCGCAGCTCGCGCGCGGTGGAGTAGGCGCGCTCGATGTCGTTGGTGAACACCGACGCGTTGAGCCCGTAGATCGAGTCGTTCGCGATGTCGACCGCCGCGCCCTCGCTCTCGGCCGGGATCACGGAGAGCACCGGCCCGAAGATCTCCTCGCGCGCGATCGTCGAGTGGTTGTCGACGTTGCCGAACACGGTGGGCTCGATGAACCAGCCCTTCGTGAGGTCCTTGGGCCGCTTGCCGCCCGTCGCGAGCTTCGCGCCCTCGGCCTTGCCCTTCTCGATGTAGCCCTCGACGCGATCGCGCTGGCGGCGCATCGCGAGCGGCCCCATCGCCGTCTTGGCGTCGTAGGGGTCGCCGACCTTGACCTTGCTGAACACCGCCGAGAGCGCATCGACGAGCTGGTCGTGCCGAGTCTTCGACACGATGATGCGCGTGAGCGACGAGCAGACCTGACCGGTGAGGAACGGCGCGAAGCCGGCGATCCGTCCGGCCGCCTGGCCGATGTCGTAGTCGTCGAGGATCACCGCGGCCGACTTGCCGCCGAGCTCGAGCGTGCAGCGCGCGATTCGCTCGCCGCAGATCGAGGCGATCTTGCGTCCGGCGGCCGTCGAGCCCGTGAACGTCACCTTGTCCACGCCGGGGTGGCGCACGAGCAGCTCCGACACCTCGCGGTCGGCCGTGACCACGTTGATGACGCCGGCCGGCAGGCCCACCGCCTCACACACCTCGCCTAGCACGTAGCCGGCGCCGGGGGCCTCGGGCGAGCACTTCAGGATCACCGTGCATCCCGCGAGCAGTGCGGGCGCGCACTTGTAGGCGATCAGCGAGGACGGTGCGTTCCAGGGGATGATTGCGGCCACCACGCCTACGGGCTCGCGCACGAGCAAGCCGATGTTGCCGCTGGCGGGGCCGGGCTGGCGCTGCTCCTCGAACGGGAACGTGTCGGCGAGGCCAGCGTAGTAGTCGTAGATGCCGCCGATCGCCATCGAGCCGCCCTTCGCGATGCCGTGGATCACGCCCGACTCGTTGGTCCAGATCTGCGCGAGGTCGTCGGTGCGCTTGGCCATCTCCTTCGAGATCGCGCGCAGGTATTGGGCGCGCTCGGCGTGCTTCATGCGCGGCCACGGGCCGCGGTCGAATGCCTGGCGGGCGGCGGCGACGGCGCGGTCGATGTCGGCCTTCTGCGCCTCGGCCACCTGTGTGAACAGCTCTTCGTTGCCGCTGTTGATCACGTCGATCTTCGCGTTGCTGGAGGGCGTGGCCCAGGTTCCGTCGATGAAGAAGCGGTCGGGGTGCTTGAGCGGGGCGGAGGCGGTGGGCTCGGACACGGGGGTTCTCCTTTTTGAGGTGAAACTGGAGGCGGGATCGTACCGCTCAGGTGGCCTTCGGGCTCCTCGCTCACACCCTCCGCAACGGCGCGGGCGACCCCTCCTGCAGCCCGAGCACCTCCGCGAAGCCACCCATCACGCACTCGGCGAACAGCTCCGGGTCGGTCACCGCGGCCGGGTCGAGGTTCACGCCCACGCACGCCGTCGATCCGTGCGTGATCAGCGTGATCATCGTGGCGCAGCCGGGCAGCGGGCCGAGCCCGTACACGCGCTCGATCTTCGCGCCGGCCATGAAGAGCTCTTCCTGGAAGCCCGGCACGTTGCTGGCCTGGAGATCGTTCGAGCTGGTGAGGCTGCCGCCGAGCTGGCTGATCAGCGGTGCGGGCAGGCGAGTGAGCAGCGGTGCCAGCACGGACATCCCGTCGAGCGCGGGCTCCCGGCGCGCGTCGCGCACGAGGTCGCCCATCTTCCTCATGCGCAGCGCGGGGTCGATCGCGCCGACGGGCGCAGCGAAGCGCGCGCCCGTGAAGCGGTTGCCGCCCTCGGGATCGTCGGCGCGCCGCACGGAGATCGGAATCGCGATCGGCATCGTCTCGATCGCCACGCCGAACTTCTCGTGGTAGAGGCGGAACGCGCCGAGCAGCGCGGAGAGGAAGGCGTCGTTGAGCGAAGCGCCCGCGCTCTTCGCCGCCGCGCGCAGGTGCGGGAACGACACGTCGAAGGCCTGGAAGCGCCACGAGAGGCTGCGGTGGCGCAAGAGCGGGGACCCCTCGGCCTCCGGCTCCGCGAGCACGCGCCGCAGCGAGGCGGCAAAGCTCGCCGCGGCGGTCGCCGACTCGACCGGATGACGCAGCACCGAGACGACGCCCGACGCGCCCTCGCGCAGGTTGTCGACGATCTGACGCGCGTCGCGCTCGAGCTGCTCGCGCAGCACATCGCGCGGCGTCTTCCACTCGGGCGGTGCCGGCGCGGGCTGCGGCTTGCTCGGGTTGTGCTCGCGCTTGCGCGAGTGGAGCTTCGAGAAGAGCTGGAAGCCGCCGATCCCGTCAGTGGCGGAGTGGTGCATCTTGAGCAGCATCGCGGCGCGGCCCTCGGGCAGCCCCTCGAATAGGACCACCTCGAGCGGCGAGCGCGCGCGGTCGAACGGCGTCATCGCGATCTGCTCGGCGCACTCGAGCGCCTCGCGCCAGCCGCCGCCCTCGGTGATCCGCTGACGCCGCACGTGGTAGTGCAGGTCGAAGTCCGGGTCGTTCACCCACACCGGGTTGCCGAGGCCGAACGCGGGCTCCACCACCTTCTGGCGGAACCGCGGCACCATGCGCGTGCCCCATTCGCAGGCGGCGAGGAAGCGCTGCCAGTCGGGCGCGCAGTCGAGCACGCCGAACGAGCAGATCGTGGAGCGCAGGCGCGGGTCGGCTTCGCCGCGCCACATCAGCGCCTCGATCGCGTTCATCTCGCGCGACGCGCCCCAATCGAGCGGGGCGGGCGCCGCGCGGCCCTGCTTCCGGGCGGCCTCGCTCATGTCGCAGCCATCCTACTGCGTTCAGAGCCGAAGCTCGACGCGAATCTCGCCGTAGCCCGCCGCGTCGCCACTGCGCGACATCAGCGTGCCGAAGTTCTCCTCCTTCACGCGCAGCCGACGGTCGGCGATCGCACCGCCCTCGAGCGCGATCTGGAGCCAGTTCGCGAGCGTCCAGTTGAACCCGGCGCCGAACCGGAGCTGGCGGTCGCGGAACACCAGATCGTGGAGCGGATTGCGGTCGTTCAGCACGAACGCGTCGCTCGTGCGGAAGCCGGCCAGGAAGACCTCGAACGCCGGCCTGAGCTTGTACTCGGCCTGCAGGCCGAGCTCGCGCGTGCGCACGGTGATGCGGTCGGTGGGCCGCCAGCGCACCGAGAAGAGCGGGCCGAACGCGAGGTCGGCCTTGTCGAGCGGAGTGCGCAGCGTGACGCCGAGCGCGAGGCGCAGCCGCTTCGGGATCTCGTAGCCGATGCCGAGCGCGGCGCCCGCGTCGAGGCCGGAGTGGAAGTCGCCGTCTTCCCAGCGCGAGCCGCCGTAGGCCGACGCCACCACTGCCCACTGCTCGTCGTCCGCGAACCATCGCGTGCTGCCGCTCAGGCGATAGGCGCCCTCGAGCGCGAGGCGCAAGGCGTAGAGGTCGAGGTCGCCGATCAGCCGGTCCGGGTCGAAGTTCAACGTCGGGAGCGCATCGAAACGGGTGCCCCACACGTCGCCGCGGAAGTCGTAGTGGCTCTCCGAAAACCGCATCGCGAGGCGCAGCACCAGGTCGTCGCTCGCGGGCCAGGTGACGCGCGCGGCCAGCTCCGGCCGCACGAGCGTGATCTCGCCCGACCCGACCCCGGCGTTGGGCGCGATGAACGTCGTGAGGCGCAGCCGGACCGCCTCGCTGATCGGGAGGTCCGGAAACGGCGGCGCGCCGAGGAAGGTCTTCTCGCCCGCGGCACTGCCTTCTTCGGCGGACGCCGAACCGGCCAGCGCAGCGGGAGCCGTGCCGAGCAGTAGGGCGAGCACAGCTGTCGTGACGCCCCAGTGCACCGCGCACCCCCGTCGCGGAGAGTAGGGTGGGCAAGGGCCGAACGACACCTGCACGCGGACATTGCCCCGCGTCACTCCCCGGTGAGATCATCGCCTCGCGATGCCCAGCTCCCCGGCAACCCCGGCGGCCCTCTCCCCCTACCGCGTCCTCGACCTCACCGACGCGCGCGCCGCGCTCGGCCCGATGGTGCTCGCGGGCCTCGGCGCCGACGTGATCAAGGTGGAGCCGCCGGGCGGCTGCGACACGCGCCGCGCCGCGCCGATCGTGCCCGGCCTGCCGCCTGCGCTCGCGAGCCTGCGCCTGCACGCGTTCGATCGCGGCAAGCGCAGCGTCGCGCTCGACCTCGACAGCCCGCGCGGCCGCGCGGACTTCCTCTCGCTCGTCGCGAGCGCCGACTTCGTGATCGAGAACGCGGGCCCCGGCGCGATGGACGCGCGCGGCCTCGGCTTCGCGGCGCTGCGCGAGGCGCGGCGCGATCTCGTCTACGTGGCGATCAGCCCGTTCGGTCAGGAGGGGCCCTACGCACATCACCTCGCCACGGATCTCACGCTCTCGGCGATGGGCGGCATGATGTCGCTGCTAGGCGAGCCCGATCGCCGGCCCGTCCGCATAACGGTCCCGCAGACATGGCACCACGCGGCAGTGGAGAGCGCGCTCGCCGCGCTCGTGGCCCACTACCGCCGGCTCCAGAGCGGCGAGGCGCAGTTCGTCGACGTCTCGGTGCAGGCGGCGGTGTTCTGGACCGGCCTCAACGCGATGATCGCGCACGCGATCCAGGGCAAGAACATCGAGCGCAACGGCACCTGGCTGCAGCTCGCCACGCTCGTGACGCCGCTGGTCTACCCGTGCGCGGACGGCGAGGTGACGCTGATCGGCACCACCGCCACGCTCGTTCCGCTCGTGCCGTGGATGGTGGAGACGGGCGTGGTGGACGAGGCCTGGGCGGCGCAGGAGGATTGGCGCAGCTACGAGGCGCGCATGCTCACGGGCGCCGCGCTCGCGGTGCCGCTGCCGGCGCTGCGCGATAAGATCGAGGAGTTCGCGCGGAAGCTCTCCAAGGCGGATCTGTTCGCGGGCGGCATCGCGCGCGGGATCACGCTCGCGCCCGTGAACACGACCGCGGACGTGCTCGCGCTCGAGCACCTCGCGTTGCGCGCCTTCTGGCGCCCGGTTCGGCTCGCCGACGGCCGCGCTCTGCGCGCCGCGGGCCCGTTCGCGCGCCTCTCGCGCACGCCGATCGAGTTCACGCGCCCCGCGCCCGATCTCGGCGAGGCGGATCTCGTCGATCTGGTGGGGCGGATCGGCGAGCGAAGCGAGCGCAATCCGCGAATAGCTGTCGCCCCCGTCTCGCGATCGCGCGCCGCCCCCACATCCGCCACGCCTCTCCCCTTCGACGGCGTCAAATTCGCCGACTTCTCCTGGATCGGCGTCGGACCCATCACCGCCAAGACCTTCGCCGACCACGGAGCCAGCGTCGTCCACATCGAAACCGACAAACCCGCCGATCGCCTGCGCCTCGTCGGCCCGTTCAAGGACGGCATCCCCGGCATCAACCGCTGTCAGTTCTTCGGCTCCTTCAACACGTCCAAGCTCTCGCTCCAGCTCGACCTGAAACACCCCGAAGGCCTCGCGATCGCGAAGCGTTTGCTCCGATGGGCCGACATCTGCCTCGACTCGTTCACCGCCGGCACGATGGCAGAGCTCGGCCTCGGCTGGGACGTCGCGCACGCACTCAACCCGGGCCTGATCATGGCGAGCACGTGTCTGATGGGTCAGACGGGCCCGGCCGCGAAGCTCGCCGGCTACGGCTACCACGCCGCGTCGGTGTGCGGGTTCTACGAGGTGACGGGCTGGGACGACCGCGCGCCCGGCGGTCCGTTCAACGCCTACACCGACACGATCGCGCCGCGCTTCCTCGCGACGGCGCTGATCGCCGCGCTCGATCACCGCCGGCGCACGGGCGAGGGACAGTACATCGACCACTCGCAGATGGAGTCGTCGCTGCACTTTCTCGGCCCCGAGCTGCTCGAAGCGCAGATCACAGGCAAGGACGCGCGCCGCGCGGGCAACTACTCGCCCACCGCCGCGCCGCACGACGCCTATCCGTGCCTGGGCGAGGATCAGTGGTGCGCGATCGCCGTCGAGACCGACGAGCAATGGCGCGCGCTGCGGCACGTGCTAGGCGATCCGGCGTGGGCGTGCGATCACGAGCTCGACGGCCTGCGCGGCCGGCACGCACAGCGCGAGCGGATCGACCGCGAGCTCGCCGCGTTCACCGCGAAACACCCGCCGCGCGCGCTCATGGGCCTGCTGCAAGCGGCCGGCGTCCCGGCCGGCATGGTCCAGCGCTCCAGCGACCACATGGACGACCCGCAGCTCGCCCACCGCAACTTCTTCCGGCCGCTCCAGCACCCCGAGATGGGCCTCGTCCCCTACGAAGGTCACGCCTACCAGATCGCCGGCTACGACCACGGCGCGCGGTTCCCCGCGCCGTGTCTGGGCGAGCACACCTACCAGGTCCTCAGTGAAATCCTCCAACTCGACGACGACGAAATCGCGCGGGTGATGGGGAGCGGGGCGTGTGGGTGAGGACGTCGGTGCACATCCGCCGCTTGGTGCGATTGGCCCGAACCAAGCGGCAATGATTCCGGAAGTCAATGATTCCGGAAGTCACTCTCAATCGACCCGTTCGGCTCGATCTTGCGAGCAATCCCACGGTTGCGGTGGCTAGGATGGCTGAATCCGCCGCCGCGCGCGTGCGGCGCCCGCGGCTATTCCCGGCTGGGGTTAGGCCGGCAGGTGGGTCTGCGCGCAGCCGGTGAGGGCTTCGATGCGCGCCCCGTCCGCGGGACCGGGGCGGGTGAGCGCTACTTGCCCTTCACCGCGTCGCGCACGCCGTGGCCGATCTCGCGCGCGCCGCGGCCGATCTCGTGGCCGGCCTGCTTCGCGCCTCTGGCGATGCCCTTCCCGGCGGTGGCGGCGCCGTGCCCGACGGCCTTGCCGCTGTCGCGCGCGGCGTGGCCGATCGTGCGGCCCGCCTTCTTGGCCTCGTCGACCGGATGCCTCTGGGGGGCGGTCTCCTCGCCCCGCGAGGGAGCGGGCAGCGCGACGAGGAGCGCCGCGAGAGTGAAACCGAGCGGCATCAAACCTTTGGACACGCGGTCTCCCCCAGGACCCAAGCCTACGCAACCGCGAATCTGCTGGCACCCGATGGCCCTTGGCGCTTGCTGCGGGGCGCGCGGTTCCTATTCCTTAGCACTCATGCGAACACCTCTACGCCTCGTCTCCTCGGAACTCTCACGGGCGGTCGGTGCGGCCGCCGCCGCTGCCCCGCCCGCGCGCGACGCTCAGCTCCTCGACGCCTACTCCCAGGCCGTCGTCGACGTGGTGGATGCGGTCGGGCCCGCCGTGATCGGCGTGCGGTCCGGCCGGCGCAGCGACGAGGGTCGCGCGCCCGGAGCGGGCGGGTCGGGCTCGGGCGTGCTGATCACGCCCGATGGTTATGCGCTCACCAACGACCACGTCGTGTCGGCGTCCCCGAACGGCGTGCACGTGGCGCTGCCCGACGGCCGCGCGCTCGGCGCGAGGCTGGTCGGCCGCGATCCAGCCACCGATCTCGCGCTGCTCCAGGTGGAGGGCAGCGCGCTGCCGTTCGCGCACCTCGAAGCGGAGCGGCAGGCGCGCCCGGGCCAGCTCGCGGTGGCGATCGGCAACCCGCTCGGCTTCGACTCGACGGTCACGTCCGGCATCGTGAGCGCCACGGGCCGCGCGCTGCGCAGCGTGCACGGGCGGCTGATCGAGAGCGTCATCCAGCACACGGCGCCGCTGAATCCCGGCAACTCGGGTGGGCCGCTCCTCGACGCGAGCGGCGCCGTGATCGGGATCAACACCGCGATCATCGCGTTCGCGCAGGGGATCGGGTTTGCGATCCCCTCGACCACCGCCGACTTCGTGGTGAGCCAGCTGCTCCAGCACGGCCGCGTGCGCCGCGCGCGGCTCGGGATCGCGGGGCGCAATCGCCCGGTCGATCGCCGCCTCGCGCGGCTGCTCGGGCTCGCGAGCGACTCGGCCGTGGAGATCCTGTCCTTGAGTGAGCCGAGCGCAGCGGCGCGCGCGGGTCTGCGCACGGGCGACTGGCTGCTCGCGCTCGACGGACAGCCCACGCCCTCGGTGGATGCGCTGACCCGGCTGCTCGGGTCGGATCGGATCGGCAAGCCGATCGAGGCCGCGCTGCTGCGCGGCCGCGAGCGGCTCTCGGTGACGGTCGTGCCCGAAGCGGACGACGCGGCGTAACCCCGAGGCGCAAATTCCCCGGGCGCAATGCGCGAATCCGCGTACAATCCGCCGCGATGGATTTCCAGGAACAGCTGAAGCGGAACCTCTCGCCGGGCGACTTCGCGCGCATGACGGCCTGGATGGCCGGCCTCGGCGACGCCGAGCGGATGTCGATGATGCAGTTCATCGCCGCGCGCGAGACGAAGGCGCCTGCGGTCGGTGACGAGGCGCCCGACTTCGAGTTGCCGCTGCGCGGCACCTCCGAGCGCGTGCGCCTGTCGCGATACCGCGGCAAGCGGCCGGTCGCGCTGATCTTCGGCAGCTACACCTGACCGCCGTTCCGTGCCCAGGTTGGGTACCTCCATGAGCTCCAGCGGCGCTTCGGCGACCGGGTCGCTTTCTTCGTCGTTTACATCCGCGAGGCGCATCCCACCGACGGCTGGCAGGTGGAGGCGAACCAGCGAGACGACGTCTTCTTCGCGCAGCCCAAGACGCTCGACGAGCGCACCTCGGTGGCCGACACCTGCGCGATCCGCCTCGATCTCTCCATCCCGACGCTGATCGACGACATGGAGAACTCGACCGATCAGAAATATTACGCACTGCCCGATCGCCTCTATCTCGTCGGACGCGACGGCCGCATCGCCTATCGCGGTGCGCCCGGTCCGTGGGGGTTCGTGGCGGCAGAGCTTGAGAAGGCGATCCAGAGCTACCTCGAGCACGCGTAGCCTCGCCGCCTATCGTGTGCTGTGCTGGGCGCTGTTCGTCGTGTTCGGGCTCGCGGGCTCCGCAGATGTTCGGATCACGCGGTTCGAGGCCGAAGAGTAGCGGGCGGGACGCGATCGCTTTCCCACCCTGCGGAGAAGGCATACACTTCGCGCGCGCCGGCGATGCAACGCACCCACCCTCCGCTTCCGCTCTCCAGCAAGAAGATCCCCCCTCGCGAGCGACTGATCTTCCCGCTCGACGTCGACACGCGCGAGCAGGTGAGCGAGCTCGTGCGCCAGCTCGGCGACGCAGTGTGGTTCTACAAGCTCGGGCTCCAGCTGTTCATGAGCGGGAACTACTGGGACCTCGTGGCGCAGCTCGTCGACGCGGGCAAGAGGGTGTTCGTCGACCTGAAGTTCTTCGATGTGCCGGAGACGGTCGCGTCGGCGGTGCGCCGGATGAAGGACTGCGGCGCGGAGCTCGCGACGATCCACGGCAACGACGCGATGATCGCGGCGGCGTGCGCGGTTCCGCGCGACCGGCTCAAGCTGCTCGCAGTGACGGTGCTCACGAGCTTGGACGCGGGCGATCTGCGCGACCTCGGCGCGCCGCCTGCGGTTACCGTGGAGCAGCTCGTGCTCTCTCGCGCGCGCCGCGCGCTCGCGCTCGGCTGCGACGGCGTGATCTCGTCGGGGCTCGAGGCGCGCGCGCTGCGCGACTCGCTGGGCGAGCAGCTCTTGATCGTGTCGCCGGGAATCCGGCCGTTCGAGAACCGGCGCGTGCCCGACGATCAGAAGCGGATCGTGACGCCCGAGGAGGCGTTCCGCTGCGGCGCGGACTACATCGTGGTCGGCCGGCCGATCCGACATGCAGCGGACCCGCGCGCGGCGGCGATGGCGATCCAGGCGACGATCTCGGAGATTTTCGGGTGATGGAGAGGAATCTCGACCTCGCGAAGCTGTTCGTCGAGCGCTCCTACGTCGAGGGCGATTTCGTGCTCAGCTCGGGGCGCCATAGCAACTACATCTTCGATTGCAAGCTCACCACCTGCAACGCCCTCGCGATGCCGCTCGTGGGTGCCGCGTTCATCGACGAGTTCGCGCGCATGGGCACGAATCCGCGCAGCGTCGGCGGGCTCACGATGGGCGCCGATTCGATCGCGCAGGCGATCGCGCATCACTCGCTCGTGAAGGGCCCCCTGCGCGACTTCTTCATCGTGCGCAAGGACCGCAAGGAGCACGGCACGCGCAAGTGGATCGAGGGCTGCCCGACGAGCCCGGTGGCGATCGTCGACGACGCTGTGACGAGCGGCGGATCGGTGGTCAAGGCGATCGAGCGCTGCCTCGAGGAGAAGCTCGAGATCGTGCACGTGGCGGTGCTCGTCGACCGCGAAGAGGGCGGCATGGAGGCGATTCGCGCTCGACTGCCGGGCGTGCCGGTGACGGCGGTGTTCCAGCGGTCGTACCTGGACGCGTTGCGAGGCCGCAAGGCGTAACGCCGGCGCCGTTCGTGCGGGCGGAGCTCTACACGGGTCTCGCGTCGGCGGTCTACCAGCGGCCGTAGCGAAGGCGTACCCGCCGCCTACGATCGGAGGATGCTGGAGGCGGTTCGGCCGATCGCCGAGGCGATCCGCGCGCGCGGCGGGCGCGCAATCGCGGTGGGTGGCTTCGTGCGCGATCGGCTGCTCGGGCGGCCCGCCGACGAAGCGAAGGACCTCGACGTGGAGGTGTTCGGCCTCGCCGCACCCGAGCTCGAGGCGGTGCTGCGCGGCTTCGGCGACGTGCGCGCATTCGGCCGCTCGTTCCCGGTGATGCGCGTGGTCGGGCGCGAGATCGATTTCTGCCTCGCGCGCGGGTCCGACTTCGAGGAGGCGGCGCGGCGGCGCGACCTCACGATCCACGCGATCGGGCTCGACCCGCTCTCCGGCGAGATCCTCGACCCGCTCGGCGGCCGCGCCGACCTCGCCGCGCGCGTGCTGCGCGCCGCGGACGCGCGCTATTTCGGCTCCGACCCGCTGCGCGGGCTGCGCGTGATGCAGATCGCGGCGCGGTTCGCGATGGAACCCGACGCCGAGCTCGTGGCGCTGTGCGGTTCGCTCGATCTCTCGGATCTGCCGGGCGAGCGCGTGCGCGTGGAGTTCGACAAGCTGCTGCTGGGGGCGCTGCAGCCGAGCCGCGGCCTCGCGTTTCTCCGCCGGACGGATCTGTTGCGCTTCTTCCCGCCGCTCGCCGCGCTCGTGGGCGTGCCGCAGGACCCGACGTGGCACCCCGAGGGCGACGTCTGGACGCACACCGCGCGGGCGCTCGACGCCGCGGCCGGGCTGCGCACGGGCGGCCCCGACGACGCCGCGCTCATGTACGCGGTGCTCTGCCACGACTTCGGCAAGCCCGACGCCACGCGCGAGCGTGCCGGCCGCGTGATCGCGCACGGCCACGAGCGCGCCGGGCTCGCGGCGACGCGCGCCTTCCTCGAGCGGCTGCGCGCTCCGAACGCGCTCGTGCAACAGGTGCTCGCGCTCGTCGAGCACCACCTCGCGCCAGCCCGGCTGCCGCGCGACGGCGCCAAGCCGGCGGCCTATCGCCGGCTCGTGCGCCGGCTGCGCGAGGCGAACGTCGGCCCCGAGCTGCTCGAGCGCGTCGCGCGAGCCGATCACCTGGGTCGCACGATGCAGGTAGTTTCAGCAAACGATTTCCGGGAGGGAGATCTATTCATCACCGCTACTTCACAGATCGAGAATCGAGTAGGTGGGAGTCGGGATGCGGTGTGGGGCCGGCATCTACTCGCGCGCGGACTCGAGCCAGGTCCCGAGTTCGCGCGCATCCTCGCGCGCTGCCGCGAGGTGCAGGACGAGACCGGCGAGAGCGATCCCGAGGTCATCCTGCTCCGAGTACTCGGCAAGTCCGGGTGAACGAACTAACAAGTTGTACTTTTGCGCGGGCATTTCCTACGCGCGCTTGTAATTCTGCGCCGTCGGGTTTTTTGACACGAACTCCATTGCGCGCCGAGGAGCGCTCACGTGGTGCGGTGCGGTGAGGAGGATCACCGCCCTCGGGTGGCATGTGCGTTGCACTCGGGAATCGGGGCCCAACTCCGGAGGTTCGATGCGCACCCAGGAACTGCGAGACCGAGACACCAATCCCGATACCGGCGCCACGAGGCCGGATTCGGAGCGGTCGCAGCGGGGAGCGTGGTCGGCGCCGGGCCAGATCGTGATGGGGCCTAGCTTCTACGTCTGGGACGAGAGCCCGAAGCAGGCCCGGGAGTGGGGTGTCGAGCTCGCCAACGCGTGGCTCGCCCGGCGGCGCTGATCGCGTCACCTCGAACATCACCAGAACGTCATGAACCGAAGCGCCGTTCGGGCGATCCCTACGTCCGAAGCTCGCTTCGAGTCAGAGTCAGGGGGGATCGTGAGCTGGCGTCGACTAAACGGCATGGACGCGGTGTTTCTCTACGCGGAGACGGGAGAGACGCCGCTGCACGTGATGGGTGCGCTCGTGCTCGAGTCGCACGGGCGCGGACCGCGCGAGGATTTTCGCAGGATCCGAGCGCAGATCGAGCAGCGCCTGCCCAGGCTGTCAATCTTGCGCCGCAAGCTGGTCGAGGCTCCGCTGGGGCTGGTGCGCCCGGTCTGGGTGGACGACTCCCACTTCGACCTCGACGCGCACCTCCGGCGCGCCGCGCTTCCGGCACCTGGAGGTGACGCGGAGCTGTTCGAGGCGATCGCGCGGATCGCCGAGGTGCCGCTGCACCGCGATCGCCCGCTCTGGGAGATGTGGGTGATCGAGGGCCTCGAGCGCGGTCGCTTCGCGATCGTGGCGAAGATCCACCATTCGGCCGTCGACGGCATCGGCGGCGCGCAGCTGATGTGCGCTCTCCTGGATGTCGATCGCAACGCGCGCGCGGGCCGCGACGTGGAGTCGGAGCCCGAACCGACGCCGGAGGCGGCGCCCTCGCCCGCGACGCTGCTCGCGGATGCCGCCCTCTCGCTGGGCGCGCAGCCGCTGCGGGGCACGTGGCAGGCGCTCCGCACCACCGGGATGGGCGCGCGGCTCGCGCTCGCCTCACTTTCGAAGCGGGAGTTCCCGCTGCCCAGCGCTCCGCGCACGCAGCTCAACAGGCGCGTCACGAGCCGGCGCGCGGTAGCGCTGGGCAGCGTTCCCCTCGCCGACGTGAAGCGCGTGAAGAACGCCTACGCGGCCACCGTGAACCACGTGGTGCTCGCGGCGTGTGCGGGCGCGCTGCGGCAGTACCTCGGCGGCCACGGCGAGATTCCCCGCCAGCCGCTCGTCGCGGCCGTGCCGATGGCACTCGAGGAACGCCCCGCGGACGGGCTCGGCAACTCGCTCACCGCGCTGCTCATGCGGCTGCCGGTCCATCTCGCGGACCCGATCGCGCGGCTGCACGCCGCACGCGAGGCGAGCCTCGACGCGATGCGCACGCACGAGCTGATCGGCAACCAGATCAACGAATGGGCCGATCTCCTGTCGCCCACGCTCGTGGCGGGGGCGGTCTCGCTCTACACGCGGCTCGGCCTCGCCGAGCACATGCCGCCCCTGGTGAACCTCGTGATGTCGAACGTGCCCGGCCCGACCATGCCGCTCTACTGCGCGGGCGCGAAGGTGACGGCGCTGCACCCGATCGGACCGATCTACGACGGCTGCGCGCTGAACCTCACCGTGATGAGCTACGACGGCGCCCTCGGCGTCGGCGCGATCGCCTGCCCCGACGCAGTGCCGGCCGTGGACGAGATCCCGCGCGCGTTCGAGGCGTCGGTGGCGGAGCTGCTCGAGATCGTCGACGCCGCGTCGCCCACGATCGCAGCGGCCAGCTGACCCCTCCTAGCCCTTGTACGCCTTGAGCCGGTTGTAAAGGGTCTTCAGGCTGATCCCGAGCACCTCGGCGGTGCGCTTCTTTTCGCCGAAGTGGTCGAGCGTGGCGAGCGTGAGGATCCGCTCCACCTCCTCGTTCGACATGCCGACCCGGATCCCGAGGTTCTCGTCGCCCGCCGCCGGCACGACGGCGTCCCCCGCGAGCGTGATGCACTCGGCGTCGACGTCGGTCTCGGCCATGATGAACGCGCGCTCGATCACGTTCTTGAGCTCGCGCACGTTGCCGGGCCAGGTGTGGTGGCGCAGCCGCTCGCGCGCGGCGCGCGTGAGCTCCTTGTGGGTGCCCGCGCGGCGATTGTGCTGGGCGAGGAAGTGGTCGGCGAGCAGGTCGAGATCGTCGTCGCGGTTGCGCAGCGGCGGCAGCTGGATCGGGAACACGAGCAGCCGGTAGAGCAGGTCCTCGCGCAGCGTTCCATCCGCCACCGCCGGATGCGGATCGCGATTGGTGGCCGCGATCACGCGCACGTCGACGGGGATCGCCTCGTTGCCGCCCACGCGCTGCACCGTGCTGCTCTCGAGCGCGCGCAAGAGCTTCACCTGGAGATCCGCCGACATCTCGGTGATCTCGTCGAGGAACAGCGTGCCGCCGTCTGCGCGCTCGAAGCAGCCGAAGCGCCGCTCGGTGGCGCCGGTGAAGCTGCCCTTCTCGTGCCCGAACAGCTCGGACTCGATCAGGTTCGGCGAGATCGCGCCGCAGTTGAGCGGCACGAACGGACCGTCCGCGCGCGCGGACAGCTCGTGCAGCGTCTCGGCCACCAGCTCTTTGCCGGTGCCGGTCTCGCCGGCCACGAGCACGGTGGCCTCGGTCGGCGCCACCTTGAGGATCTGGTCGTAGATCGCCTGCATCGGGCTCGACGCGCCGATCATGCGGCTGAACCGCCCGAGGCTGCGCAACTCCTCGCGCAGCGCGCCCACCTGGCCGCGCAGCCGCACCGCGCGCTGCACGTTCGCGAGCACCTTCTCGAGCCGCCGGATGTCGATCGGCTTGGTGAGATAGTCCGCGGCGCCGCCGCGCATCGCGCGCACCGCGGTGTCGACGCTCGCGTGGCCCGTGACGAGCACGAGGTCCATCCCCGGCTGTTGCTCGACGAGTGGGAGCAGATCCAGGGAGGTGCCGTCCGGAAGCTGGAGATCGGTGATGAGAAGATCGAATGCCTCGGCCTCCAGCGCCGCTTTGGCGGCCGCGAGGGTCCGCGCGGTGCGCGTCGCAAAGCCCTGGTGCTCGACGAGCGCCTGCATCGCCTCGAGATGCGAGGGCTCGTCGTCCACGAGGAGAACGCGCGGCATGATCGTCCGAGGCCCGCGCTGCACCGTGGTATTCTGCGGATCCTGCGATGCCACGTCGTCTCCAGCTAAGCTGTTCCCGCGGCCGCGTGCAACCGCAATGCGACCCGCTGCGACCAACCGGGGGGAGGACGGGATGACGGGCCCGCACTCACGCTCCAGACGTCGAGCGACGTACGAACTCTGGCGCCTGCCTTCGGTCGCGGCATTGGTCGCCGCCGCGATCTCGGTGTTCGTGAGCCAGGCGGTCGCGAAGCGCGAGCGCGAGCAGTTCGCGCTGCTCGTCGAGACGAGCGCGCGCAAGCTGCGCGCGGAGATCAGCGCGGAGCTCGACGCGCGCATGCACTCGATCTCGATCCTCGCGCGCGAGTGGCAGGACCGACTGCTGCCGCGGCGCGGAGACTGGGAGTCCGACGTGCGCCTGATCCTCTCCCAGTCGCCTGGGCTGCAATCGGTCGCATGGGTCGACGCGGCCGGCGAGCACAGCTGGGCCTATCCGCCCGAGGCGGAGATGCCCGCGGTGGACGTCGACAAGCTGCGCGCGGGCGGAATCGCGCTGCGCCGCGCGGTGGTGATCGGGCCCGTGGTGCCGCGCGACGGGGAGCCGCGCCTGCGCATCCTCGCCCCGCTGCGCGACCGCGGCTCCTTGTCGGGCTGGCTCGCCGCCACCTACGCGAGCCGCGAGCTGTTCAACGAGATCCTCGCGAGCGTCGACAGCACGTTCACCGTGAACATCGCGGCCGGCGAGGTGGACCTGTATCGCGCGCCCACCGCGGGCCCCGGCGATCCGCTGCGCCCGGTGAGCCACCAGGTGCTAGCGCTGCCGGGCGGCCCCACGATCCAGATCCTCGTCGAGCCGTCGGACGAGATGGTCACAGCGGCGCGGTCGCAGCTCCCGCTCGCGACGCTCGCGGGCGGGCTCGCCCTGTCGGCGCTCGTGGCGATCGCGCTGTTCCTGCGCAACGTGGCCGCCGAGCGCGCGAGGGCGCTCGAGGCGGAGGTTGCGGGCCACACGCGCGCGGAGAGCGAGGTGCGGCGGTTGAACGCGGAGCTCGAGGAGCGCGTGCGCGAGCGCACGGCGGCGCTCGTGCACTCGAACGACGAGCTCCAGAAGTTCGCGTCGTTCGTATCGCACGAGCTGCGGCAGCCGCTCGGCACCCAGATGATCTGGATCGAGCTGCTCGAGTCGCAGGCCGGGCGCAGGCTCGACGACGCCTCGCGCAAGCACCTCGCGAACATCCGCGCGATGACGCTCAAGATGTCGGACCTGATCTCGGCCCAGGTCGCACTCTCGGCCCAGCCGCACGCGAAGGCGCCCACCGATCGGGTCGATCTCGCTGCGGTGGTGCGCGACGCGCTCACCGAGTTCTCCCACCGGATCGACGGCGTCGGCGCGAAGGTGAAGGTCGGCCCGCTGCCGATCGTGCTCGGCGAGGTGCCGCAGCTCACCCAGCTGTTCCGGAACCTGTTCGACAACGCGCTCAAATACCGCCGCGACGGCGTGCAGGCCGAGATCCGAGTGAGCGCCCAGGCGGCCGAGGATCCGGGGCTGCGCGGCGGGATCGAGATCCTCGTGGAGGACAATGGCCGTGGGTTTGCGCGCGAGGACGCGGAGCGGATCTTCCAGCCGCACGAACAGCTGGACCCGGCTGGTGACGGGCAGGGGATCGGCCTGGCGCTCTGCCGCACGATCGCCGAGCGGCACGGCGGCCGGCTGGGCGCCGAGGGTCGCCTCGGGGAAGGTGCGACCTTCCGGATCTGGATTCCCGAAGAGCGGATCTACCGGTAAAATTTTCCGGTCCGGCGCCCGGATTTTCGGAACCGCGCGCGCGCCAGGTCGCTCTCGCCGGTCAATACCGCGTTTTCACGCGTTAATTCGTGTCAGGCGTCACGCGACGCAAACTGGCACATCGGTTGCACAACCCCGCGCAAGATCTCGGATCGTCCGAGAGGTGGAAGATGATTGCGAAGGCCAACGGAATCAAGGATCGGGCGGCGCCGACGCGCGCTTGCCAACGGCGGG
>DATFWW010000036.1:0-2170 GCA_035258825.1 Myxococcota bacterium
AGAAGTCGACCGCGGCGAACTCCACTCCGTCGAGCGGTGCGCCGAGCGCGGCCAGGCGCTCGCGCTTGGCGCGCTGGCTCGCGGGGTGGTCGACCTCGATCACGCGCACGCGCGGGTCGCGGCGCAGGCACGAGGAGTCGAGCCCCGCCGCGAGCACGACGAGCTGTCGCACGCCGCGGGCGACCGCCGCGGCGAGCGCGTCGTCGGCGAAGCGCGCGCGCAGCACGATGTGGCCCTGGGTGGGCCGGAGGCCCGCGCGCGCGAGGAACGCGTGGAACTCCCCCTTCTCCACCGACGCGCGCAGCCCGGGCTCGAGCAGCGCCAGCGCCCACGCGTCGTCGAGCACCGGGTCGGCGTCGTGCAGACGGTGGTCCGCGCGCATCGCGGCGGTGTACTCGGCGGTGTTGCTGCTGCGGTCGGCCTCCATCGTGGCACCTCGCTACTCCGCACGGCTCGAGATCCGGTACGTCCTCAGCTCGGGCAGCCACCACGACGTGACCGCGACTACGAGCAAGCACCCGACGCCGCCGAACACGACCGCGAACGTGGCGCTCGTGGCGGCGGCGAGGAAGCCCGATTCGACCGCGCCGAGCTGATTGGAGGCCGCGATGAAGATCATGTTCACCGCGGAGACGCGCCCGCGCAGCGCGTCGGGTGTGGAGAGCTGCACCGCCGTCGCGCGCAGCACCACGCTCACCTGGTCCGCGGCGCCCGCGAGCATGTAAAGCGCCACCGAGAGCGGGAACGAGCGCGAGAGGCCGAAGCCGAGCGTCGCGAGTCCGTACACCGCGACCGCCGCGAGCAGCGTCGGGCCCGCGCGTTCGATCGTAGGTCGCATCAGCAGCAGGAGCGACATCGCGAACGCACCGATCTCGAGCGACGACGTGAGCAGACCGTAGCCGCGCGCATCGACCGCGAGGAGGTCTTTGTAGACCGGGAGCAGTGCCGTCGCGCCGCCGAGGATCACCGCGAACATGTCGAGCGACATGCAGCCGAGCACGACGGGATTGCCGCGCACGTACGCGAGGCCTTCGCGCACCGCGTGCAGACTCGGCGGTGTGCGGCCGCCCACCTCGCGCAGCGGCCGTACGAACAGGAGTCCGATCAGGTTGCCGAGCACGAGCACGCCGTACGCTGCGTAGGCCGCCTCGATGCCGGCCGCCCAGATCAGCAGGCCGCCGAGCGCCGGGCCGGTTCCGAACGCGAGCGCGGTTGCGGTGGACGAGATCGTCACCGCGCGCGGGAAGTCTGCCGTGGGCACCAGGCTCACGAGGAACGCTTGACGCGCCGGGCTCTCGAACGCGAACGAGGTCGCATTCGCGAACACGGCGGCGTAGAGCAACGGCACCGAGATCGCGCCGCGCGCGGTCGCCGCGAATAACAGCGCAGCGCTCACGAGATACGGGATCTGCGCGAGGAGCATGACCCGGCGCCGGTCGTAGGCGTCGGCGATCGCGCCGCCCAGGAGCGTGAGCGTCACGACCGGCAGGAAGTTCACGAGCCCGATAGCGCCGAGCCGGGCCTCGGAGTGCGCGATCTCCCAGACGTGAAGGTACACGGTGCTGCGCAAGAGCGTCAGCGCGGACGTCGCGCAGAAGCGGCTGACGAGGTAGATCCAGAACGACTGGGAGAAGCGCGGCGGATTGCTCAGGGCGCGTACGCTAACTCAGATCGGGCCGGGACCCGCGTCGAGCCCGAGCGTGATCCTTCCGAGCCGCTCGAGGTGGGAGGGCGAGATGGCCACGTGCTGGGTCACTGCGTGGGCGTCGCGCCAGCAGCGCTCGAGCGGGCTGCCCAGCGCGATCGCGTTCATGCCGGCGGCGTTGCGCACGAGGTCCACCGCGCGCGCGAACTGCTCCGCCGCGGTGACGTAGGCGAGGCGCAAACGCACCTGGTCGTCCACGGTCGGCGCCGCGCCCGCCTTCGCGCGCGCGAACACCTCGCGCGCCGTGCTCGTCACGTGCGCGCGCGCACCATCCAAGAGGCCACGCGCACGCGCGACGTCGATCTGCACGCCCGCGCGCTCGCGCAACAGGCCGGGCGTCGCCATCGGCACCTTGGCGCCCGCGAGCGCGGCGAGCTCGTCGATCGCGCGCCGCGCGATGCCGATCCCCACGCTCGCGATCGTCGCGCCGAGCCGCGAGAACAGCGGCAGCGCCGCGAGCGGATC
>DATFWW010000037.1:0-6471 GCA_035258825.1 Myxococcota bacterium
CGCGGCCGGGTCCTCCCGCGCGCCCGAGGGCGCGGAGCTCGCGAGCGCACCGCCGACCTCTCGTGAGCCGACCAGCACGACCGCGGCGTCCGAAGCGGCGCCCGCCGATCCCCCGCGTCCGCCGCCCCGGAAGCGCCACCGCTTGCGGAGGCTCGGCCGGCGCTGATCGCAAAGGAGTCCCGTCCCATGCCGCGCGCCGCCGGCGTCTTCACGTGGATCGCCGCTCTCGTCCTGCTCGCGCTGCTCGTGCCGAGCTGTGTGCGAACCGTCGACTCGGGCCGCAGCGCGGTGCTCTGGACGCTGTTCGGCGGCACGCAGGACGCCGTCTATGGCGAGGGCGTCCATCTGATCGCTCCGTGGAACCGCTTCACGCGCTACGACGTGCGCACCCAGGACCAGAAAGAGGTGCTCCACATCCTCTCCGCGAACGGCCTGTCGGTGAACCTCGAGGCCTCGATCCGCTTCCACGCGATGCGCGAGGAGCTGGCGAAGCTGCACGCGGAGATCGGCCCCGAGTACTACGCCGTGATCGTCGCGCCGGTCGTGCGCAGCGAAGCGCGCAAGGTGGGCGGTCGCTATTCGCCGGAGGAGATCTACGCGCTCAAGCGCGAGGTGGTCGAGCACGAGATCCTGAACGAGGCGCGCGCAGCGATGGCCGGGAAGCACATCGAGCTCGAGGCGATCCTGATCCGCGACGTCGACCTGCCGGACAACATCAAGCGCGCGATCAGCGAGAAGCTCGAGGAGGAACAGAAGGCGCTCAAGATGGAGTTCACGCTGAATCGCGAGCGCCAGGAGGCCGAGCGCAAGCGGATCGAGGCGCAGGGAATCGCCGATTTCCAGCGCATCGTGGCCACCGGGATCAGCGGCGAGCTGCTGCGCTGGAAGGGGATCGAGGCGACCGAGAAGATCGCCCAGAGCAACAACACGAAGGTGGTGGTGATCGGATCGGGCAAGGACGGCCTGCCGCTGATCCTCGGCAATCAATGACCCGCATCGCCCGCGCGTAAGATTCTACAATCGGCGGGTGTCGCGCTCGCGGACCCGCGCGATCGCGCCGCGGTGTTGCTAGTCGGGCGCCCGCCGTCGCCACGGACGGATGGCACGGTTCGTGCTCTGGTCACGGGACGAGGAGAGAACCATGACGCTCGGAGCACTGCTTCTCATCATCATCGTGTTGGCGCTGATCGGCGCGATGCCGGCGTGGCCCTACAGCCGTGGCTGGGGATACGCGCCGAGCGGAACGGTCGGGATCATTCTGATCGTCGTCGTCGTTCTGCTCGTGTCCGGACGAATCTGACGGGTCGGATGCTGGGGAGCATGACGGGCGCGATCGACCGCGGAACGGCTCCACGAGCATCGCGGTGCCCGCTCAGTCTGGTGCTCGAAGCGCGTCCCTGGAGCCCCGCCTTTTGTAAAAGCTGCACTGGAGTCGCGCCGCGCGCGCGCGGATCGCGCCTAGATCGCGCCTGCGGTTGGCACGAATCATGAATAGGTTCGAGGCGGAGGTCTCCCCCCGATGAGCATCCACGACCGACGGCTCCGGATCGCCCACTGCTGGATGTGCGCCGGCATCCTGGCCGCCGCCACCGGCGCACTGCTCGCGTTCGGCTGCGAGAGGCGCGCCGATACCCCCGACGTCTCCGCCTCCGGCGTGCGCGAGCAGGCGCGCGCGACGGGCGCGGCCGCCGCCGACACCATGAAGCGACAAGTCGCCGACCTCGAGGCGAAGCTCGCGTCGGCCGAGCGCGACACCGCGCGCGAAATGGACGACGCGCGGCAGAAGGCCGACGAGCTTCCGGAGGAGGCGCGCGAGCAACTGAACTCCGCGATGGCGCGCACCGAGACCGCGCGCGACAACGCGCGCGAGCGCCTGAACGACCTGAAGGAAGCCGGGGCGGAGAGCTGGGACACGACGCGCCAGCGCGTCGACGACGCGTTCCAGGAGCTCGCCGACGCGCGTCGCGAGGTGGTGGCCGCGCTCCAGGGCGAGCGCACCACGGGCTGATCGAGCCATGAACGACGCGGAACGTCCGGGCGCGGCCTGCCACGAGGGCAGCAAGGCCGGCATCGAGCAGCTGACCGAGGTGATGGGCGAGGCGGTGCACGCACTCGACAAGAGCTCGATCGACTACGTGTTGATCGGCGGTCAGGCCTCGGCACTTCTCGGTCGCCCGCGCTGCTCGAGCGACATCGATCTGCTCGTGACGCCCGAATCGGCACCGCTCGCGCTCGACGCGCTCGGCCGTGCCGGCTTCCGCACCGCGAGGATCAATCCGCACTGGCTCTTCAAGGCGTTTCGCAACAACGTGTTGGTCGACCTGATGTTCAAGTCGCGCGGCGACATCTATCTCGACGCCGAGATGCTGCGCCGCTCCTCGATCCGCCGCTTCCGGGGCATCCAGGTGCGTGTGGTTCCGCCCGAGGACCTGATCGTGATGAAGGCGATCGTGCACGACGAGGAGACGCCGCGACACTGGGGCGACGCGCTCGCGATCCTGACCTCCGCTCCGCTCGATTGGGACTATCTCCTCGCGCGATCGCAGTGGGCGCCGCGGCGCATTCTCAGCTTCTTGTGTTATGCGACATCGGTCGATCTCGCGGTGCCGATCGGCGTGATGCGCCGGCTCGGCCGCACGGTGCTGTATGACTGACGATGGCGAGGCCGAGCGCGCGCAGCTCGTCACGCGGATCCGCAATGCGCTCGCGCGCAGCGAGGGCGAACTCGGCATCCTGGTGACGGTGGAATCCGACGCGGTGAGGCTGCGCGGTGTGGTGCAATCCAACGAGCGGAGGTGGCGGATCGAGGCGCTGTCGCGCCTGGTATCGCAGGGCCTCGCGGTGATGAACGAGATCACCGTCTGTCCACCCGGTTCGCCTGCGGCGCCGGAGAACCTCCGGTGATCCGGGTCGCCGCCGTCGGCGACCTGCACATCGGGGACGACGGATCTGCGCGCTGGCGCGACGCGCTGAAGTCGGTGTCGGACGAGGCCGATCTCCTGCTGCTCGCGGGTGACCTCACGCGCGTCGGCACGGTCGCCGAGGGGCTCGCGGTGGTGACCGCGCTCGAGCTCGTGTCGGTTCCGATCGTCGCGGTGCTCGGCAATCACGACTACCACGATGGCTGCGACGCCGAGCTGCGCCGGATCCTGGCCACGCGCGGGGCGCGCGTGCTCGAGGGCACGACCGCCACGCTCGAAGTCGGCGGGGCGCGGATCGGCATCGCGGGCTCGAAGGGGTTCGGCGGCGGCTTCGCGAACGCGTGCGGCAGCGACTTCGGCGAGCCTGAGATGAAGGCATTCATCCGGCACACCGCCGGGTTGGCGGGGCGGCTGCGGCGCGCGCTCGCATCGCTCGACGTCGATCTGCGCGTTGCGCTCCTCCACTACTCGCCGGTCCCGGGCACGCTGCGCGGCGAGCAGCTGCAGATCTATCCGTTCCTGGGCAGCTATCTGCTCGGCGAGGCGGTCGACGCGGCGGGCGCCGACCTCGTCCTGCACGGCCACGCCCACGCCGGCAGCGAGAAGGGCATCACGCCGGGCGGCGTCTGCGTGCGCAACGTGGCGCAGCCCGTGATCGGCTCCGCCTACCGCGTCTACTGCCTGAGCGGCCGCGGCGAGGTCGAGTGCGCCGAGCGCGCGGCGCACGGCGGTTAGGGTCCGGCGTGCGGATCGCACAGCTCGCGCCGCTGTTCGAGAGCGTCCCGCCGGAGGGCTACGGCGGGACCGAGCGCGTCGTGTCGTATTTGAGCGATGCGCTCCAGGCGAATGGACATTCGGTGACGCTGTTCGCGAGCGCCGACTCGAGGACCGCCGCAGAGCTGTGCGCGGGCGCGCCGCGCGCGCTGCGCCTCGACCCGCATCGCGGTGACGCGGTGGCGATGCACCTCGTGATGCTCGAGCGCGCATTCGATCGCGCCGCCGAGTTCGACGTGATCCACGCCCACCTCGACTACCTGAGCTTTCCCATGGCCCGGCGCTGCGAGGTGCCCGTGGTGACGACGCTGCACGGGCGCCTCGACCTGCCCTGGCTCGCGCCGGTGTTCCGCGAGTTCACCGAGCAGCGAGTGGTGTCGATCTCCGCGGCGCAGCGCCGCCCCCTGCCCGACGCGAACTGGGTCGGCACGGTCCACCACGGACTGCCGCGCGACCTCTATCACTTCCACCCGGATCCGCACGGCTACCTCGCGTTCATCGGGCGGATCTCCTCGGAGAAGCGCGTGGACCGCGCGATCGAGATCGCGGTGCGCGCGGGCGTCCCGCTGCGGATCGCGGCCAAGGTCGATCCGAGCGACGAGGAGTACTTCCGCGCGAACGTCGCGCCGCTACTCGATCACCCGCTCGTCGACTACGTGGGCGAGCTCGACGATGCGCGCAAGGACGACTTCATCGGCAACGCGGACGCGCTGCTGTTCCCGATCGACTGGCCCGAGCCGTTCGGACTCGCCATGATCGAGGCGCTCGCGTGCGGCACGCCCGTGATCGCGTGGCCGCGCGGCTCCGTGCCCGAAGTATTGGAGAACGGCGTGTCGGGATGGATCGTCGGCGACATCGCGTCCGCAGTCCGCGCGGTCGGCGCGATCGGCCGGATCGACCGGCGCCGCTGCCGCGCCGAATTCGAGGCGCGCTTCACCGCGAAGCGGATGGCGGCCGACTACACCGAGATCTACGCGGCCGCGATCTGCAACCGCGGCTCCGCCGGCAGCGAGCCCGCCGTCCGATGCACCGCATAGACAGCGACCCGCACCGCGAATTCGAGATCGCCGCGCCGCCGGCGCCGGTCGGCGACGACCGCACGCTCGTGCTCGCGCGCGGCGACACGTTCGCGGTCTTCGACCGCCACGGCGACATGCGCCCGGCCCCGGGATCGCGGCACGGGCTCTACTCGGGCGGCACGCGCTTCCTCTCCGGTCTCTGGTTCCAGATCGCCGGCGCCCGGCCGCACCTGCTCGCGTCGGGCATCCGCAGTGGGGAGGGCGGCCTGTTCGTCCACGAGTCCAATCCCGACGTCGAAGGCCACCCGGCGCTCCAGCTCGATCGCGATCAGATCTACGTGGTGCGCAGCATCGACGTCGCCGACGGGGTGTGCGAGCTCGCGATCGCGCTGCACAGCTATGCGAGTGCGCCGATCCGGCTGCCGGTGCGCATCGGGTTCTCCGCCGACTACGCCGATGTGTTCGAGGTGCGCGGCGCGCATCGCGCGCGGCGCGGCCGGCTGATCGCGCCCGCGATCGCGGGCGATGGGGTCGAGCTCGCCTACACGGGGCTCGACGGGGTCACGCGCACCACGCGGCTCGCGTTCGCGCCCGCGCCCGACCGCACGAGCGCGCATGCGATCGAGCGGGTCGTCGCGCTCGCGCCCGGGGAGCGCGTCGAGATCGCGGTGCGGATCTCCTGCGCGCTGCGCGAAGGCGACGCGCGTCGCCGGCCGGGTCTCTACGCGATGCACGGGCAGCCCGCTCCCGATCTCACCCCCTCGCTCTCCACATCGAGCCCCGCGATGAACGCGTGGATCCGCCGCTCGGCGTCCGACCTCGCGATGCTGACCGTCCCGACGGCGCACGGCCCGATGCCCTACGCGGGTGTCCCCTGGTTCTGCACGCCGTTCGGCCGCGATTCGCTGATCGTCGCGCTCGAGACACTGTGGATCGATCCATCGCTCGCGCGCGGCGTGCTCCGCTTCCTCGCCGCGCACCAGGCGGATGCCGACGACACCGAGCGCGACGCCGAGCCGGGCAAGATCGTCCACGAGATGCGCAGCGGCGAGATGGCGGCGCTGGGCGAGGTGCCGTTCGCCCGCTACTACGGGAGCGTCGACGCCACACCGCTGTTCGCGCTAGTGGCCGCGCGCTATTTCGAGCGCACGGGCGACCTCGCGCTGGTCGAGGAGCTGTGGCCCCACCTCGAGCGCGCCCTCGCGTGGATCGACGGGTCGGGCGATCCGGACCGCGACGGCTTCGTCGAGTACCGGCGCCGGTCCGCGCACGGGCTCACCAACCAGGGGTGGAAGGATTCGCGCGATTCGATCATGCACGCGGACGGCAGCCTCGCCGAGGGCGCGATCGCGCTGTGCGAGGTGCAGGCCTACGTCTACGGCGCGAAGGCGGGCCTCGCGCACGCCGCGAGCGCGCTCGGCTACGGTGCGCGCGCCGCGCAGCTCGCCGGCGAAGCCGACCGCCTGCGCAGCGCGTTCGCGGATGCGTTCTGGTGCGAGGAGCTCTCCACCTACGCGATCGCGCTCGACGGCGCCAAGCGCCCGTGCCGCGTGCGCAGCTCGAACGCGGGCCATGTGCTGCTCACGGGCCTCGCGCGGCCCGACCACGCCCGGGCGATCGCGCGCACACTGCTCTCCGCGGATCATTTTTCGGGCTGGGGGATCCGCACGCTCGCGGCGTCGGCGCCGCGCTACAACCCGATGTCCTATCACGACGGGTCGGTATGGCCGCACGACAACGCGCTGATCGCGGCGGGG
>DATFWW010000038.1:0-12479 GCA_035258825.1 Myxococcota bacterium
TGAAGATCGGCTACGACGGGATCGTGATCGCGAATTCGAAGAAGTCCCAGCGCTTCAAGCTCTCGCTCCAGCAGCTGTTTCTCGCGCTCGCGAAGCAGCTTCCCACGCCCGGCGGGGCGCTCGTGGCGAACCCGAACAAGACCTGGAAGGACGTCGACGCGTCGCTGCCGGACGTGAAGATCGAGGTGCTCGGCCCGCCCCCCACTTCGGGCACGCGCGACGCCTTCAACGAGATGGTGATCGCGGGCGGCTGCGACACCTATCCCGAACTGAACGCGCTCAAGGACAAGGACGAGGCGAAGTACAAGTCGATCTGCCTCGCGATCCGCGAGGACGGCGCCTATGTCGAGGCGGGCGAGAACGACAACCTGATCGTGCAGAAGCTCGTCGCCAACCCCAATGCGCTCGGCGTGTTCGGCTACAGCTTCCTCGAGGAGAATCAGGACAAGATCCAGGGCAGCGTGGTCGGCGGCGTCGAGCCCACGTTCGAGAACATCGCGAGCGGGAAGTATCCGGTCTCGCGGCCGCTGTTCATCTACGTGAAGGACGCGCACGTCAAGTCGATCCCGGGGATCCGCGAGTACGTGGCGGAGTTCACGAGCGAGAAGGCGATCGGGGACGAAGGCTACCTCGCCGATCGCGGACTGATCCCGGCGCCGAAGGCCGAGCGCGAGAAGTCGCGCGCCGACGCCAAGAACCTGCCCGCGATGACGCTCGCGCCCGGCAAGTAGGCCAAGGCGCACCGTGCTCGCCCTGGTCGCCGCGATCGCCGCGCTCGCGGTAGGCGGATATGCACTCGCGCGCCGCCGCGCGCTCGCGGTCGCGGCGGGCGGCGCGCGGCTGCATTCGCTGCCTGGCTACTACGGGTGGTACGGCGCGCTGTGGAGCGCGGTGCCCGGGATCGCGGTGATCGCGCTCTGGCTCGCGGTCGCGCCGTCGCTGCTGCCGTCGCTCGCCCTGGCCCCGGGAGTGGCCGTACCGGAAGATCGCGCCCAGCGCGAGCTGTTCTGGAACGACGTCGAGAACTTCGCGCGCGCGAACATCGCGCCCGACAGCGCGAGCGACGCGGTGCGCAGCACGGCACAGCGCTATCTCGCCTTGCGAGAGCGCGCGCTCACGGGAGCGCTCGCACTCGCCGTGGTGCTCGGGCTCGCGGGCGGGGCGTTCGCGCTGCGCGGAGTCCGGCCCGCGCTCGCGGCGCGTGTGCGCGTCGAGCAGTTCCTGCGCGGCGTGCTGCTCCTCTCGTCGACGCTCGCGATCCTGGTCACGATCGGAATCGTGCTCTCGCTCGTGTTCGAGACCGGGCGCTTCTTCGAATCGGTGACGCCGCGCGAGTTCCTGTTCGGGACCGAGTGGAGCCCGCAGATCGCGCTGCGCGCGGATCAGGTGGCCAGCTCGGGGGCGTTCGGCGCCGTCCCCGTGTTCGCGGGCACGCTGCTGATCACAGCGATCGCGATGGCGGTGGCGGTGCCGATCGGGCTGCTCTCGGCGATCCACATGACCTTCTACGCGAGCGCGCGCGCGCGCGACGTGCTGAAGCCGCTGCTCGAGATCCTCGCGGGCGTGCCGACCGTCGTCTACGGGTTCTTCGCGGCGCTCGTCGTGGCGCCTGCGGTGCGCAGCCTCGGCACCGCCGCGGGACTCTCGGTGGCCTCCGAGAGCGCACTCGCGGCGGGACTCGTGATGGGGATCATGATCGTCCCGTTCGTGTCGTCGCTCTCGGACGACGCGATCACCGCGGTGCCGATCTCGCTGCGCGACGGGTCGTTCGGCCTCGGCGCCACGCGCTCGGAGACGATCCGGCTCGTGATCATCCCTGCGGCGCTGCCCGGCATCGTGGGCGGTTTCCTGCTCGCGGTGTCTCGCGCGATCGGCGAGACGATGATCGTAGTGATGGCGGCGGGGCTCGCGGCGAATCTGTCGCTCAACCCGCTCGACGCCGTGACGACGGTGACCGTGCAGATCGTGACGCTCTTGACCGGCGATCAGGAATTCGACAGTCCCAAGACGCTCGCTGCGTTCGCACTCGGCCTCACGCTGTTCGTCGTGACGCTGGCTCTGAACGTCGCCGCACTGCGGATCGTGAAACGCTACCGGGAGAAGTATGACTAGCAAGCGGCCCAAGGCCGCGCGCGGCGAGCGCAAGTTTCGCGCAGCGAGCCGAAGGCGAGCGAAGACCATGAGGTGGTCGAGCGGAGTCGAAAAGGTGGTCTCCGATTCGGAGATCGCGAGGAGTCATGCGGGATGAGCGTTCCGGTCGACGAGGAAGCGAATCCGGGCGCGCGCTGGGCCTCGCCCGCGATGCAGGAGCACCTGCGCCGCCGCCACCGCGCGGAGCGCCGCTTCCGGCGCGCCGGCGCGATCGCGATCGGCCTGGCCCTGCTCGGACTCGCGACGCTGCTCGCGAGCATCGCGGTGAACGGGTGGTCGGCGTTCCGCGCCACCGAGATCCGGCTCGACGTGGTGTTCGACCCGGCGCTGTTCGCGGGCGCCGGAGATGCGCCCGAGGCGCGCGACCTCGCAGGCGCCGACTACGCCGCGCTCGTGCGCAACGCACTGCGCGCGCAGTTCCCGGACGTGGAAGGCCGCGCGGCGCTGCGCGAGCTCGGTGCGCTCGTGAGCGCGGGCGCGCGCGAAGAGCTGCGCGCGGCGGTGATCGCCGACCCGGCGCTGATCGGCTCATCGCGCACCTGGTGGCTGCCCGCCGACGACGAGGTCGACCTCTACCGGAAGCGCGGCGGCGCGGCCGGCGTCGCGGCGAGCGACCGCCACCTCTCCGACGCGCAGATCGCCTGGATCGACCAGCTGGCCGCGCGCGGGCGCCTGCGATCGGCGTTCGCCACGCGCTTCCTGACCTCCGGCGACTCTCGCGACCCCGAGCTCGCGGGCATCTGGGGCGCGGTGGTCGGCTCGTTCCTCACGCTGATCGTCACGCTATCGCTCGTCTTCCCGCTCGGGGTGTCGGCGGCGGTGTACCTGGAGGAATTTGCGCCGCGCAACCGCGCCACGGACCTGATCGAGGTCAACATCAACAACCTCGCCGCGGTGCCCTCGATCGTGTTCGGCCTGCTCGGGCTGGCCGTGTTCCTGGGATTTTTCGGGCTCCCGCGCTCTGCGCCGCTCGTGGGCGGCCTGACCCTGGCGCTGATGACGCTGCCCACCGTGATCATCACCGCCCGCGTCGCGATCGCGGCCGTGCCGCCGTCGATCCGCGAGGCCGGCCGCGGGCTCGGCGCGTCGCCGCTCCAGGTGGTGCTGCACCACGTGCTGCCGCTGGCGATGCCGGGCATCCTGACCGGCACTATCATCGGAATGGCGCGCGCGTTGGGCGAGACGGCGCCGCTCCTGATGATCGGCATGGTGGCGTTCATCGTCGACATCCCGCACAGCATCCGCGATGCGGCGACGGCGCTCCCGGTCCAGATCTACCTGTGGGCGGACAGCCCAGAGCGCGCATTCGTGGAGAAGACCTCGGGAGCGATTCTGGTGCTGCTCGGATTCCTCGTCGCGATGAACGGGACGGCGATCTGGCTGCGGCGCCGTTTCGAGAAGCGCTGGTAGCGCGATGGCGGAGCCCCGCGTGGCGCGCGAGATCGCCGGCATAGCGCCGGAGCCGGCCCGGGGCGCCGCGGCGCCCGGTGGCGCCGCGGTGAAGATGCGCGCGCGCGGCGTCCACGTCTGGTACGGCGACAATCACGCGCTCCAGGACGTGGATCTCGACATCACGCGCGGCGAGGTCACTGCGCTGATCGGCCCGTCCGGGTGCGGGAAGTCGACGCTCTTGCGCTGCTTCAACCGCATGAACGATGCGATCCCGGGCTGCCGGGTGACCGGCGACCTCCTGCTCGACGACCAGCCGATCTACGGCGGCGGCATCGACGTCGAGCAGCTCCGCGCGCGCGTGGGCATGGTGTTCCAGAAGCCCAACCCGTTCCCGAAGGCGATCTTCGACAACGTCGCCTACGGGCCGCGGATCCACGGACTCGCTCGCAAGCGCTCCGAGCTCGAGGAGATCGTCGAGCGCAGCCTCACGCGCGCAGGGCTCTGGGACGAGGTGAAGGATCGCCTCGACGAGCCCGGCAACGCGCTCTCCGGCGGCCAGCAGCAGCGCCTTTGCATCGCGCGCGCGATCGCCGTCGATCCCGAGGTGGTGTTGATGGACGAGCCGTGCTCCGCGCTCGACCCGATCGCAACCGCGCGCATCGAGGAGCTGATCTACGAGCTGCGCGGCCGCTATGCGATCGCGATCGTCACCCACAACATGCAGCAGGCGGCGCGCGTGTCGCAGCGCACGGCGTTCTTCCACCTCGGCGTGCTCGTGGAGCAGGGGCCGACCGAGGAGATCTTCACCAATCCGCGCGTCCAGCGGACGAGCGACTACATCACGGGGCGCTACGGATGAGCCGCGCCTTCGACGGCATGATGGAGGGCCTGCGCGGGAACCTGCTCCGGATGGGCGGGCGCTCGGAGGCGATCCTCGACAAGGCGCTGCGCGCGCTCTGGGAGCGCGACGCGCGCCTTGCCCAGGAAGTCGCGGACGACGACGTCGAGATCGACCGGCTCGAGGTGGCGATCGACGAGGGCGTGCTCAAGGCGCTCGCGCTCCAGGCACCCGTGGCCGAGGATCTGCGCGAAGTGCTCGCCGTGAAGATGATCGCGATCGATCTCGAGCGCGTCGGCGATCTCGCGCGCAACATTGCGAAGAGCGCGGCGCGCAGCGCCGCGAATCCGCCGATCCCGTTTCCCGCGGCGCTGACGAGCCTCGCGCGCGCGTCGCAGCGCGTGCTGCGGCGCTCGCTCGACGCATTCAGCCGCACCGACGCCGACCTCGCGCGCGCCGTGCTCGCCGAAGACGATGCGATCGACCGGGCGCAGGACGAGGTGGTGCAGGCGATGCTGCGCGCGCTCGAGCGCCAGCCGACGGCGGCCTCGCAGGAGGTCGATCTGATCATGGTGGCCAAGCACCTCGAGCGGGTCGGCGATCACGCCACCAACATCGCCGAAGACGTGATCCTCGTGGCCGAGGCGCGCAACATCAAGCACGCCGCGAAGCTGGCGCGCAGCAGCTGACGCGGGCGGACCCGCGCAGCGAGTTCGAGGCGGCGCTCGATGCGCTGCTGTGCCGCGCGGTCGGGCGCGGGCTCGCGCGCGCAACGCGTCTCTCGGGAGGAGCGAGCCAGGAGACCTGGGCGGTGGACGCGGGCACGGGTGCCGACGTCGTGCCACTGATCCTGCGCCGGCGTCCCGCAAGTTTCGCGCAGCGAGCCGAAGGCGAGCGAAGTGCAGCAGATGGCGCGAGCGCGGGCAGCGGGATGGCGATCGATCTTCCGACCGAGGCGCACCTGCTCGACCTCGCCGGGAAGGCGGGCGTTCCGGTGCCGGCGGTGCGCCAGGTGCTCGATCCCGCGGACGGGCTCGGGTCGGGCTACCTGATGCAGCGCCTGGAAGGCGAGACGATCCCGCGCAAGGTCTTGCGCGGTGCAGCGTTTGCGGAAGTCAGGCCGCACCTCGCGCGCCAGTGCGGAGAGATCCTCGCGCGGATCCACGCGATTCCGGTCGCGTCGCTGCCGGCGCTGCGCAGCGCACCCGCGGCCGTGCAGTGGCGCGAATACCGCGACCTCTACGACGGCTTCGACTGGCCGCATCCGGTATTCGAGCTCGCGTTCCGCTGGATCGAGGAGCGGCTGCCCGACGCCGCCGGCGCGAGCGAGACGCTCGTGCACGGCGATTTCCGCCACGGAAATCTGATGATCGGACCGGATGGCGTGCGCGGCGTGCTCGACTGGGAGCTCGCCCATCGCGGCGATCCGCTCGAAGACCTCGGCTGGATCTGTGTGAACTCGTGGCGCTTCGGCAACGTCGACCTGCCCGTGGGCGGTTTCGGCCGGCGCGAGGACCTGTTCGCGGGCTACGAGGCGGCGGGCGGCGGGCGCGTCGACCCCGAGCGCGTGCGGTTCTGGGAGGTCGTCGGGTCGCTCAAGTGGGGCATCATGTGCATGGTGATGCTCTCCGTGTTCGAGCGCGGGATCGATCGCTCCGTGGAGCGCGCGGCGATCGGACGGCGCGCCTCGGAGGCGGAGATCGATCTGCTCGCACTGCTCGAGGGAGAGAGTTAGTTGCACGATCGGCCCACCGCGGCGCAGCTGATCTCGGCCGTGCGCGACTTCCTCGAGCGCACGGCGCTGCCGGAGCTCTCCGGCCACAGCGCATTCCACGCCCGCGTGGCGGCCAACGCGCTCGCGATCGTCGAGCGCGAGCTCGCGCTCGGAGCGGAGCAGGACGCCGCGGAGTGCAAGCGCCTCGGCGCGCTGCTCGGCAGCGACGGGCCGCTCGAGGCGCAGAACCGCGCGCTCTGCCGCGAGATCCGCGCGGGCCGCCTCGCACTCGACACGCCGGGCCTGCTCGCGCACCTGCGCGCGACGACACTCGCCAAGCTCGCGATCGACCAGCCGACCTACTCCGGCTACCGCCGCGCGATCGAGCGCGAACGCGGGCGGTGATCCCCGGTCATTCGCCGGTTTCATCGTCGGGTCCGAAGATCTGGAAGCTCTGGCGCGGCAGGATGTCGTGACTCGCGATCAGCTTGTAGCCCGCCTCCTGCATCTCGCCCGCGATCTCGTCGGCTTGTGTGAAGTGCCCGAACGTGCGCGGGAACCAGCCGCCGCGGCCGTCGTACTCGACGATCGCCACGCGTCCGTTCGGCGCGAGATCGGTGAGCACGCGCCGGAAGTACGCGGGACGGTCCGCGATGTGGTGATAGGTGTTGCAGGTGAACAGCAGGTCGATCTCGCCGTCGGGCAGCTTCGGATCCTCGAACTCGCCGCGCACGACGGCGACGTTCGCGGCGCCCCGTGCGCGCGTGCGCTGGGTCAGGTAGTCGATCATGTCGTCGTCGACGTCCACGGCGTACACGCGGCCCGAGGCTCCGACGGCCTCGGCGAGGCGGAACGTGAAGTAGCCGCCGCCCGCGCCGAGATCCGCGACGCGGTCGCCGGGGCGGATCCCGAGCAGCGCGATCACGGCGTCCGGCCGCTGCCAGTCGTCGCGCCCGAATCCCTCGTACGCGAAGCGCTTCCCCGCCGCGCATCCGCCGCTCGCGAGCGCGAGCGCGATCGCAGCAGTCAGCGCAAACCGGCGGAACCGCGGCTCCATCGCACTGCCAGAGTGCGGAATCGCCCGCGATCGCGCACTCTGAAGGGGTGGCGCGGTGGCTGTCGCGGTTGCTCTGGCTCGGAGTCGCGATCGGATTCGCGCCCCTGATCGCCCGCGCGCAGTTCCCGCGCGCCGATCAGGTCCCGCTCGGCGACCTGATCGAGATCGTCGTGATGGACGACGAGATCCTCGGCGTCGACGCGGAGGGCGGCGGCAGCTCCGTGGTGCGGCGGCGGATCTCGGAGCCGGTGCTGTGGACCGGCGTGCGCGGCCGCGTCGGCGTGGTGATTACCGACCAGCGCGTGCTCGCGCTCGCGCCGGGCTCGGGCGGGTGGCAGGAGGCGTCCTACGAGCGCAGCGAGCCGGTGGCGCGCGCTGCGCAGCTCGGCGATCGCGTCGCGGTGATCGAGCTCCCGAAGCGCGTGCTCGGATTCCTCGGCACGGTGGGCCGCTTCGTGCAGGTGCGGCTCGGGCCGCAGGAGTACCTGCGCGCGATGAGCGTCGGCGCGAACGTGGCCGTGATGGTGACCAACCGCCGCGCGATCGGCCTATCGCCCGAAGCGGGTGGGTTCTTCGATCTCCCCCTGCACATCCGCGAGCGGATCCGCGAGGTGTCGGCGCGCTCGAACCTCGCCACGATCGAGACCGATGAGCGCGTGCTCGTGTTCCGCGCTCCGACCGGCACCTGGGTGGAGCGGCGCGACTAGCCGGTGAGCGATCACCACCCGAGCGCCGCGACGATCGCGTGGTAGATGTAGCTCTGCTCCTGCACGCCGTGGAACAGCTGCGCGCCGGGACCGCCCGCGTAGAGCGGCACATCCTCGCCGCCGTGGCTCTCCGATTCGAGCGGCACGGCGCTCTCCTGGAGGTAGTGCGGGTCGGCGGTATCCACCTGTGAGAGATCGGGTCGGCCCGCGGCGATCCCCTTCACGCTGTGCGGCTGGTGGGGGAACCGCTTGGGCCCCTCCGGCTGGGCGTCCGAGGCGCCCGTATAGCCGGGGCCGTTCGCGTAACCGAGCGTCGTGAACGGGTGCCCGCTCGCGTCGAGGATCGGCTGGCCGGTGGGATCGCCGCGCGAGTCGTTGCCGCGCACGAGGCCGAGGATCGGGTTGCCGCGCGCTGGATAGCCGGCGATCGTGAAGACGTGGCTGTGATCCGCGGTCACCACCACGAGCGTCTCGCGCAGATTCACGCTGTGCAGCGCGGCATCGACCGCGGCCGAGAATGCGATCGTGTCGTGAAGCGCGAGATAGGCGCTTCCGGCGTGGTGGCCGTGGTCGATCCGGCCGCCCTCGACGAGCAGCACGAAGCCCTTGCGCTGGCGCGCGAGCCGGCCGATCGCGAACCTCGTCATCTCCGCGAGCGACGGCTCGCCCGCGGCGTCGCGCTCCCGGTCGGCCTCATATTCCATGTGCGAGGGCTCGAACAGCCCGAGGATCTGGTTCGTCTTGGCGACGTCGAGCGCGCGCAGCTGGGCGAGGTTCCACACGTAGGCGCGCCCGGGCCGCGCGGCCTGCCACGCCGCGGCGAGGTCGCGGCCGTCGGCGCGCTTGCCGTGCTGATCCGGGTACTCCGGATCGCGCGCGGTCGCGGGCAGGAACTGCGCGCGGCCTCCGCCGAGCGCGACGTCGATGCCGTCGCCCACGGCGAGGTCGACGAACTGCGAAGCGATGTCGCGCTCACCCGCGGCGACCGCGGGCGCGGGCAGGTCGGCATCGCTCTCCCAGTCGCGGTGCGGCGTGTGGGCGTACGCGGCCGCGGGCGTGGCATGCGTCAGGCGCGCGGTCGTGACGACGCCCGTGGCGAGGCCGCGCTCCTCGGCCGACTCGAACAGCGAGTGCAGCCGCTGCGCGGGCTGGCTCGGCACGCCGACCGGCGCCGATCCATCGAGGCCGATCACGTCCGCGCGCGTCTTGACGCCGGAGAGGATCGCGGTGGCGGTGCCGGCAGAGTCGGGCACCTGCTGATTGGTCTCGTAGGTCTTGATCAGCGCGACGTATGGCAGGCGCTCGAACGCGAGCTGGTTCTCCTCGCCGGGCTGCCCGCGCAGCTGGCCGTCGAGAATGCGCGCTGCGGTGACCGTGCTGACGCCCATCCCGTCGCCGATGAACACGATCACGTTGCGCGCGCGCTCGCGAAGCGGCATGAGCGCGCGGGACGCCGCGACCGCCGCGCGCCCCTGCTCGCGCCAGGCCGCGGCGGAATTCGGATCGCGTTTCGACTCGGCGGCGCCGAGCGCGATCGGGCCGATCGCGGCGAGCGCCGCGCACGCCGCACCGATCCGCCCCTTCCGTGTCGTCATCCCCCACCTCCTCATCGCAGCTCGCAGACGCCCTGTTCGAGCAGCTCGCGGCGCGCGGTTCCGGCCCAGTCTCGGTGCGCGAGCGGACTCGCGGGGCTCGGATGCAGCACGCGCGCCACGCGCACGCGATCCCCGAGCGCCTCGCGCGCGCGCGCCTCCGCGAACGCGCCGACGCCCACCACCCAGGTCGGCTCGAGGACCTCGACGAGGCGCCGCAGGTGCCGATCGCACGCGCGGTGCAGCGCGTCGCGCTCGCTCGCGGGCAGCTTGTCGGGCGTGCGATTGCGCCCGCTCGCCTCGAGGAACAGCAGCGGGCAGTAGTTCGCGACGAAATGGTCGGTGAAGAACCGGTCGGGCGAGCCGAAGTGGGACGCGATCGCACCCCAGAGCCGCGTGCCGGAGACCTCGCTGCGCGCGCACGCGAACCCGTGCACGGACCGCTTCGGGTGCTCGCGCGCCGGCCGCCCCACGGGCGTCTCGATACGCAGAAAGTTGCGCACCGCGCCGACGTCCCCGAACGGCACGCCGGTCTGGGCCATTCCGAACGGGCCCGGATTCATGCCGAGGAACACGACGCGCTTGCGCGAGTCGGCATACGCATCGATGTAGGCGCCGTGCGCGCGGCGCGCGTAGTCGAGCGGATCGTAAACGAACGACACGGGCGCGCCGAAGCGCAGAGCCGCGACGTCGCGGGAGAGGCGGCGCGCAGCGCTCCGAAGCGCTCGGGCACGGGACGCGGGCATGGGGCTCCGGGGTTGCGGGCGCGTATCCGGCTACAGTACAGCCCCGGGGGTCCAGGATGAACGCACTCGCGGACGGAGAGGCACGAGTCCGGCTCGAGGACGTGTACCTGTCGGTCCGCGAGCGGGCGATCTTCCACGGGCTCTCGTGTCGCTTTCCGCGCGGCAAGATCTCCGTGATTCTCGGTGGCAGCGGCGCGGGGAAAAGCACACTACTGCGGATGATCGGGGGCCTCGCGCGGCCGCAGCGCGGCGTCGTCGCGGTGGCGGGCGTCGAGGTCAGCCGCCTGCCAGAACGCGAGCTCTACGAAGTGCGCCACCGGATCGGCATGCTCTTCCAGCACGGCGCGCTGCTCGACTCGATGAGCGTGTTCGACAACGTCGCGCTTCCGCTGCGCGAGCACACCGATCTCACGGCGAAGGACATTGCGTCGGAGGTGGAGCGCCGCCTCGCGGCGGTCGGCCTGGCGGGAACCGGCGCGATGTTTCCGCGCGAGCTCTCGGGCGGCATGCTGCGGCGCGCCGCGCTCGCGCGCGCGATCGTGGCCGATCCGGAGATCGTGCTCTGCGACGAGCCGTTCTCCGGGCTCGATCCGATCAACGTGCGGCGCATCGAGAAGCTGTTCACGACGCTGAACCGGCAGCTCGGCCTCACGCTGCTGATCACGTCGCACCACATCCCGTCCTCGCTGCGGATGGCCGACCAGATCGTGTTCCTGATCGACGGAACCGCGATCAGCGGCTCGCCCAAGGATCTGCGCCACCACGCGGACGAGCGCGTCGCGGGCTTCTTCGCGGCCGAGCTCGATGCGGACGCGGCAGGAGACGACGCTTGAACGCGATCCAGGACCTCGGCCTGCGCACCGTCAACCTCGTGGTGCACCTCGGGCGCCTCACCGCGTTCGTGGTGCAGATCGCCCAGAACGCGGTGCGCCCGCCGTGGCGCGTGCAGCGGTTCGTGGACGAGATCTACGACGTCGGCGTGCTCTCGCTCGCGATCGTGTGCCTCTCGGGTGCCACGGTCGGCGCCGTGCTCGGCCTCCAGGGCTACGTGACGCTGTCTCGGTTCGGCGCCGAGACGTCGCTCGGCGCGGTCGTGGGGCTCTCGCTCGTGCGCGAGCTCGGGCCCGTGCTGACCGCGCTGCTCGTGACGGGGCGCGCGGGCTCGGCGATGGCGGCCGAGATCGCGTCGATGGTCGTCACCGAACAGCTCGACGGGCTGCGCATGATGTCGGTGGACCCGGTCGACTTCGTCGTGAAGCCGAAGGCGCTCGCGATGCTGACCGCCATGCCCATGCTCAACGCGCTGTTCATCGTATTCGCGCTGTTCGGGGGGTATCTCGTCGGTGTGACGCTGCTCGGCGTCGACGGCGGCAGCTACATCTCGAGCATGGAAAACGCGATCGACTTCGAGAACGACGTAGCCGGCACGCTGCTCAAGTCGGTGATCTTCGGCGCGCTGGTGGGGATGATCGCGACGTATCGCGGCTACACGAGCGCGCCCACCTCGGCCGGCGTGTCGGCCGCCACCACGGGGACGGTGGTTACCGGCTCCGTGTCGATCCTCTTGTTCGACTACGTCATCACGGCGCTCTGGGGCGTCTCCTAGCACTCCGAAACGGGAGATCCGAATGCAGCCTTCTCCGGTACGCGATCTGATCGTCGGACTGTTCGTTGCGCTCGGCCTCGCCGCGATCGCCTACCTGTCGATCCAGGTGGGCGGCGTGGGCTATGCGGGGCGCGGCGGACTGAAGCTGGTCGCGGAGTTCGACCAGATCGGCGGGCTGAAGCCGCGTGCGCCCGTGTCGGTGGCCGGCGTCACGGTGGGCCAGGTGCGCAAGATCGAGCTCGACGACCAGCTGCGCGCGCGCGTGACACTCGAGGTGGACAAGAGCCTCGCGCTGCCCACCGATTCGTCCGCGGCGATCCACACCGAGGGGTTGCTCGGCGACCAGTACGTCGCGCTCGAGCCCGGCGGCGCGGACGACCTGCTGAAGGATGGCGACGAGATCGAATTCACCGAGAGCGCGCTCTCGGTGGAGCGCCTGATCGGCAAGTTCGTGCACAACTCGGGGATCGAGCCCGATGCGGAGAAGACGGGGAAGACCGCGAAGGCAGGGAAGTCGCCGGCGGACGAGCAGGCGGAGGAGGAATGAAGCCGCGCGCGCGGATCCGCGTCGCGGCCGGGGTCGCGCTGTTCGCGGGCGCGGTGGCCGGCGCTCCGGCGCCGGCGCAGCCGGTGCCCGAGGAGGCGGTCGTCGAGGCGGGGGGCGAGCAGCGCGTGG
>DATFWW010000039.1:0-7654 GCA_035258825.1 Myxococcota bacterium
GGCCAGCTCTGCCTCGAGCGCACCCGCGCAGTCCTCGGGGCGCTGCGCGCGCTCGTAGTGCCATGCGAGCCGCTGCCAGATGTCGCTGCGGTGGGCGTCCAGCGCGACCACGCGTTCGAGGTGCTCGATCTCGCCCGCGCTGTCGGCGAGCCGGTCGGCACACAGCCTGGCGATCCGCTCGTGCAGGCGCAGGTCCTGCTCGGGCGAATGGCGGCCGAGCGAGCGAACCCAGTGATCGCGTAGGGCCGGCCAGCGCTCGAGCCGCTCGTAAAGGCGCTCGCAGTGCTGTTCCGCGTCCCGCACCACCTCGGGCACGCCGCTCTCGGCGGCGAGGCGCGCGAAGATCGCTAGCGCGTCCTCGGGCCGATCGAGGCGCTCCTCGAGCAGCAGGGCGCGCTCGAGCGCGAGGTGGCTGCGTCCGGGTTCGCCGCTGCGGCGTTCCTGCTCCTCGAGGTATCCGGCGAGCCCGGTCGGATCGGTCCCCGAGCGCAGCGCGCGCTCGAGCCCGGCGAGCGCCTCGCGCGACTCGGGCAGGTACTCGAGCACGCCCCGGTACACCGCGGCCGCATCCTCGGGCCGGCGGAGGTCGTCCTTCAGGATCGCCGCGCGGCGCAGGTCGAGCGCCGCGGCAGCCGGACCGCCCATACACGCAGCGGCCCGGTGCGCGAGCCGCTGTTCGAGCTCGTCGTGTCGGCGCATCTGCGCGAGCAGCGCGTCGATCCGCTCGGTCACGTCGGCGCCGCCGCCGCCGGATTCGGCGCGCAGCAGCACGGCGACTGCAGCCGCGAGGCCACCGCGCAGCTCGTGGATCCGCGCGAGCTCGAGGTGCGTCGCGAGCAGCTGTGCCCCGCTCTGGCGATCGGCGAGGCGTTCGAGCGCGGAGATCCAGTCGGCCTCGCGGCCGAGTGCGGCGAACGCGTTGGCGCGGCCCGCGAGCGCGGTGAGATCGCCGGGATCGAGCTCGAGCGCGCGCGCGAAGGCGCGCTCGGCGTCCTCGTGATGCGCGAGCGAGGCGTGGATCGCGGCGATCCGCTTCCGGTTGACCGACTGCTCCGCCGGCTCCAACAGCCCGTCGAGCGCGTCGAGCGCTGCCGCGAGCTGGGTTTCGTGACCGGGTCGATCATAGAGACGCGCGAGCGCGCGCAGGGCCTCGGGCTCCTCGGGCGCTGCGGCCACCCAGCGCTGCACCCAGCGCACCGCCTGATCGGGCGTGCCGAGCCGCATGTGCAGCCGCTCGATCTCGCCCACCAGAGCGCCCAGACGCTCGCGATCGCTCGTCACCAACGCCTCACGCTCGTACGCGGCGAGCGCGCTCTGCGCGCTCGGCTCCGCGGGGGCGGGCAGCGCGCGACCGTCCACCTTCGCGCGCAGCCGCACGAGCGCATCGGCGACACCGGGCGCCTGCGCGTCGATCGCATCGGCGCGTTCGAATGCGTCGAGCGCGGCTTCGGGATCGAAGAGCTGCGACTCGTGCAGCTCGCCGAGCTGGAGCAGGCGCGCCGCGCAGGTAACCGGGTCGGAAGCGCAGAGCGCTATGGCGCGCTCCAGCGCGTTCGCGAGATCGGCGTGGCGGCCGAGCGCGGAGAGCGCGTCGACGAGGGCATCGACGGCCGCGGCGCTGTCGGGTGCTCGCGCAATTGCGTTTCCGAGGTGGGCGAGCGCGCGCTCGGAATCGCCGCGCTCGCGGTGCAGCGACGCCGCGGCGAGCAGCGCTTCGACGGGCGCGCGGTCGGCGCGCGTCTCGATCACGTGCTCGAGCGACTCGAGCATCGCCTGTGCGCCGCCTTCGACGGCCAGCGCGCCGAGCCGCTCGTAGAGTGCCGGAGTCTCCGGTGCGGCCTCGACGCCGCGGCAGATCCACGCGCGCGCCGCGGCCGGGTTGTAGAGCTCGCGGTGCTCGATGTCGGCGAGCTCGAGCGCGATGCCGGCGCGCTCGACCTCGGAGTCGGCGATCGAGAAGCGGCGAGCCTGGAGTAGCGAGAGCCGCATCCAGTCGCCGGTCGCGCGCGCGTGTTGTGCGAGCTCGGCGAGCGCGGCGGGGTGGAACGGGTCGAGCAGCAGCGCGCGGCGCAGGCGCGCGATCGCATCGGGATTGCGAACGCGCGCGGGGGATTCCGGGGCGGCCCCTCCCGGGGCTTTCATCTCGCCTTCCAAGTCCCCGCCTCCCCATCGAAAAGCGCTCTCACCCTCATCGACCGATACGGGTGCGGGCTTGACCGGGATCGCGCGCGGCGCGATCGGCGATTCATCATCCCTTTCGGTAACTTAGGCGGGCAATTCCGGCTCGGGTGCCGGTCCCCCCTCCGCCCGTCCGATCCGCCGCAAGTTTCGCGCAGTGAGTCGCAGGCGAGCGAAGACCAGAAGGACAGGATCCACCGTGCCCGACGAATCCCCGCGCGAGCCGAGCCCGCTGCCTCCTGCCGGCGCCCGCCCGCCGCTGCCGCTCGCGGAGCGGCGGCGCCGCGTGCGCGAGTTCTGGATCGGCGTCGTGCTGATCGCGGCGGTGAGCGGGCTCCTGATCCTGCCCTCGATCTCGGGCCTCACGAGGGGCGTCGGCGACAGCGGCCTGTTCCTGTTCCTGAACGCCGTGACCGTGATCCTGATCCTGATCCTGATCCTGGTCGTCACGCGCAACTTCTGGAAGCTGGTCGGCGAGCGGCGGCGCGGGATCCTCGGATCGCACCTGAATCTCAAGTTCGTCGCCGCGTTCGTGTTGATCGCGCTCGTCACCACGTCGGGCCTGTTCATCGTCTCGGCGTTCTTCATCACGCAGTCGATCGACAAGTGGTTCAGCGTGCAGGTGGACCGCGCGCTCGAAGAGAGTGGTGAGGTGGCCGCGAGCTATTACGAATCCACCGCGGACACCGCCAAGTTCTACGGAGCGCGAATCGCCGAATCGATCACGAGCGAGCGGCTCCTGCACGACGGCGCGCAGGCCGAGCTCGAGGACCTCGTGCAGAGCAAGCAGCACGAGTACAACCTCGGAATCGTCGAGATCTTCGGCGCCGACGGCGAGGAGCTCGTGAGCGGGATCAACCCCGAGATTCCCGCGGCGAGCTTCTCGCGCCCCGACCCGGACCTCGTGCGCGCCGCGCTGCACGGCGAGCCGAGCTGGCACGTCGACGAGGTGGGCAGCGGCGACGTGGTGCGCGCCGCCGTGCCGATCGCGTCCTCGCTGCGCAAGGGCAGGACCGCGGGCGCCGTGGTGGTGAACGTGCTGATCCCGTTCTCACAGGCGCGCAAGGTGGCGAGCATCCGCTCCACCCTGGACGCCTATCGCCAGCTCCAGCCCACCGCGGGCCACATCCGAACCGCCTATCTGCTCGAGCTCCTGCTCGCGTTCAGCGTCGTGCTGATGCTCGCGCTCTGGATGGGGTTCCGGCTCGCCAAGGGCGTGACGGGGCCGATCCGCGCGCTCGCCGAGGGCACCGCCGAGGTCGCGCGCGGCAACCTCGATGTGTCGGTGCAGGCGACCAGCGACGACGAGATCGGCTTCCTGGTCGGCTCGTTCAACCAGATGATCCGCGACCTGCGCGACGCGCGCAGCGGCATCGAGCGGTCGGCCACCGAGCTCGAGCGCCGCCGCCGCTACATGGAGATCGTGCTCGGCACGGTCGGCGCGGGCGTGGTGTCGGTGGACGCGGAGGGCCGCATCAGCACGATCAACCCGTCGGCGCAGCGCTTCCTCGGGATCCCGGCCGGCAGCGGTCTGCTCGGCCAGAAGCTCGCCGACGTCGTGCACCGGCCCGAGCTGACCCAGGTGATCGAGGAGCTGTCGGGAGCGCTGCGCCCCGGCGTGCGCGAGAGCATCCGGCGCCAGGTGCAGGTGCCGCTCGACGACGACGTCGCCACGCTGTTCGTGACGCTGACCGTGATGCACGACGAGGCCGGCGACGCGCTCGGCACCGTCGTCGTGTTCGACGACTACACCCAGCTCGTGAAAGTCCAGCGCATGGCGGCCTGGCGCGAGGTGGCGCGCCGGATCGCCCACGAGATCAAGAATCCACTCACGCCGATCCAGCTCTCGGCGCAGCGCCTGCGGCGCCGCTTCACCGAGCAGTTCTCGGGCAATCCCGAGGGCGAGAAGGTGTTCGACGAATGCGTCGATGCGATCACGGCCCAGGTCGAGACCCTCAAGGTGCTGGTCGACGAGTTCCAGAACTTCGCGCGCCTGCCGGCCGCGCAGCCGCGACCCGACGACCTGAACAGGGTCGTCACCGAAGCGATGGCGAGCTATGCGGGCACCGACGACGTCGAGTTCGTCACCGACCTCGATCCCGAATTGCCGACCGTCGACCTCGACCGCGAGCAGATGCGCCGCGCACTGACGAATCTGATCGACAACGCCGTGGCGGCGGTGAAGCGGCGCCTCGAGCAGGGCGACTCCGACGCCCCCGGGCGCGTAGCGCTGCGCACCGCGTCCGACCCGCAGCTCCAGACCGTGCGGATCGAGGTGGCCGACGACGGGATCGGCATCCCGCAACAGGACCGGCGGCGCGTGTTCGAGCCCTATTTCTCGACCAAGGACCGCGGCACCGGGCTCGGGCTCGCGATCGTGTCGCGGATCGTCGCCGACCACCACGGCTACATCCGCGTGCAGGCGAACGAGCCGCGCGGCGCGCGCTTCGTGGTGGAGCTGCCCGTGTCGCGGCTCGACGCCGACCGCAGCGCGGTGTCGGGCGCGGACGTCACGTCGGGGAGCGGTCGTTGAGCCGGATCCTGTTGGTCGACGACGAGGACGGGATCCGGCGCTCGCTCGCGGGGATCTTGTCCGACGAGGGCTTCGAGACGACGCCCGCGCGCGACGGGGAAGAGGCGCTCGCCTCGATCGCGAGCGAGGGGCTCCCGGACCTCGTGCTGCTCGACATCGCGATGCCCGGGCGCGACGGCGTCGAGATCCTCGTCGAGCTGCGCGAGCGCTGGCCTGCGCTCCCCGTCGTGATGATGAGCGGACACGGCACGGTCGAGACCGCCGTGCGCACGACCAAGCACGGCGCCTATGACTTCATCGAGAAGCCGCTCTCGATCGACAAGGTCCTGCTGACGATCCAGCACGCGCTCGAACAGTCGCGCCTCACGCGCGAGAACCGCGCGCTGCGCGCCCAGGCGCTGCGCGCGCACGAGATCATCGGCGAGTCGACCGAGATCGTCGATCTCGTCAAGCAGATCGACGTCGCCGCGCCGAGCAACGGCTGGGTGCTGATCACGGGTGAGAACGGCACGGGCAAGGAGCTCGTCGCGCGTCAGATCCACGCGCGCAGCCGGCGCGCCGACGCGCCGTTCGTCGAGGTGAACTGCGCGGCGATCCCGGAGGAGTTGATCGAGTCCGAGCTGTTCGGCCACGAGAAGGGCGCGTTCACGGGCGCGGTGGCGCAGAAGGTGGGCAAGTTCTCGCTCGCGCACGGCGGCACGATCTTCCTCGACGAGGTCGCCGACATGAGCGTGATGACACAGGCCAAGGTGCTGCGGATCCTCCAGGAGCAGCGCTTCTCGCGCGTCGGCGGCACCGAGATGCTCGACGTCGACGTGCGCGTGATCGCGGCGACCAACAAGGACCTCGAGCTCGAGATCGAGCACGGCCGCTTCCGCGAGGACCTCTACTACCGCCTCAACGTGATCCCGTTCCGGGTGCCCGCGTTGCGCGAGCGCGCCGGCGACGTGCCGATGCTCGCGCGCGAGTTCATCGGCGAGTTCTGCGCCGAAGCGGGTGTCAAGGCGAAGAAGCTCACCGCGCGTGCGATGCGCGCGCTCCAGACGCACAGCTGGCCCGGCAACGTTCGCGAGCTGCGCAACCTGATGGAGCGGCTCGTGATCATGACCGCCGGTCCGACGATCGACCAGCCCGACCTGCCCGACGCGGTGCGCACGGGTTCGGGCGCGGGGTCCGAATCGCCGTCGCTCGAGGAGGCGCGGCGCGCGTTCGAGCGCGAGTTCCTGACCGCGCGCCTCGCCGCGCACGGGTGGAACATCTCGCGCACGGCCGAGGCGATCGGGATCGCGCGCGAGAGTCTGTCGCGCAAGATCAAGACCTACGGGATCGAGGTGGAGAAGGGATGATCCGCGCGGCGCCGGGGACGCGGTGCTCCCCGATCCGCGGCGTCGGCCGCGTCCTGTCGCTGGCCGACGAGGGCGGCGTGAACCGCCGGCTCGTGATCTCGCTGCCGCAATGGCCCGGCAGCGAGCCGGGGCAGTTCGCGATGCTGTCGCCGGGCGCGCTCGCGTCCGCGCGGCGCAGCGATCCGCTGCTGCCGCGGCCGATGGCCGTGTACCGCACCCACGTCGGCGACGGCGATCCGCGTTTCGAGATCCTGTTCAAGGTGCACGGGCGGGGCACGGCGCTGCTCGCCGATCTCGAGCCGGGCGACCGCATCGGCGTGGTCGGTCCGCTCGGGACGCCCTTCCCGGACCCCGCGCTGGGCGCGCGGGCCGTGATCGCCGCGGGGGGCACCGGCATCGCGTCGGTCTACGAACTCGCCGCGCGCCTGCACGCGCGCGGCACTCCGGTGCGCGTGCTGCTCGGCGCGCGCAGCGCGGCGGATCTGATGGGCGAGGCCGACTTCGCCGCGGCCGGAGTCGATCTCGCCTTGGCGACCGAAGACGGCACGCGCGGTGCGCGCGGGCTCGTCACCGACCTGCTCGCCGAGGCACTCTCCGCGCCCGGCGCGGCGGCGGTCTACGCGTGCGGGCCGACCGCGATGATGGCGGCGGCCGCGCGGATCGCCGAGCAGCGCGGACAGGCGTGCTGGGCGTCGCTCGAGAACCCGATGGCATGCGGTTTCGGGGTCTGCCTCGGGTGCGCCGCACCGCTGCGCGAGGGCGGCTTCGCGCTCGTGTGCCGCGACGGCCCAGTGCTCCCCGCGAGCGCAGTGGCGTGGGAGGCGCTCGCATGAGTGTCGACGCGCGCGTGAATCTCGGCGGCATCGCGCTGCGCAACCCGGTGCTGACCGCTTCGGGCACGTTCGGGTACGGCACCGAGTTCGCGCCGTTCCTCGACCTCACCCGGATCGGCGGCTTCGTGGCGAAGAGCCTCACGCTCGAGCCGCGCCGCGGGAACCCGCCGCCGCGAATCGCCGAGGCGCCGTCGGGGATGCTCAACGCGATCAGCCTCGAGAACGTCGGCGTGGACGCGTTCGTGCGCGAGAAGCTCCCCGCGCTTCCCGACGGCGTGCCGGTGATCGCGAGCCTGTTCGAGACGGAGATCGAGCGCTATGCCGAGGTCGCCAAGCGCCTGACCGGCGCGCCGCGCGTCGCCGGGCTCGAGGTGAACGCCTCGTGCCCGCACGTGAAGAGCGGCGGAATCGAGTTCGGCCAGCGGCCCGCGCTGCTCGCGCAGCTCGTCTCCGCCGTGCGCCGCGCCACCGAGCTGCCGCTGCTCGTCAAGCTCTCGCCAAACGTCACGGACATCGGGGAGATGGCGCGCGTGTGCGAGGGCGAAGGCGCCGACGGCATCTCGCTGATCAATTCGGTGCAGGCGCTCGAGGTGGACGCCGAGACGCGGCGCCCGGTGCTGTCGAACGTGTTGGGCGGGCTGTCCGGCCCCGCGATCCGCCCGATCGCGCTGCGCATGGTGTGGCAGGCGAGCCGCGCCGTGCGCATCCCGATCTGTGGCATGGGCGGCATCACGTGCGCGGCCGACGCCGTCAAGTTCCTGCTC
>DATFWW010000040.1:0-14864 GCA_035258825.1 Myxococcota bacterium
AGCTCCGAGATAGCGTTCCATCGCGGTCCTCCTTCGTTGGGCTCATGCCCAGGTCGTTTCATCAACCCGAAGCATGTCTCCAGCGGAGGAGACCGCCATCGTCGCTCGATGCTGCCTTCCCACGCAGCGCGTCTACTTCGATGACGTGGACTGACTATTATTCCTTGTTAGGCGGCTGACGGCGCGACCGGGGCACGCCAGCGAGTGTAGACGGCGTGCGTGTTCGGCTGCCTCGGGTTGACCCACGTCGTGTAAAGCACTCGCCCGAGCAATAGGTGGAAGAGCATCTCGTCCGGCCGGACGTCGTGCGCCGCCGCCGACGCAAGGTCGGTTCGAAGCGCAGAGTCTCGAACCACCGCGGCTGGCCCTGTGCAATAGAAACTCTCGTCATCGGTTCGCCCGGGGAACGCGTGGAGCGCGTACCGGCGGTCGCGCTCGAGATCGTAACGCTTCGGAGAGTTGCCCACGACGAAAACGTAGAGCTGACCATCGTGGAGGGCCGGACAGACGGGGTGTACACGTGGGCCGCCGTCTGCGCGAGTAGTTGCGAGAAAGCCAAGGCCGGGACCAGAGGGGCCGAACTGGTAGAGCAGGCGGCGGCCGGCAGAGGCAAGCTCGGGAACTGCCGCCTCGAACTCCTTCCACGTGACTGCCACGTCCAAGATTCCTCTGGTCAGCCGTCTAACGGATCGGCATTGAGCTGCCGGCCGCCCCGCGAAAACCACCGCGGTTTCTCGGCCGGCCGCCGCTGACCGGATCCGCACTCCACCTTATCCCGTCGCCGGCGCGCCGGCCGCTGTAAACCTCGGCGCGCCGACCGGCGGCGGCCGGGCAGCTCCAATGCCTTGTTGAGCAGCGGGAGGCGAACCCCGATGCCGTTCGCGCGGTCTGCCTCGTGGACCCGCCGCAGGCGATCGATGTGCTCGAGCACCGGTCCGCCGCAGGCGGGTCGGAAACGGGCAGCGCCGGTCGCGCGCCCTTGCCTTGTCGCACGACCAGTTGACGGCGATCGATCCCCTCGAGCGGGTGGTCGAGCACGGTGCGGTACAGGAACAGCAGCGCCGAAAGTGCCTGGTTCTGCGTGGATGCCGAGACGCGCCTCTTCACCGCGAGGTGGGTGAGAAACGCGACCACCTCTCGGGCTCCCATCGCATCGGGGTGGCGCTTGCCGTGGAAGAAGATGAACCGGCGGATCCAGCCAACATAGGCCTCTTCGGTGCGGCGGTGCGGCGACTCGTGTGCCGCAGCCGCGCTGCCTGTCGCACGCGTTCGAGCAGTCGAGGCGGTTCGGGCATCGCGCCACTCGCGCCGGGACCGGAGGGGGCGCCCCGAAAGTTAGCCCGTCAGCCGCGCGGGTCTGGCCACAGCGTCCGGCCTCTCCTCAGAGCATTCGCGGCAGGAAGAACGGCCTGAACTCGAACGTCCACTGGGGCTCCGCGATCGAGTCGAGCGCCGCTACGAGCGCCCCGCCGCGCCCGAGCGCACTGTCCGCGAGCTCGACGAGCAGCCGGTTCGGACACGCGAACGGCGCCGCCTCGCGCAGCAGCTCGGCCGCCTCGCGCTCGCGCCCGGGTGCATCGCACGCGAGTGCCAAGAGCGCGGCGGCGGGCGACCGGCTGACGCCCGCATGACAATGGATCACCAGCGATACGTCGAGCGGCGATGCGCGGAGAAACCGCAGCAGCTCCTCTACGTGCTCGCGCGCAGGGGTGCAGAAGCCCTCTTTGGGTTCCGTGACGTCGTCGATCAATACGCGCAGATGGTCGGACGCCGGGAGCCGCGGCGGAGTCGCGGGCTGGAACTCGGCCGGAAGCAGGGAGATCAGGCGCCCGGGCCGCACCTGCTCGACCACGCCGGGCATGTCGTCGAGGCCGCAGACGCAGATCCGGGCCATCGGAGCACCCGCGGTCAGGAGCGCGCGATCGCGGCGAGCAGCTTCTCCCAGACGCCTCCGAAGTCGCCGTTGCTCATCACCACGGCCACGTCGCCGGGCCGCGCATGATCGGCGACGTGCGCGACGATCGCGTCGACGTCGGGCAACGCCACCGCGGGCACCCCGCGCGCCTCGAGGTCCGCGGCGAGCGCATCGGCGGAGAAGCGCTCGGTGACCTCGCCCGTCGCGCTGTAGATCGGCGTGTCGGGCACGATCCGGATCACGACTTCGTCGGCGGCATCGAACGACTCCGCATACTGCTGCTGGAACACCTTGCGCCGGCTCGTGTTGGTGCGCGGCTCGAAGATCGCCACCACGCGGCGGCCCGGGTAGCGCGCGCGCACGGCCTCGAGCGTGGCCGCGACCGCGGTGGGATGGTGCGCGAAGTCGTCGAGCACGGTCACGCCGCGCGCCTCGCCGCGCACCTCGAGTCGGCGGCGCACGCCGCGGAAGTGCGCGAGCGCGGCGACGGCGTCGGCGATCGGCACGCCGAGCTCCACCACCGCGGCTACCGCCGCGACCGCGTTCTCGACGTTGTGCGCGCCGTGCAGCGGCACGAGCGCGGGGAGCGGGGCGCCGCCGGGTGCACGCAGTGCGAACCGCGTGCCGCGCGCATCCGCGCCGAGCTGCGACGCCGCGTAGGACCACTCGCGCTCTTCGCCTGCTCCGTATCCCACCACGGGGCACGGAGCGCCGCGCACCACGTCGCGCACGCCCTCGTGCGCGAGCGCGGCCACGATCACCCCGTCGTGTGGCATCTGCCGGATCAGCGCGCGGAATGCGTCCTTCACGTGCTCGAGGTCGCGGTAGATGTCGGCGTGGTCGAACTCCACCGACGTCACCACGAGCGTGCGCGGGTGGTAGTGCAGGAACTTGGGCGTCTTGTCGAAGAACGCGGTGTCGTACTCGTCGCCCTCGACGACGAAGTGCGCGCCGCCGCCCTCGCGGAAGCTGCCGTCGAAGTCGAGCGCATGTCCGCCCACTAGCAGCGAAGGGTCGCGACCGCAGCGCAGCAGCAGCGACGCGAGCAGGCTCGTCGTGGTTGTCTTTCCGTGCGTGCCGGAGACCACCACCGAGTGCTTGCCCGCGATCGCGAGCTCGTAGAGCGCGTCGGAGAACGAGCGATAGGGCAGGCCCTCGTCGATCACCGCGCGCGCCTCGGGGTTGTCGGGCCGCACGGCGTTGCCGATCACCACGAGGTCGGGTTCGGCCGAGAGCGCGTGCTCGGCGCGGAAGCCCTCGAAGACGGGGATGCCCCAGCCCTCGAGCAGCGTGCTCATGGGCGGGTAGAGGTGGTCGTCGGAGCCCGTCACGCGCACGCCGCGCGCGTGCAGGAGCCCGGCGAGGCTGCCCATGCCCGTGCCGCCGATCGCGACGAAGTGCACCCGGCGCGGCGTCTCGCTCACTCCAGCCTCATGGTCTTCGCTCGCCTTCGGCTCGCTGCGCGAAACTTGCCGTTCACTCCGCTTCGCTCGCCTTCGGCTCGCGCGGCGGCGGCTCCGCGAGGAAGCCCTCCATCACGAGGTCGTGCACGATCGGGCGCAGCTCGAAGCGGCTCTTCTTCGCCACCTGATGCACGCGGTTGGTGAGCATCACCACCACCGCCTCGCGATCGAGATCGATCCACAGCGAAGTCCCCGTGAAGCCGAGGTGCCCGATCGAGCGCGCCGAGAAGTACTGGCCCGACGAGGACTGCCCCGGCGTCGGCGTGTCCCAGCCGAGCGCCCAGTCCGATCCCTTCGGCAGCTGCTGGCGCTCGCTGAAGGCCAGAAGCTGAGCGCGCGGCAGCGCGTCGCTGCGGCCGTGCCAGACGTCGAGTGCGGTCTGCGCGAAGCGCATCACGTCGTCGGCGGTCGAGAACAGGCCCGCGTGGCCCGCGATGCCGCCCATCGCCCACGCGTTCGGGTCGTGTACCTCGCCCCAGACGATCCGCTCGCGCCACGGGCAGTTCTCCGTGGCGGCGATCCGCCGGCGCAGCGGGTCGGCGAGCTCCGCGCCGCCGCCCACCGGGATGAAGAACGTCTCGCGCATGCCGAGCGGCTCGAACACGCGCTCGCGGCAGTAGTCGTCGAGGCGGCGGTGCGCGACGGCCTCGACCACCGCGCCGAGCGTGATGAAGTCGAGATCGCCGTACACGGCGGCTTCACCGGGCGCGTGCACGGGCGCCGACCGCACGATCCGGTCGATCACGGTCTCGCGCGCAGCAGGTGTGGCAAGCCACCGCTCGCCGGTCTTCTGCTCGCGCTCGATCAGCAGCTCGTGGAACGCGCGCCACGGCTTCAGGCCCGACGAGTGCGAGAGCAGGTGGCGGATCGTCACGCCCTCCTTGCCGCGCTCCGCGAACGCGGGCAGGTACTTCGCCACGGGCGCGTCGAGGTCGACGCTGCCGTCGTGCACGAGCCACATGAGCGCGCTCGTCGTGGCGATCGGCTTGGTCAGCGACGCGAGGTCGAAGATCGTCTCGCGCGTCATCGGGATGCGCTCGGGCCGCACCACCGCGAGGCCGCGCACCGAGAGGTGCTCGACGAGCTCGCCGTCGCGCGGCATGCGCGCGAGCACCACCGCCCCCGGGATCTCCGCGGCCGCGATCGCCTTGTCGAGCGCGCGATCCACCTTCGCGAGCTTGCGCCGGATCAGACTCCACTTCACGCGCTCGTCACCCCCGCCTCGAGCAGCTCGAGCGTCCCCGCATCGCCGTCGAGCGTAGCGCGCGCGCCCAGGGGCCACGCGCGGTTGTCGCTGGTGTGGCCGAAGGGTAGGCCGGTGACGAGCGGAATGCCGAGCGCGGACGCCACCTCGACTACCACGTCTTCGGCGGACGGCTCCGGGTGGCGCGCGTCGGTGCAGTCGGTGAGCGCGCCCACGCCGAGGCCCGCGAGCCCCGCGAGCTTGCCCGCCGCACGCAGCTGCTGGAGCAGGCGGTCGATCTTGTAGGGCGGCTCGTTCACGTCCTCCACGAGCAGGATCGCGCCGCGCGTATCGATCTCCCACGGCGTGCCGAGGCTCGCGGCCACCAGCGCGAGATTGCCGCCGACGAGCCTTCCCGCACCGCGACCCGCGGCGCGTGCGGTGCCCGACCACAGGCGCCCCGCAGCGCTCGTCTCGCCCGCGAGCGCGGCGATCAGCACGCGCATCGCCTCGGGGTCCACGTCGCTGCCGCGCTCGAGCATCGGCCCGTGGAACCCGACCAGGCCCGCGCGGCGCCGCAGCCACAAGAGCAGCGCGGTGACGTCGCTGTAGCCGACGATCGGCTTGCGCGCGGCGCGGAACGCCGCGGGATCGAGCCGATCGAGGATGCGCGGCAAGCCGTAGCCGCCGCGCGCGCACACGATCGCGCCGACTTCCGGATCGGCGATCAGCTCGGCGAGCTCGGCGGCGCGGCGCTCGTCGTCGCCCGCGAGATAGGCGCGCCGCGCGAGCAGGTCGGCGCGGTGCACCACGCGGAACCCCGCCGCCTCCCACACAGCGCGGCCGCCCGCGAGCTTTGTGGGGTCCACCGGGCCGCCCGGCGCTGCGACGCCGATCGCCGCACCGGCTGCGATCGCGCGCGGCTTGATCAGCCGCAGCAGGGGACGTCCGTGTCAGAAGGGCGGTCCATCATCGATCAGGTCGTCGGCGTCTTCAGCCGCGAGCGCGGGGCTGCGTCCGAAGCCCGCTTCCTCGGGCAGGCCCAGCTCGCTGCGCCGCCGGTCGGAGAGATCGCTGAACTTCGCATACTGCCCGTCGAACTGCAGCTGGATCGTGCCGGTCGGGCCATTGCGCTGTTTGGCGATGATCAGCTCCGCGAGTCCGCGGTTCTCCTCCTTCGGGTTGTAGACCTCGTCGCGGTAGATGAACGCGATCAGGTCCGCGTCCTGCTCGATCGCGCCCGACTCGCGCAGGTCGCCCATGTTGGGCCGGCGCTTATCGGGATCGCGCTGCTCGGGGCCGCGGTTCAGCTGCGAGAGCGCGATCACCGGGATGTCCAGCTCCTTCGCGAGCGCCTTGAGGCCGTGGCTGATCTCGGCGATCTCGAGGTCCTTGCGGTGCGTGGGCGTGTTGCCGTGGGCGAGCTGGAGATAGTCGAGCATCACGAGGTCGAGCCCGTGCTCGGAGTAGAGCCGGCGGCACTTGGCCTTGATCTCGAGGATCGTGATCATGCCCGTATCGTCGATCCAGATCGACGCGTCGGCCAGCCGGTTCGCGGCCTGCTGCATCCTCGAGTAGGCGTCGGCGTGGCCGAAGCCCTTGCGGAAATTGGTGAAGTTGACCTTCGCCTCCGAGCCGAGCAGGCGCAGCACGAGCGCGCGCTTGGTCATCTCGAGCGAGAAGATCGCGACCTTCTTGCGGTGATCGACGGCGGCGTTGCGCGCGAGGTTCAGCGCGAGCGCGGTCTTGCCCATGCTCGGGCGCGCCGCGATCACGACCAGCTCGCCGGGCTGAAGCCCGCCGGTGTCGGCGTCGAGATCCCTGTAGCCGGTGGGCACACCGGTCAGCGCCCCGCTGTTCCGCATCAGCTTCTCGACGTGGTCCAACGCGTCGTGCAGGCCGACGTCGAGCGCGCTGAACGTGGTGCGCGCCTCGGCCTGGCTGAGCTCGAAGATCTTCGACTCGGAGAAATCGAGCAGCTGCTCGGCGCGATCGGTCTGCTCGAAGCATGTCTCGGTGATCTCGCTCGCGACGCGGATCAGATTTCGCTTGACCGCCTTGTCGCGCACGATCTTCGCGTGGTGCACGACGTTTGCCGCAGTGGCTTCATAGTCCGACAGCTCGGACAGGAACACGAGCCCACCGACGCGATCCAGCTTCTTGCTCGCGTTCAGATGATCGGCGAGCGTGTGCAGATCGACTGGCTCGTTCTCGTCCTGGAGATCGAGCATCGCCTGGTAGATCAGCTGGTGCGACGGATGGTAGAAGTCGTCCGGCTCGACCTCGTTCAGCACCGAATGGATCGCGAGGTTGTCGAGCAGCAGCGCCGAGAGCACGGCCTTCTCGGCCTCGAGGTCGTGCGGCGGAATGCGGCCGACCACCGCGCTCGGATCCGGGCGATCGGATCCACTACCCCCCGTGCGCGAACCCGTACCCGACGATGTCCCCGACGACCGCGCCACCGCACCCCCTTCGGTGTGAGCGGACCCTCATCTTACACCAGTCGCTACTCGCGCGGCGCAGATTCCTCGCTCTTCGCGCGGTCGCGTTCGTCCTCTTCGTCTTCGTCGTCGTCGCGGCGGCGGCGCCGATTGCGGCGATCGTCGACTTCCTCGACGATCTCTTCGTCCTCAGGGGACGGCCCGCCCTCCGCAATCACGGTGATCGAGAGATGCGCGATCAGCTCGCGCAGCAGCTTCACCGCCACCTTGTGCTCACCGACTTCCTTGATCGGCTCGCGCAGATCGATCCGGCGGCGGTCCACGTCGATGCCCGCGGCTTCGATCTTGTCGGCGATCTGCGCCGCGGTGACCGAGCCAAACAGTTTTCCGCTCTCGCCCGCGCGCGCGCCGATCTCGATCTTCAGCGCTTCGAGCCGCGCCTTGATGGCCTGCAGATCCTTCTGCTCGCGCGCGGCCTTCTCCTCCGCGATCCGCCGCTTGTGCTCGAATTCCTTCACGCGCGACTCGGTCGCAAGCAGCGCCTTGCCCTGGGGGAGGAGATAGTTGCGCGCGAAGCCGGGCTTCACGCTCACGAGGTCGCCCGCCTCGCCGAGGCGGTGGATCGATTCCACGAGGATCAGCTTCACGTTCGCCATGCGTCGCTACTCCTCGTCGTCCTCATCGCGGTCGCGGTCGCGGTCGTCGTCCTCGTCGTCGTCGTCCTCGTCGCGCGCCTCGTCGCGCGACTGCGCCGCCTCTTCGGCCGCGCGCGCGGCCTCCTCGGCGTCGCGCACCGCCTTCTCGGCCGCGCGCTTCTTGCGATCCTCTTCGAGCGCGATGCCCTCGGCGCGCCGCGCCTCGACGTCGGTGACGTCTTCGTTCGCGAGCACGGTCAGGAAGCGCAGGATCGAGTCGTCGAGCCGCGCAGAGCGCTCGAGCTCGGGGATCACCTTCCCGTCCGACAGGAAGTGGAGGACCTGGTAATGGCCCTTCTGGAAGTTGCGGATCTCGTAGGCGAGGCGCCGGCGCCCCCAGTCTTCGTAGAAGAGCTTCTCGGACGCGTGATTGCCGAGAACGCCCTCGAAGCGCTGCGAGATCGACTGGACCCCCTCGTCGGAGATCTCCGGCTGGACGACGAACGTGAACTCGTACTCGCGCAAGGCCCCTCCTGGACGGCGCCGGGCGCCGGGCCCGCGCGCGGCGCGGGCCGAGGAACGAGCGATCCGATGCGGTTCGCTCGGGGGCCCAAGCGGTAGCAGAGCCCGCTCGGGGGCTCAACCGGGCGCCGCTCACACGCCGGGGTAGAAGCGGGACAGCTCGTCGAGGGCCTGATCGGCGGCCTGGAACTTCTCGTCCACCTGCTCGCTGGGAACGGCATCGCCGGCCGAGCTGCGGGCGTCTCGGAAGCCGTCGCGGACGCTCCGGAAGTACGCCGAGGTCATGTCGCGGTCCCACCCTGCCTGGAGCTTCGAGACGTACGCGCCCGCCGCCTCGCGCAAGCGGTGGAAGCCCGCGAGCGCCGCGTCGCGCTTGCGCTGCTGGAGCGCCGTGAGCTGGGGCGGCGCCTCGCGGGCCGCCGCCTCGACGTCTTCGAGCGCCTGGGCGAGCCGCTCGGCCAGTGCGAGCACCTGCTTCTGGTCCCACTTGGGCGCGGCGCCCCACGCGGGTCCCGCGAGGGAGATCAGCGCCAGTCCGACGGCGGCCAGCCGCACACGGATTCGAATCGCGATCATCGGGTCTACCTCCCGACCGCGCCGACTAACCCGCGGCGTCCACCAGCGCCGCGTGCACGCGCGGATCGTCCGTGAGCTCCGGGTGGAACGTGGTAGCCCAGACGTTCCCCTGTCTCACGGCGACCGGCCACCCGTCGTGGCGGGCGAGCACCTGGACGTCCGTGCCGGGGCGCCGCAGCCGCGGCGCGCGGATGAACACGCAGGACATGCCCGCCCACGGGCCCGCCTCGGCGGGCGCCGCGAACGAGTCCACCTGCGTGCCGTAGGCGTTGCGGATCGCGATCACGTCGACGAGGCCCAGGCTGCGCACGGGGTGGTTCTCGACTTCGCGCGCGAGCAGGATTGCGCCCGCGCACGTGCCCAGCACGGGTCGCCCCGCGCGAGCAAACGCCTCGATCGGCTCCCAGAGCGCGAGCCGGTCGAGACCCTTCGAGATCGTGGTGCTCTCGCCGCCGGGAAGGATCAGCGCGTCGAGCCCGTCGAGCTCCTTGGCGCGCCGCACGCGGATCGCTTCGGCGCCGACCCGTGCGACCGCCGCCGCGTGCGCGGCGACGTCGCCCTGGATCGCGAGGATTCCGACGCGCTTAGCCACCTACCAACCTCTGTTCGCGAGTCGCTCGTGCTCCGCGAGCTTCTCCATCTCGATGCCCGGCATCGCGGCCGCGAGGCCGCGGCTCGCCGCGAGCACCTCGTCCGGGTCGTCCCAGTGCGTGGTGGCGCGCACGACGGCGCGCGCGCGCGCCGCGGGATCCTCGCTCTTGAAGATCCCCGAGCCCACGAACACCGCCTCGGCGCCGAGCGCCATACACAGCGCCGCGTCGGCGGGCGTGGCGATGCCGCCCGCGGCGAAGTTCGGCACCGGGAGGCGCCCGTCGCGCGCCACGGCCCGGACGAGCTCGTAGGGCGCCTGCAGCTCCTTCGCGCGCGTCGCCACCTCCTCGCTGCGCAGTGCCGCGAGCGCGCGGATCTCCCCCGTCACCGCGCGCAGGTGGCGCACCGCCTCCACGATGTTCCCGCTGCCCGCCTCGCCCTTGGTGCGGATCATCGCGGCGCCCTCGCCGATCCGCCGCAGCGCCTCGCCGAGGTTGCGCGCGCCGCACACGAACGGCGAGCGGAAGTCGTGCTTCGCCACGTGGTGCTCCTCGTCGGCCGGTGTCAGCACCTCGCTCTCGTCGATGAAGTCGACGCCGAGCGACTCGAGCACGCGCGCCTCGAGGAAGTGCCCGATCCGCACCTTCGCCATCACGGGGATCGAGACCGAGCGCTGGATGCCCTCGATCACCTCGATGCTGCACAGGCGCGCGACGCCGCCCTCCTTGCGGATGTCGGCGGGCACGCGCTCGAGCGCCATCACCGCTGCGGCGCCCGCCTCCTCGGCGATCTTCGCCTGCTCGGGGTTCGTGACGTCCATGATCACGCCGCCCTTGAGCATCTCGGCGAGCCCCACCTTGATCTCGAACGACTGCGCGCCGCGCCGCCCGTCGCCGTTTCCGTTGGATTGCGTCATCGCGAAATCCTCCCTGTTTTTTCAGACTGGTACGCGCGCCGCGGGCGCGCCGTTCGCGCGATGCGCGGCCACCACGCGCGCGATCCGCTCGACGCCGCGCCGCAGCGCATCCTCGCCGGCCATCGCGAACGCGAGCCGCATTCCGTTCGACGGGCGGCCGTCGGAGAAGAACTGCGAGCCCGGCGCGAATAGCACGCCCTGCGCGACCGCGTCGGCGAGCAGGTCGCGCGTGTCGATCGGACCGGGCAGCTCGAGCCAGATCTGGTAGCCGCCCTCGGGTGTCGTCCAGTGCGCGCCCTCGGGCATGTGCTGCGCGAGCGCCTCGAGCAGCGCGTCGCGGCGGCCGCGCAGCACGCGGCGCAGCCGGGCGAGGTGCCGGTCGTACTCGCCGCTCGCGACGAACTCCGAGAGCGCGGCCTGCAGCGGCAGCGCGTCGGAGAGATCGCTCGCCTGCTTGAGCGCGAGCAGCGCTTCGCGCAGCCGCCCGCGCGCCGACACCGCGCCGACGCGCGCGCCCGGGAACAGCGACTTGGAGAACGAGAACAGGTGCACGGCGATCCCGCTCGGGTCGAGGCCGGCCAGCGGCGCGATCGGCGCACCCGCGAAGCGCAGGTCCATCTCGTACCCGTCTTCGATCACGGGCACGCCCGCGCGGCGCGCGATCGCGAGCAGCGACTGCCGGTGGGCGAGACCGGTGGTGGTGCCCATCGGGTTGTGGAAGGTCGGGATCGTGTAGAGCGCCTTCACGTCGGGCCGCGCGAGCGTCTGCTCGAGCCGCGCGAGATCGGCGCCGCCGTCGCGCATCGGCACGGGGGCCGTGCGCACGCCGAGCGCGAGCGCCGCGCCGAGCACATTGTTGTAGGTGGGCTCCTCCACGGCGACGGCATCGCCGGCCTCGCAGAACAGGCGCAGCGCAAGCGCGATTCCCTGGCTCGCGCCGTGACACAGCACGAGCTCGTCGGCGGACACCGGCAGCGCCGCGTCGGTCATGCGCTTCGCGAGCACCTCGCGCAGCGCGGCATCGCCTTGCGGGCTGCCGTAGAGCAGGAGCTCGGGACCGCCGCGCGCGAGCGCGCGGTTGAGCGCGCGCCGGAACGGCTCCGCGGGATAGAGCGAGGGATCGGGGATCAGCGCGTGCATCGCCACGGCGTCGCGCGCGCTGCCGAAGCGCGGCCTCGCGCGGTCGAACTCGAGCAGCCGCTCCACGACCGGCGCGAGCGCAGGCGCGAACGGCGCCACGGGCTCTTGCCGCGCCGCCTCGCCCGGGGCCACGAACGTGCCGCGCCCGACCGCCGATTCGATCACGCCGTCCGCGGCGAGCGCCTCGTAGGCGGTGGCCACAGTGTCGCGGTGCACGCCGAGCTCGCGAGCGAGGTCGCGGATCGCAGGCAGCCGCGCGCCGGACCCGAGGCCGTTGCGCGCGATCGCGGCGCGCACGGCCGCCGCGATCTGGAGGTAGACCGGACGTCCGCCCACCTCTTCGTTGCGGGTCCACTCGATCTGCATGAAACGGAACGTACATGCAGAAAATAAGGCCTGTCAATCAGACAATATCGTTAAATGAAACGGTATAAACTGGGCAGACTAGCCGGACAATCTGGCTGGCCGGCGCCGCCGCCGCGCGAATGCGACCGCCGTGAGCCCGACCGCTCCCGAGAGCAGCGCGCCCATCTTGGCCTCGCCGAGCAGCACCGGATCCACGAACGCGGCCGACGCCACGAAAAGCGCCACCGTGAGGCCGAGCGCGGCGACGTATCCAGCCAGCCAGACGTCGCGGCCCTCCATGCGCGCGGGCAACGGGAATCCCAACCGCGCCGCGAGCCAGCCGAACGCGCCGATGCCCGCGGTCTTGCCGACCACGAGCGATCCGAGCACGAGCCAGGTGAGCGGGCCGACGTCGGCGAGCGTCACGCCGGCGCGCGTGAACGCGAAGAAGAACAGGCCGAGGTCTACGGGCAGCTTCCACCGATGTTCGAATCGAAACAGCGGAGGATCGCCGCCGCGCGCGGGCAGGAACGGCACCACGCAGACGAGCGCGACCGCGGGGTGCAGCCGTGCGAGCGCGAGCCCGGCCCACGCGAGCGGCCCCGCGAGCGCAATGGTCGGCACCCAGCTCGAGACGCCGAGCCGCCGGAGCGCGTACGCGAGCGCCATCGCGAGCGCGACGAGGCCGAGATAGGCCGGTTGCGCAGGGTGGGCCGGATCGCCGTAGAACAGCGCGATGATCGCGAGCCCGATGCCGTCGTCGACGACCGCGAGCAGCAGCAGGTACTGCACTGCGGGGTGGCCGCGGCCGAACACCGCTCGCGCCGCGAGCCACGCGAGCGCGATGTCGGTGGCGGTGGGCACACCCCAGCCGCGTGCGAGCGCGCTGAAGTCGCCGCTGCCGCTCGAGTACACGCCGAGCCCGAACAGCAGCGCGAGCCCGGCCATGTACGCCGCGATCGGTCCGGCGATGCCGCCGATCGTCGCGATCAGCGGATTCATCGCCTTGGCGGGCGGATTCAGATCACCGCCCGGCAGACACGATCGCGTGATCTCGACCGCCGCGATCGCGAAGAACAGCGCCATGAACACGTCGCTGACCAGGAAATCGAGATCGAGTGGATGGCCGAGCAGCGTCGCGTTGCCGAACGGATGCCAATGCACCGCGCGCTGATAGGCGTCCGGCGCGAAGTTCGCGGCGACCAGGGCGGCCGCGACGCCCGCGAGCAGCGGAACCGAATACTCCTGGAGCGCGGCGACGAAGCCCCGGCGCGGAGCCTCACTCATGGGTGCGCGCCGCGCTCGGCGATCGCATCCGGATCTCGGTTGAACTCGTTCATCGCCGCCGCGACGCCGTGCCGGAGCGCCGATTCCAGCGCGCGCGCGGCCCGCGCGATCCGCTCCGGCAAGAGCACCTGCTCTGCCGGCGAGAACGGCTCGAGCACGTGGTCGACGGTCTCCCGGTCGGCGGCCGGCCGCCCGACCCCGAAGCGCAGCCGCGCGAAGTCGCGCCGCGCGAGCCGCTCGATCACGTCGGAGAGACCGCGGTGGCCGCCCGAGCCGCCGGCGGGGCGCAGCCGCAGCCGTCCGAACGGGAGGTCGACGTCGTCGAGCGCGACGAGCAGGTCGGCCGCCACGTCCGCGACGCCGAGCTCGTCCACCGCTTCGGCCACCGCCTCACCCGAGCGGTTCATGAACGTCTCGGGCGCGAGCAGCGCCACCTCGAGCGCCGGCCCCTCGCCCGCGAGCCACCCGCGGCCCAAGCGCGAGCCGAAGCGGCGCGCGTCGAGCGCGATGCCGTGGTCGCGCGCGAAGCGCTCGAGCACGCGCACGCCGGCGTTGTGCCGCGTGTCCGCATAGCGTGGCCCCGGGTTGCCGAGGCCGACGACCAGCTTCACGCCGCGAGGCCCGACCGGCCTACTCCTGCTCGGGCTCCTCGCCCTCGGCGGCCGGAGCCGCGCCCTCCGCCGGAGCGGCACCCTCCTCGCCTTCCACCGCCACCGCCTCGGCCGGCGCCGGCTCCTCCTCCTTCGAGGGCAGCACCACCGAGACGACCGAGAGCTCCGGATCCGACACGAGCTCGACGCCCGTGGGCAGCGCGATCTCGCGCACGTGGATCGAGTCGCCGACCTGGAGCGCGGAGACGTCGACCGGCAGGTCCTCGGGGATCGCGCGCGGCAGGCACAGCACCTCGATCTCGCGCATCGGGAAGTCGAGGATGCCGCCGCCGAACGTCACGCCGGTCGGCGTTCCGACGATCCGCACGGGTACCTTCACCTCGATCGCCTTGTCGACGTCGACCGCGAACAGGTCCGCATGGAGCAGGATGCCCATCACGGGATCGCGCTGGAGCTCCTTCACGAGCACGACCACGCCATCGAGCCCGCTCCCGGTAAGGTTGATCAGCGTGTTCATGCCCGCCGAGCTCTTGTGCAGCAGGTGGTCGAGCGCCTTCGGATCGAGCTGGATCGAGGTGGCGGGCGAGCCCGGGCTGTAGCAGACGGCCGGGATGCGGCCCTTCGCGCGCAGCTTGCGCGCGTGGCCCTTGCCACTTCCCGCGCGCGCTTCGACGGCGAGCTGATGTTCGGAAGGCACGATTCACCTCGTTATGAAACGAAACCATCAAGTTCAATTCAGAGCCACTACCTACCCGAGGCCACCTCTTCGACTTCGCTCGCCTGCGGCTCGCTGCGCGCCGGCTGCGCCGGCTTGCTAGACGAACAGGGAGCTCACGCTCTCCTCGTTGTTGATGCGCCGGATCGCCTCGGACAGGAGGTGCGCGATGCTGACCACGCGGATCTGATCGCAGTCGTCCGCCTCGGGACGCAGCGGAACGGTATCGGTGATCACGAGCTCGGTCAGCGACGATTCGCGGATCCGCTTGATCGCGGGGCCCGAGAGCACGGGGTGGGTGATCGCGGCCGACACCACCGCGGCCCCCGCGTCCTTGAGCGCGCCGGCGGCCTCGGTCAGCGTGCCCGCGGTGTCGACGATGTCGTCGACGATCACGCAGGTGCGCCCCTGCACGTCGCCGATGATGTTCATCACCTGCGAGACGTTGGCGGCCTCGCGCCGCTTGTCGATGATCGCGAGGCTCGCGTTCAGGCGCTTGGCGTAGGCGCGCGCGCGTTCCACGC
>DATFWW010000041.1:0-14679 GCA_035258825.1 Myxococcota bacterium
TCGCGAGCGGCGACCTGTCCAAGAAGATCACCGTCGACGTGCGCGGCGAGATCCTGCAGCTGAAGGAGGCCATCAACACGATGGTCGATCAGCTGCGGTCGTTCGCGTCCGAGGTGACGCGCGTGGCGCGCGAGGTCGGCACCGAAGGACGCCTCGGCGGCCAAGCCGTGGTGCCCGGGGTCGCGGGCACGTGGAAGGACCTGACCGACAACGTGAACCTGCTCGCCGCGAACCTCACCACGCAGGTGCGCAACATCGCCGAGGTGACCACCGCGGTCGCGCGCGGCGACCTGTCGCGCAAGATCACCGTCGACGCGAAGGGCGAGATCCTCGAGCTCAAGAACACGATCAACACGATGGTCGATCAGCTCAACGCGTTCGCCGCCGAGGTGACGCGCGTGGCGCGCGAGGTGGGCACCGAGGGCAAGCTCGGCGGCCAGGCGCAGGTGCCCGGCGTGGCCGGTACCTGGAAGGACCTGACCGACAACGTGAACGTGATGGCCGCGAACCTCACCGAGCAGGTGCGCGGCATCGTGAAGGTGGTGACCGCGGTCGCCGACGGCGACCTGAAGCAGAGCCTCAGTGTCAAGGCGAAGGGCGAGGTCGCCGCGCTCGCCGAGACAATCAACAACATGACGCTCACGCTCGCCACGTTCGCCGACCAGGTGACGACGGTGGCGCGCGAGGTGGGCGTCGAGGGCCGGCTAGGCGGCCAGGCCTACGTGCCGGGCGCCGCGGGCACCTGGAAGGACCTGACCGGCAACGTGAACCTGCTGGCCGCGAACCTGACCGACCAGGTGCGCGCGATCGCGGACGTGGCCACCGCGGTCACGAAGGGCGATCTCACGCGCGCGATCCAGGTCGATGCGCGCGGCGAAGTGTCGGAGCTCAAAGACAACATCAACACGATGATCACCAACCTGCGCCAGACCACCGAGCGCAACATGGAGCAGGACTGGCTGAAGACGAACCTCGCGCGCTTCACCGGCATGCTCCAGGGCCAGCGCGACCTCGTCACGGTGGGCAAGCTCCTGCTCTCGGAGCTCGTGCCGCTGGTGGGCGCACACCAGGGCGTGATCTACCAGATGGACAGCGGCGAGGCGCAGCTCAACCTGCTCGCGAGCTACGCGAACTCGCCTGACCTCGGTTACCCGGACCGGATGCGGGTGGGCGAAGGTTTCATCGGCCAGTGCGTGATCGAGAAGCGGCGCATTCTCGTCACCGACGTGCCGCGCGACGCGGTGCCAGTGGGCTCGGCGCTGCTCGCCGTGCTGCCGCGCAACGTGGTCGTGTTCCCCGTGATGTTCGAGAACGAGATCAAGGCCGTGCTCGCGCTCGCATCGCTGAACGACTTCGCGGCGTCGCACCTCACGTTCCTCGAGCAGCTCACGGCGAGCATCGGCATCGTGCTGAACAGCATCGAGGCTACGATGCAGACCGAAGGACTGCTCAAGCAGTCGCAGCAGCTCGCGGCCGAGCTGCAGAGCCGCCAGAAGGACCTCCAGCAGTCCAACGAGCAGCTCGAGCAGAAGGCGCAGCAGCTCGCCGAGCGCAACGTGGAGGTCGAGCGCAAGACCGCCGAGCTCGCGCTGACCTCGAAGTACAAGTCCGAGTTCCTCGCCAACATGTCGCACGAGCTGCGCACGCCGCTCAACAGCATCCTGATCCTGGGCCAGCAGCTCGGCGACAATCCCGAAGGCAACCTCACCGACAAGCAGATCGAGTTCGCCCGCACGATCCACGCCGCGGGCACCGACCTCCTGAACCTGATCACCGACATCCTCGACCTCTCGAAGATCGAGTCGGGCACCGTGACGGTCGACGCCGAGGAGGTGTACTTCAGCAGCCTGATCGGCACGGTCGAGCGCACGTTCCGCCACGAAGCGGACAACCGCGGCCTCTCGTTCGAGGTGCACTCCGATCCCGCGCTCGGGCGCAGCATGGTCACCGACCCGAAGCGCCTGCAGCAGGTGCTCAAGAACCTGCTCTCGAACGCGTTCAAGTTCACCTCTGAAGGCGGGGTCAAGCTCGACGTGTCGATCGCGACGTCGGGCTGGACCCCCGATCACCCCGTGCTCGACAGCGTGCCCGCCGTGGTGGCGCTCGAGGTCTCCGACACGGGCGTCGGGATCCCCGCCGAGAAGCAGAAGATCATCTTCGAGGCGTTCCAGCAGGCCGACGCCGGCACGAGCCGCAAGTACGGAGGCACGGGACTGGGTCTCGCGATCAGCCGCGAGCTCGCGTCGCTGCTCGGCGGCGAGATCCAGCTGCGCAGCGTCCCCGATCTCGGCAGCACGTTCACGCTCTACCTGCCGCTGCGGTACGTCGGGCCGGCCGCGCCGAGCAAGCCGAACGAGGCACCCGTGGACGTCCAGGCGTTGCGCGCCAATGGCAGCGCGGAGGCGCGACCGACCGATCGCGTCGTCGAGCGCATTCCCGACGATCGCGACGCGCTCTCGCTCGACGACGCAACGCTGCTGATCGTCGAAGACGATCCCCACTACGCGCGCATTCTGCTCGATCTCGCCCACGACAACGGGTTCAAGGTGGTGGTCGCGCACACGGGCGCCGACGCGCTCGAGCTCGCGCGCAGGTTCGAGCCGAGCGCGGTGTCGCTCGACGTGTTCCTGCCCGACATGTTGGGCTGGACCGTGCTCTCCGAGCTCAAGCAGGACCCGCTCACGCGCCACATTCCCGTGCAGATGGTCACGCTCGACGAGGACCGGCAGCACGGCCTCGCGCGCGGCGCGTTCGCGTTCGTGACCAAGCCGACCAGCGCCAACGGCCTCGACGCCGCGCTCTCGCGCATGAAGGAGTTCATCGCGCCGCGCACCAAGCGCCTGCTCGTCGTCGAGGACAATCCGGCGGAGCAGCTCAGCATCGGCGAGCTGCTCGGCGACGACGACATCTGGATCCGTGCGGTCGGGACCGGCGAGGAGGCGCTCGCCGCGCTGCGCGACGAGTCCTACGACTGCGTCGTCCTCGACCTCCGGCTCCCGGACATCTCTGGCTTCGACGTGCTGGAGGCGATCCGCGACGACGCCGAGCTGCGCGACATTCCGGTCGTGGTGTTTACGGGCAAGGAGCTCTCGCTCGAAGAGGACACGCGCCTGAAGAGCCTTGCGCGCAGCGTGGTGGTGAAGGGCGTCGAGTCGCCCGAGCGCCTGCTCGACGAGACCTCGCTGTTCCTGCACCGCGTGGTCGCCGACCTCAAGCCCGACAAGCAGCGCCTGCTCGAGCGGTTGCACGGCTCCGACGAGTTCCTGCTCGGCAAGTCGGTGCTCGTCGTCGACGACGACGTGCGTAACATCTTCGCGCTGTCGAGCGTGCTCGAGCGGCGTGGGATGCACGTGCTCACCGCCACCACCGGGCGCGAGGCGATCGAGCTGCTCGAGAAGACGCCGAACGTCGAGCTCGCGCTGATGGACATCATGATGCCGGAGATGGACGGCTACAAGACGATGCAGGCGATCCGGCAGCGGCCCGCGCTGCGACGCCTGCCGATCATCGCGCTCACCGCGAAGGCGATGAAGGGAGACCGAGAGAAGTGTCTCGAGGCGGGAGCCTCGGACTATCTCGCGAAGCCGGTCAACACCGAACAGCTGCTCTCGGCGCTCCGGATGTGGCTGCACCGCTAGAAACAAATCGGGGAAACCATGTGAGCGAGGACGAACGAGTCCAGATTCTGCTGGTCGACGACCAGCCGGGGAAGCTGCTCTCCTACGAGGCGATGCTCGCCGACCTCGATGCCACGTTGATCCGCGCGACCTCGGCGAGCGAGGCGCTCGAGCAGCTCCTCAAGACCGACATCGCCGTGGTGCTGATCGACGTCTGCATGCCGGAGCTCGACGGCTTCGAGCTGGCCGCGATGATCCGCGGGCACCCGCGCTATCGGAACACCGCGATCATCCTGGTCTCCGCCGTGCTCGTGAACGACGTCCATCGCCTTCGGGGCTACCACGCGGGTGCGATGGACTACGTCGGCGTGCCGGTAGTGCCCGAGATCCTGCGCGCGAAGGTCGCGGTGTTCGCCGACCTGTACCGCAAGAACCGCCGGCTCGAGCGCATGAACGAGGAGCTCGAGCGCCGCGTCCAGGAGCGCACCGCGGCGCTGCGCACGAGCGACCGGCGCAAGGACGAGTTCCTCGCGATCCTCGCGCACGAGCTGCGCAACCCGCTCGCACCGATGCTCAACTCCATCCACCTGCTGCGCTCGTCGGGCGACCCGTCGCAGTGCGGGCACGCGGTGGAGGTGATCGACCGCCAGCTCGGCCACCTGATCCGGCTCGTCGACGATCTGCTCGATGTGTCCCGGATCACGACTGGGAAGCTCGAGCTGCGCTCCGAGTCGGTGAAGATCGTCGAGGCACTCGAATACGCGGTGGAGCGCGTCAAGCCCGAGATCGACCACCGCGGTCAGGGTCTCTCCGTCGAGGTGGACGGGGGCGCGCTCGTGGTGGACGGCGATGTGACGCGCCTGACCCAGATCTTCTCGAACCTGCTCCAGAACGCGAGCAAATTCACCGGGCGCGGCGGGCAGATCGCGGTGCGCGCGCGGCGATCGGAGGGCGGCGTGCTCGTCTCGGTGCGCGATACCGGCGATGGCATCGCTCCCGAGCTGCTCGACAGCATCTACGATCTGTTCTCGCAGGGCGACCGGTCGCTCGAGCGCCGACACGGCGGCCTCGGCATCGGGCTCACGATCGTGAAGCGGCTCGTCGAGCTGCACGGCGGGTCCGTGGTGGCCCGGAGCGACGGCCCCGGTACCGGCAGCGAGTTCACGGTGCGCCTGCCGATCCCGACGGCGATCCCGGCGAGTGAGCGGAGCATTTCTTCCGAACCGCAGGTCTCCGCCGCGCAGCGCATCCTCCTCGCGGACGACAACCGCGACAGCCTGGAGAGCCTCGCGTTGCTGCTCGAGCTGCACGGAATCACGGTGCGCACCGCCGTCGACGGCGTGGAAGCGGTGGCGGAGGCCACGGCGTTCCGCCCGGACGCCGTGCTGCTCGACGTCGGCATGCCGAACATGAACGGCTACGAAGCGTGCCGCCGGATCCGCGCCGAGGAGTGGGGCCGGAACATGCTGCTGATCGCGCTGACCGGCTGGGGCCAGGAAGAGGACCGCGCGCGCAGCCACGCCGCCGGCTTCGATCAGCACTTCGTCAAGCCGATCGACCCGAAGGCGTTGATCGGGTACCTCGGCCGGCACTTCGCGAAGCGCGAGGAGCTCCAGCAGCGCCGCGCGAGTTAACGGCGCGCGAAGTTGCGGCGGTAGGCGAGGTAGTTCGCGCGCAGCGCGCCGCCGAGCCCGATCCCCGTCCGGCGCGAGGGCCAGTTGTCGTCGAGCACGAGCGTGTAGGAGACGTGGGTCCAGCCGCGACGCGCGAGCTCGAGGTATCCGTAGGCGGCCATCGCGTAGTTGAGGCCGCATTGGCGCGCGCGCGGCAGCACGCCGATCGCGAGCGAGTTCATGCGTTCGCCCGCGCGCAGCGCGCGCCCGGGCGCGAGCTCCGCGTGCGACAGGTCGTCGGGGAGCACGAAGCAGAACCCGACTGGCTCGCCCCCGGAGAGCGCGAAAACCGAGGTGTCGAGCACGGGCTGGCCGTCGACCACGAACAGGCCTGCGAGTTCGGGCGAAAGCGGGGTCCAGCCCCAGTGGCTCGCGAACGTAGCGTTCCAGAGTTCGCACAGGCGCCAGGAGCGCTGCGCGTGCGTGAAATCGCGGAACGGCGCGAACGCGAACCCCGCCTTTTGCGCGCTGTCGAGCGAGCTCTCCCAGCGCTCGACGAGTTCCCGGCCGACCGGCATCGCGTAGTCGACGAACCCGCGCTCGGTCTCGAACCCGGCGCCCTTGATCAGGGTGTGGTATTCGCGCGGATTCTGGCGCAGCGTGCTCGGCGGCAGCGACTCGTAGTCGTCGGTGGTGAACGGCGTCTCGAGCAGACCGAAGCCCGCGCGCGCCGCCTCCATACCGCGCTCGGCCAGCCATTCGCACGCGGCGTCTAGCACGCCGCGCGCCGCCTCGCGGGCGTGCGGCTGGGACTCGAACATCAGCAGGTGGCCGACGCGCTCGTTCCAGTGCCGCAGATAGGGCCCGTCGACGGCCGCGCACACGCGCGCTACCACCTCGCCGCCCGCGCGTGCCACGAACGGCCGCAGCTCGCGCTCGACCGTCGCGGGGGTCTGCCCGAGCAGCATCGGCAGATGCAGGGGCGAGCCGTGCCAGCGCGCGGGGCGCGCCGCGTACACACGGTCGTGCAGCGCGGCGAACTCGGCGATCGCTTCCACGCCCTCCGCGCGCTCGATGCGGATCGAACCCATCGCTGCATGCTAGCTTCCGGCCCGATTTGGGCGGAGGTCCCCGTGACCGTGACGATCGCAGCCGTTCGCGCGCGCGAGATCCTCGACTCGCGCGGGAACCCCACCGTGGCCGTCGAGGTGCGCACTTCGAGCGGCGCGGTCGGCAGCGCGGCGGTGCCGTCGGGTGCCTCGACCGGCTCGCGCGAGGCGCTCGAGCTGCGCGACGGGGACCCGAAGCGCTACGGGGGAAAGGGCGTGCTCAAGGCCGTCGCGAACGCCAACGGCGAGCTCGCGCGCGCGGCCGTGGGCCGCGCGCTGGGCGGCCTCGCGGAGCAGGAGGCGCTCGACCGCGCGCTGTGCGAGTGCGACGGCACCGAGGCGAAGTCGCGGCTGGGCGCAAACGCGCTGCTCGGTGTGTCGCTGGCTGCCGCGCACGCGGCCGCGAACGCCGCCGGCCTTCCGCTCTACCGCTTCCTGGACGCGTCCGCGCACCTGCTGCCCGCGCCGATGATGAACGTGATCAACGGCGGTGCGCACGCCGATAACACGGTCGACCTCCAGGAGTTCATGCTGTTCCCGGTCGGCGCGCCCACCTTCTCCGAAGCCCTGCGCTGGGGCGCCGAGGTATTCCACAAGCTCAAGAAGCTGCTCGCCGACAAGGGATATGCCACCGCGGTCGGCGACGAGGGCGGCTTCGCGCCCAACCTGAAGAGCAACCGCGAGGCGATCGAGCTGGTGCTCGCGGCGATCGAGGCGGCGGGCTATCGGCCCGGAGAAGACGTCGCGATCGCGATCGACCCGGCGTCGAGCGAGTTCTACCAGAGCGGGAAGTACGTGCTCGAGGGCGAGGGCGCGACGCACAGCGTCGACGGGATGATCGGGTTCTGGGAGGAATGGGTGTCGCGCTACCCGATCGTGTCGATCGAGGACGGGCTCGACGAGTCGGATTGGACCGGCTGGAAGGCACTGACCCGGAAGCTCGGCGACCGCACCCAGCTGGTGGGCGACGACCTGTTCGTGACCAACCCGAAGATCCTCCAGCAGGGCATCGACCAGGGCGTCGCCAACGCGATCCTGATCAAGGTGAACCAGATCGGAACGCTCAGCGAGACGCTCGAGGCGATCCGGCGCGCCCGCGCGGCGGGTTATGCGGCGGTGGTATCGCACCGCTCGGGCGAGACCGAGGACGTGACGATCGCCGACCTCGCGGTGGGCACCGGCTGCGGGCAGATCAAGACCGGATCGCTCTCCCGCTCCGACCGCGTGGCGAAGTACAACCGCCTGCTCGCGATCGAGGCGGAGCTCGGCGCGCGCGCGGCCTATGCGGGGCGATCGAAACTCGCGAGGAGCGCCGCTTGAGACGCACCCGCCGCGCCGCTGCGGCACTCGCGCTCGCAGTGATCGCCGCGGCGCCGGCGCGCGGGGCGATCCCGTCGCCCCAGAAGATCGCGCGCGCCGTCGCCGAGATGAACACGACGTCGGGGCGCAGCGCGCCACTGATCCTCTCCGTCAAGCTGCGCGTCGACGGCGCTGCGCCCTCTGCCGAGGGCGAGATCGCGGTGCACCCGTCGGGGCTCGCGCGGCTCGAGCTGCGCAACAGCTGGGGGGGCTTCGTCGAGCGCCACCTGCTCCAGAGCAGCAACTATCAGGCGAGTCGCAACGGGGAGATCCTCTCGGATCCGCACCCGTTCCTGCCGCCGATGTTCCTGCTCCAGGCGACCTCGGGCGACGCGCTCGGCGCCGCGCTCGCGGCGTTTGGCGTCGACGGCCGCCAGGTGGTGCTCGGGAAGTTCGGCGCGCACGACTGCTATGTGTTCGGCGGCCGCGCGATCGGCCCCGCCGAGGCGGAGCACCCACTGCCCTCGCTCTGGGTGGACGTGACGAGCCTCGAGCCGCAGCGGATCGCGCTGCGAAACGGCGTCGAGTACCGCTTCGGCCCGCCCCAGGCGTTCGGCGCGATCCGCGTGCCGAGTTTCATCGACGTACTCGCGCCCGACGGGCTGCGCGCTCGGCTCGAGGTCACGCGCGCGGCGCGCGCGGAGGCCCCCGCGGCGCTGTTCCAGGCGTCCTGGCTCACCGCCACCCCGACCACGCCGACCGCACCGGCCAGGTAGGGTTGGCCGCGGGCGGATTTTTCGCCCCGGCCCGCAATTCAGGCCTAAAGGAATTCGGCACGAATACCGAACAGTCCTTCCGAGAGTTTGGCGGTCGATGATTCCGCTGCATCGCCAGTGGGTTCCGGCGCCGCCTACGCACTCGCGACGATCGGAAGGAGCAAGCGATGTCCGACAAGAGCCGACTGAACGTTCTCGTGGTGGACGCGGACGAAGCCACCGCGCTCGATCTGAAGGAGATGATCACGGAGCTGGGCTACCGCGTGTCCTCCAACACGAACCCCGATGCCGTGATCGAGGAGATCAAGCACGGGACGTTCCAGATCGTGATCGCGGACGTGTCGCCGCCGGCGGATCGCGCGCTCGACCTGCTCGCGCGCATGCGCGCGGCCGACTCCGACCTCTGCGTGATCTCGATGACCGCGATGCCGACCGTCGACGTGGCCGTGCGCGCGATGAAGCAGCACGCGTTCGACTACCTCCAGAAGCCGGTGGAGCTCGAGGAGCTGCGCCACGTGATCGACGCGGCGATCCGCGAGAAGGGGCTGCTCGTCGACGTCGAGAAGCGGCTCAACCAGATCGTGGGCAAGCGCCTGCGCGAGCGCCGCTCGGAGTCCACGCTCACGCTCAAGCAGCTCGCCAACCGCACCGGGTTGTCGGTGTCCCTGATCTCGCAGATCGAGCTCGGGAAGTCGGCCGCCTCGATGTCGACGCTCTACAAGCTCGCCACCGCGCTCCAGGTGCGGATGACCTACTTCTTTGAGACCGTGTAGGGCGTTCGAAACCCGCCATCTTGGGTAACGCGCCGATACGCGGGTAGAATCCCGGCATGCGATCCGTGGAGGAAGCGCGCCCGCGGCCCGGGCTGTCGGTGCCCGTGGTGACCGTACTGGACGCCCAGGGCGAGCTCGACCCGGACGGCCAGCGAGCGCTGATCCGCTTCGTGGCCCAGGAGGGCTACGGCGCGGACATCGTGTTCGCGGCCGGCACCACGGGCGAGTGGGACCGGATCGACAACGACGTGCGCCAGCGCGTGGTGCAGATCTGCACCGAGGAAGTGGCGAAGTGCAACGCCGTGCTCGGCAGCGGCGACCGCCCGATCGAGGCCTGGGCCGGCATCACGGCCCACACGCGCGAGGAGACGCTCGCGAATCTCGACTTCGCGATCGCCCACGGCGCCGACGCAGCCGTGCTCGCGCCGCTCTCGATCGAGGGCGTCGAGGATCCCGTGAGCTTCGTCGCGCGCGAGGTCGCCGATCTGCTCGACGCGCGCAGCCGCCGCATCCCTGTGTATCTCTACGACAACGCTGACATCGCGATCGACCCGCGCGTGCCGCACATCCGCACGCGCCAGGTGAAGGCGATGAGCCGGCTCGACTTCGTGCGCGGGATCAAGGTCTCGGCGTCGAAGAAGGTGCTCGGCAACTACACGCGAGCGGCCGCGGGATTCTCGGAGCGCGGCGAGTTCGGCATCTACGTGGGCAACGCGATGCTGATCTTCGATCTGTTCCGGCCGCGCACGGGCTGGCTCGGCTCCGTGGCGGAGCACTGGAACCGCTACCGGCTGCGCGGCGGGCTGCCGATCGGTGTGGTGTCCGGTCCGGCCAACGCGCTGCCGCGCGAGTGGGCGCGCGCGTGGCAGCTCGCCCGGTCGGGCGACGGTGAGCGCATGGAGCGCGCGCGAGAGATCGCGATCGCATTCAGCGAGAGCTGCAAGACGCCGGCCGGCAAGCGCGGCGTCGCGTGTATCAAGCGCGCGCTGCGCCACCTCGGCGTGATCGCGTGTGAGGCGGTCGCTCCCGGCACTCCCGCTCTCGCACCCGAGCACGCGGCCGCGTTCGACGCCGCGTTCGACCGCGTGCGCGCACAGGCACGCGACGGGCTCGGTGGGCTCTGGGTGAGCAGCGTTTGAGCGAGCAAGGAGGCCGACGCAGTCGGCCGAAGCGCAGCGAGCCGCTGGCGGGCGAAGGCGGGCCCCTGCACGAACTGGACGTGGTCGGGATCGGCAGCATGGTGGTCGACCGGATGCACCGCGCGCCGCGCGCGATCGGTGCCGCGGAGAAGATGCTGCTGCGCGATCTCGGCGGAGGCCCCGTGCAGACGCGCATCGGCGGCGTCGTGCTCAATCACCTGGGCTGGGCGGCTGCGCTCGGCCTGCGCACGGGGATCTTCGGGCTCGGCGCCGACGACGAGAACGGGCGCCTGCTGCGCGCGGCGATGGAACGGCTCGGGATCGCGCACGAGATCGATCTCGCGGGCAGCGCGAGCTCCATGGCCGAGATCTTCGTCGACGACGCGGGCGAGCGCGCGATCTACATGGCGGCCGCGGCGACCTCCCAGACGACTCCCGAGCGCGTGCGCGCGCACTCGGCGCTCGTGCGGCGCGCGCGGCGCGTCACCACTGAGGTGTCGCAGCTCCCGCTCGCGGCGGCGCACGCAGCGCTCGAGCTGGCTCGCGCGTCGGGCGCCGCCACGGCGGTGGATCTCGACGTGCCGCCGAGCGACGCGATCGCATCAGGGCTCGGCGACGAGGCCACGCTCGACGCGGTGCTGCGCGGCGCGGATCTGCTCAAGCCCTCGAAGCTCGCCTGCCGCGAGCTGGTGTCGAGCGGCGGGGGCGACCCGCTCCGCCTCGCGCGTGGGCTGCGCGGGCGCTTCGGCAACCGCGCCGTCGTGGTCACGGACGGTGAGGCGGGCTGCGCGATTGCGGCCGACGGATTCGAGGGCTACGTGCCCGCGCGCCCGGTGAAGGTCGTCGACACCACGGGTGCGGGCGACGCGTTCCTGGGAGGCCTGCTCGCCGCGCTGGCCGCGGAGCTCGGATGGGAGGACGCGGCTCGGCTCGGCCACGCGTGCGGCGCCGCATGTGTGGAGCAGCTCGGCGCGTTTCCCGAGGATCCCGAGCGAGCGCGCGCCCGTGTGCTCGAGCTGTATCCCAGCGCCGCGCGCGTCATCCGCGCGGTGCCGACCCCCGCTGCGCCCGCGCCTTCGTGCGCCGAGGCGCTCGCGAGCTTCGGCGTGGCGGTCGACGAGTTGGATCGGCTGCAGCGCCGGCTCGACGCAGCGGCCTTCGACGCGGCACTCGCGCTGCTCGGGCAGATGCGCGAGCGCGGCGGACGCGTGCACGTGACTGGCGTGGGCAAGCCCGAGCATCTGGCGCGTTATGCAGCTTCGCTGTTCGCATCCACGGGCACACCGGCCTACTTCCTGCACGCGACCGAGGTTGCGCACGGCAGCGCGGGCCAGATCCACGCGGGCGACGTCGTAATCGCGATCAGCAACAGCGGTGGCACCGCGGAGCTGCTCGGCGCCGTGGCGGCTGTGCGGGAGATGGGTGCTCACGTGATCGCGGTCACTGGAGTGCTCGATTCGGCGCTCGCACGCGCCGCCGACGCTGCGCTCGACGCGGGCGTGGCGCGCGAGGGCGGTCCGCTCGGCCTCGCGCCGCGCGCGAGCGCTGCCGCCGAGCTGCTCGTGCTCGCTGCGCTGGCCGCGGGCGCCGAGCACGCCGTCGGCCTCACGCGTGCCGAATACCACCGGCGCCACCCGGCCGGCGCGCTGGGCGAGCGGTCGCGCAGGGAAGATTGACCCGCAAGTTTCGCGCAGCGAGCCGCAGGCGAGCGAAGGCCATCAGACGGGTTCGCGCAGCGAGCCGCAGGCGAGCGAAGGCCATCAAAGGGCGTGTAATCCGCCGCCCGATGTTAAGGTCCGCCGTTTGCGGGCCGATAGACCTCCGGATGTCCCTGCGCGACCAGATCCGCACCTCGTTCACGAGCCAGTACACGTGGCGGTACGAGCCCTCGCAGGTGGGCCTGCGCGAGCTCTACGAGAAGGCGAAGCGCGAGCAGTGGAACGCCACCGCGCAGCTCGTCTGGGATACCGCGGTGGACCCCGAGAGCGAGATCATCCCGGCCGCGTTCAACCCGCTCGAAGACTACGGCCCGTTCCGGCGCTGCTCCGATAAGGAACGAGCCCACGTGCGCCACGCGATGCTCGCCTGGCAGCTGTCACAGTTCCTGCACGGCGAGCAGGGCGCGCTGATGACCGCGTCGCAGCTCGTCTCCTGCGTGCCGTGGATCGACGCCAAGTACTACGCGGCTACCCAGGCGATGGACGAGGCGCGACACGTCGAGGTCTTCGCGCGCTATCTGCGCGAGAAGCTCGAGTGGGAGTTCCCGATCAACGAGAACCTGCGCACGCTGCTCGATGCGATCCTCACCGACGAGCGCTGGGACCTCAAGTACCTCGGGATGCAGATCCTCGTGGAGGGGCTCGCGATGGCCGCGTTCGGGAACCTGCACCAGATCGCGAGCGATCCGCTGCTCGTCGAGCTGATCCACTACGTGATGCGCGACGAGTCGCGGCACGTGGCGTTCGGAGTGCTCTCGCTCGAAGGCTACTACCGCGAGATGTCGTCGGCCGAGCTGCGAGACCGCGAGGAATTCATCATCGAGTCGAGCCTGCTGATGCGCGATCGGCTGATCGGCGACGAGATCGCTGACGTGATGGGCTTCGACCGCGCCGAGGTGCGCGAGCGGATCCTCGGCTCGCCGATCATGTCGGCGTTCCGGCAGCAGTTGTTTGCGCGCGTGGTGCCGAACGTGAAGCGGCTCGGGCTGCTCACACCGCGCGTGCGCGATGCCTACGAGCGGATCGGTGTGCTCCAGTTCGAGGACGTGGATCCGGAACAGCACGACCGCGCGCTGGGGCTGGGCTAGATCGCTCATTCGACGGGATACGGCCCGTCGGTGAACGCCTCGGCGTGATACAGCTTGGTCCCGACTGCCCTCGCGAGCGGACTGCGCGGCTCATCGCAGGCTCGAAGCAGATCGATCACGCGAAGTCGTAGCGCGGGCGCCAGCCGAGCTGCGCGCGAGCGCGGTCGTTCACATAGACACGATCGATGTGCGGGAACATCTTCCATCCGAGGCGCGCGTAGACCTCGACGTAGGCTGGGACTCGCTGCGCGACGGCCGCGGGTGCGTCGCTGTGGAGAACGGGCAGATCGTCGGGCGTGAAAGGGGTCGTCGAGCAGACGATGTAGCGGCCGAAGCCGAGCGCCGGCGCCTTCTGCACCGCGAGCAGATGTGCGCTGACCACGTCGTCGATGTCGGCACGCCGATAGAGAAACTCGTTTGCCTTCACGTTCCCGTCTTCGTAGGCGTCCCGCGTCGCTCTGCGATCGTCCTCCTCCGGGAAGAAGCGCGATGCTCGCAGAATGATCGCCGGGAGTCCGCGCGTGCGATAGAACAGCTCGCACAGCTGTTCGGCGGCAAGCTTCGTGACGCCGTAGATGTTCTTCGGCAGCGTCGCGACATCTTCGGTGATCCAGGCGGCCGGTGCGCCGCGTGGTGGAGTCAGCGCTCGGCCGAAGACGCTGGTGCTGCTCGTGAACACGAACGCGCGAACACCGGCCACAGTGGCCTCTTCGAGCAGATTCAGCGTGCCCGTGATGTTCGAGTCGATGAATGCCTGCTTGCTGTGCGTCGCTACGTGCGGTTTGTGCAGAGTCGCGGCATGGATCACCGCCTCTACCCCGGTCATGCACCGCTTCACCAACGCGCGATCCGCGATCGATCCGACCCTCGTGGTGAAGGGCGATGCCTCGAGGTCGACGCCGATCGGATCGGTACCCGATGCGCGCAGCACCCGCATCAGCGCTTCGCCGAGATGTCCGGCGCTGCCGGTTACGAGAATCGACATCCGTCGAATCGTACACGGAAGGATCAGGAAGCAGGAGCGCCTCGCGCGAACGCGCGCTTCGCTTCCGCAACGAATGTCTCGACGAGGTCGCGGCGCTTGCGGCCGTCGGAACCCTCGACGCCTGTGTGCGCATCGACCGCCGCGGGGCGCACGCGCGCGATCGCGGCCGCGACGTTCGCGGGACGCAGCCCGCCCGCGAGGATCACGGGCTTCGCCGTCGCCGCGGCGAGGCGCGCGCTGACCGACCAGTCGTGCGTGAGACCCGTCGCGCCCGTGGCACCGGTCGCGGGGTCGAACGTGTCGGTGAGGAACGCGTCGATGAGTGGCGCGAGGGCGCGCGCAGCGGCATCGAGGGTGTCGGTGCCGTATGGGCGGACGACGAGGCTCTTGATGACGAGCAGGCGGGGTGCGCGTTCGCGGAGCTGCACGATCTCGTCGCGCGATACGTCCGCGTGGAGTTGCACCGCAGCGACGCCGAGCGACGCCGCGAGCGCAGCGATCTCGTCGGCGTTAGTGAGATAGGTGATGAGCACCGCGCGGACATACGACGGCAGCGCGCGCA
>DATFWW010000042.1:0-21091 GCA_035258825.1 Myxococcota bacterium
TCCGGCGCCGATTGCGGCGCCGCGCCCGCGGTTCTCCTTGTCGGCGATCGCGCCGATCGCCGCGCCCGAGGCCGCGCCAATCATCCCGCCGATCGCGGTCTTGCTGAGCTCTGGCTCGCCTGTGAACGGGTCGGTGGTGCAGCCCGCCAATACGGCGAGCGACACGATCGCAGCGAGTCCCTGTCGGACCGCAGTGTGCATGGTGTTGCTCCGATCCTCGTTTCGGCGGGGGGGCCAAGTTAGCGGATCGAGCAGCGGGTCGAAGGGGTCGGCGGCGAGATACGCGTCCGCTAGCTTCGCGCGCGCATGTCGGCCCCGACGCCCGCACTCGTTCGCATCGCGCGCGTTCGGCACCCGCTCGGCATGCTGCTCGCGCTGCTCGTGCTGGTCTGGGCGTGGTTCGTGATCGACGCGCCGATCGACAACCGACAGGGCGTGATCCAGAAGATCCTCTACGTCCATCCTCCGCTCGCCTACGGCGCCTATCTCGGGTTCGTGCTCACGGCGGTCGGCGGCGCGCTCTATCTCTGGAAGCAGCGCGCCATCTACGACCAGCTGGCGGTGGCCGGTGCGGAGGTGGGCGTGGTGTTCTGCACGCTGATGATGGTGACGGGCCCGATCTGGGCGAAGGGGACCTGGGGACACTGGTGGACCTGGGATCCGCGCCTCACGCTCACGCTGCTCCTGTGGTTCGTCTATCTCGCCTATCTGCTGCTGCGCAGCTTCACCGAGGGCAGCGAGCGCACGGCGCGGTTCGCGGCGGTGTACGGAGTCGCGGGCACCGCACTGATCCCGCTCAACTACTTCGTGATCGAACTCGCCGGGGGGCGCTCGGTACACCCGGAGAACCTCGCGCGCGGCAGCCTCGGCGCGGGGATGGGATGGCCGTTCGCGATCGCCAACGTTGCGGCGTTCACCGCGTTCGTGTGGCTCGTGGCGCTGCGCTGGGAGGTGGAGGCGCGGCGCGCGTCCGCCGCGGAGCGCGCCGGGTGAGCTACGCGATCGCAGCATATGTGATCACGGTGGGCACGCTCGCGGCGTACGCGTGGATGCTCGCGCGGGAACGCAGGAGGCTCGAGCGCGGAGACCCGTGAGCTTCCCGCAGCGGGTTACAAGCGGCCCGGGCGCGCCTGGAGCGGGCCGTCCGGGAGCGACCCGTCGACGTCGGTGAAGCCGTAGAGCTCGCCGAGGTCGCGCGACGCGAGCGCGCGGCCGGAGTGGCGGAGCACGTCCGGATCCGCCGCGAGCGCCGCCACGGCGCGGCCTGTGAAGCGCTGCGATTCGCTGCGCACCTGCCCGAACGCGGGCAGCTGCGCGGCGTACTTCTCGACGCGCTCCGTGCGCACGAGCCCGGGCCACAGCGACACCACCGCGACGCCGAGCTTCCGCAGCTCGTGAGCGGTGTCGGCGGTGAGGCGGTCGAGCGCGGCCTTGCCGACGCCGTAGGCCACGTGCCACGCGTACTTCACCGCACCCGACGAGCTGATGTTCGCGATCAGCCCGGAGCCGGATTTCGTCATCCGCCGCGCGGCGAATGCGCTCGCCACGTAGGCCGAGCGCGTGCCGACGTCGATCATGTCGTCCCAGTTCGAGATCGGGAGCTCGAAGAACGGCCTGCCCGAGGTCATCTCGGGCGGGATCAGGAACGCGTTGTTCACGAGCACGTCGAGCCGGCCGCGCTCGCGGTCGACGCGCGCGAACAGCGCCTCCACCGCCGCGTCGTCGCGGTGGTCGCACGCCACGGCGATCGCCTCGCCGCCGGCCGCGGCGATCTCGGCCGCGGTGGCGCCGACCGTGCCCGGCAGCGCGGCGTCGCCCTCGCGCACGGTGCGGCCCGTCAGGTACACGGCCGCGCCCGCCGCCGCGAGCTCGATCGCGCAGCCCTTGCCGATCCCGCGCGAGGCACCCGTCACGATCGCCACGCGTCCCGCGAGCGCGTTCCCCATGCTAGGCCTCCTCGGCCACCAGCTTGGCGGCGGCCTCCTCGCAGCGCGTGCCGCGGAAGAAGTCCGGGTTGGCGCTCGCGTAGAAGCGCACCGGGTTCGCAAACACGAACTCGCGGAAGTCGGCCTCGCCGAGCAGCCCGTCCTCGACGAGCTCCCAGGCCTCGCCGAGGATGCCCGCCATGTCGGGCACGTCCCAGTGACCGATGTCGGAGCTGAACATCGCGCGCAGCTTCGCTCCGAGCGGGTTGGTGTCGCTGCGGAACGCCCACGCGACCATGGGATCGTCGGCCTCGCATCCGAAGTAGAAGCGCGGCACGAACCGGTCGCGCACGTCCTCGGCGCTGGTGATCCCGCACGCGGCCCACTCGTCGAGCGTCGGCGGCTCCGGCTCGAGCTTCGTGAACGACTCGGCCAGGCCGGCGAGGTCGGCGCGGAAGCGCGCGTCGCCGTACTTCGCGAACAGCTCCATCAAGAGCCTGGTGTCGATGCGCGCCGGATCCAGGTGGTGGATCGACTCGCGATTGCGCTTCTCCCAGTGCGAGAGCAGGTCCGCGTAGAGCGAGCATGCCCAGCCCACGCCGCCCTCGAGCAGCCCGAAGCACAGCCCCGGGAAGCGCCGCGTGACACCGCCGAGGAACAGCGACTTGCAGGTCGCCTCCATGCTCGCGCCGAACGAGCCGATGTGGTTGTACATGTAATTCGAGATCGAGCGCCGGCTGCCCCAGCCCATGCCGGGTGTGTGCGACGCGGGCGCCACGCGGAGCTCGAGGCAGCGCCGCCAGACCGGGTCGTAGTCGTGCTCGCTGTCGAGGCCTAGCGTGTCGAGCCGCTGGCCGCTGCCCGAGCCCCAGTTCGGCACGCGCGGGTCGATCGCAGCGGCGGCGCCGCCGATCGGCCGGTGTACCACGCCGTTGATCATGATCGCCTTGAAGCCGAGTTCGCCGACTGCGTGGTCGAGCTCGGCGATCGCCTCGGCCGGCGTGTGCATCGGGATCTGCGCCACGGGCGTCATGCGATCGGTGTACGGGAAGTAGATCTCGGCGTTGAACGCGTTGAGCGCGCGGCACGCCACCTGGCGCAGCTCGGCGTCGAGGATCGAGAGCGTGACGAGGCCGCGGCTCGGGTAGAGCACCGCGAAGTCGATCCCGAACTCGTCGAGCCGCTCGTAGAGCAGCCGCGGCAGGTGGGCGGTGGCGCGGTCGAGCGTGTTGGCGGCGGGCAGGCTCCACCACGAGGGCCGCGTCGCCCAGAGCTCGCGCCGCCGCGTCTCGGAGAGCGCGCTCCACGGCCGCAGCACCATGTCGTCGAAGTCGATCCCGCCGGCCGCCTCGAAGCGCGCCGCGATGTCGCCGCCGCCGATCTCCTTCACGTAGTCGAGGAAGAACGTGCGGAACACCGGGATCGTCTCGATGAAGTGGCCGTCGGCATCGACCACCGGGTGCCCGAGCCGCGCGCGCAAGTCCGCGGAGCGCATCAGGCCGCCGACCCGAGGGCGTCGCGCAGCACCGCGCCCGCATCGCTGCGGTAGCGGGCGCGATAGGCGGCCTCGGCCACGCGCGGCAGCATGCGCTCGATCGCGGCCGGGTCGACCCGTGCGGCCACGTCGCCGGCGCCCGCGCGCGCGAGCATCTGCGGCAGCCGCGTGCGGATGCGCTCGAGCGCCCACGCGAGCGGATCGCCGTCCGCGATCGGGTCGAGGTGCACCATCTCGTTGCTCTTCGCGCGCCACGAGATGTAGTGATAGTGGGGGTCTTCGTCGAAGCAGTCGAAGCGCAGGAACTCCTGCGCCCCGTCGCCCGCGCTGCACACGTGCAGCGAGACGCCGCGGTCGTCGAGCGACGTGATGTCGCCCGCGGCGGCCGCTTCCGGCGACGCACCTCCCGCGGCCACCACCTCCGCGGCAGCCGCGATCGCCTCGTTGAGCAGGCGGTATTCCACGCCGATCCGCACCGCGCCCGCGTCGAACCAGGTGGTCTGTGCCTCGACGGGCGGGATCGGCATCCGGTCGTAGCGCGTGATGTGGTCGTTCATGTCTCCTCCCTCGGCGTTGTAAGGCGCCGCGCAGCCTCCTCGCGCAGCGCGCCCTTTGCGATCTTGCCACCGGACGAGCGCGGCAGCTCGTCGAAGACGAGCAGGCGCTCGGGCCACGACTCCACCGACACGCCCTGCGCGCGCAGGTGGGCGACGAGCGCGTCGAGCGTGAGCGCGGCGTCCGGGTGCAGCTCCACCACCGCGCACACGCGCTCGCCGAACACCGGATCCGGCACCGGCACGGCCGCCGCGAGCGCTACGGCCGGGTGCGACATCACGGCCGCCTCCACCACGGGCGCGCTGATGTTCTTGCCGCCGCGGATGATGATGTCCGCGGTCCGGCCCACCACGCGCAGCACGCCGTTCGCGTCGATCTCGGCGAGGTCGCCCGTGAGCATCCACCCGTCCGCGGTGAACAGCTGCGCGTTGGCGGCCGCGTCGTCCCAGTAGCCCGCACTCATGACCGGGCCGCGGCAGCCGGGTTGGCCGCGCCCGGTGGCGGTGACGTCGCGGCGCTCGGCGTCGAACAGGCGTACCTGCATCTCCGGGATCACGTGGCCCGCGGTGCGCAGGCGCACGTCGCGCGAGTCGCGCAGCGTGGTGCACGAGAGCGCGCCGGTCTCGTTCGAGCCATAGAACTGGAGCACGAGTGCACCCGTGCGCTCCTCGAACGCCGCCGCGCGCGCGTAGGGCACCGCCTCGCCACCGGTAAACAGCACGCGCAGCGACGACACGTCGCTCTCCGGCGCGCGCTCGAGCGCGTCGAGCATCAGGATGAACTGCGTGCTCACCGCGGCCATCACGGTGACGCGGTGGCGCGCGATCACCGCGCAGAGCTCGACCGCGTCGAACTGAGGCAACACCACGCACGGCGCGCCGAGCAGTGCCGGGGTGACGTGCGCGGTCCAGATCCCGAAGCCGAACGGCGCGGGCAGCGCGGAGAGGAAGACGTCGCGCGCGGTGAGCTCGGCGGCGTCCACCGCGAGGCGGTGGAAGTGGTGCCAGCGCGCCTGGTCGTGCTGGACGCACTTCGGCAGCCCCGTGGTGCCCGAGGTGGAATTCAGCAGGAACAGGTCGCCCACTCCGAGCCTCCGCTCGGCGAGCGCGCGGCGCTCGCGCTCGCCCGGCGCCGCGAGCCGCGCGAAGTCGTCTTCGTCGACGAGGTGGTGGCGCAGCGGCGCGCCGTCCGCGCGCAGGCGTTCGGCGAGCGCGCGCGCGTCGAGATCGCGGTGGCGCGCGCGCGACACGAGCGCGACCGCGCCCGACCGCGCGACGAGGTGACGGATCTCCGCCTCGCCTGCGCGCGGCCCGATCCCGACCGCGACGAGGCCGGCCTTCTCGGTGGCGATGAACGCCACGTGCACGCCCGGGCCGTCGGGCAGGAGCACCGCGACGCGCTCGCCGCGCGCGACCCCCGCGCGCACGAGCGCCGCCGCGAGCGCATCGGAGCGCGCGGCGTACGCGCGCCACGTGAGGACGTCGGCGCCCGCGGCGAACGCGAGCGCGTCGGGCATGCGCGCCGCGTGGGCGTCGATCGTCTCGGCGAGCGGCTTCAGGCGGGGCTCCTGTGGATCCGGTTGGAGTAGCATGCTGCCTCGGAATGACTCCCGCGAGCAGCCGCCCCACCGCCACCTGCAAGCTGCCGGCCGGCGAGCTCCGCGGCGACGCCTCGGGGCCGGCGCTCGCGTTCCGCGGCATCCCCTACGCGCGGCCGCCGATCGGCGCGCTGCGCTTCGCGCCGCCCGCGCCCGCGGAGTCGTGGGCGGGCGCCCGAGAGGCGACGCGCTTCGGCGCGGCGCCGCCGCAGCGGCCCGACCCGCTCACCGCGTCGCTCGGCATGCTCGCGGGCTGCGAGATCGGCGAGGACTGCCTGACGCTGAATGTGTTCACGCCGTCGCTCGAGCCCGCCGCGCGCCCCGTGCTGGTCTGGATCCCGGGCGGCGCGTTCGTCGGCGGAACCGCGGGCATCCCGCTCTACGACGGCGCGCGCCTCGCGGCGCGCGGCGACGCCGTGGTGGTGACGGTGAGCTACCGCGTCGGCGCGCTCGGCTTCGCGCCGCTCGACGCGGAGCCCGGCGAGCCCGCGGTGGCCAACCTCGGCCTCCAGGATCAGATCGCGGCGCTGCGATGGGTGCGCGCGCACGTGGCTGCGTTCGGCGGCGATCCCGCGCGCGTTACTGTGTTCGGCGAGTCGGCGGGCGCCGGCAGCATCCTCGCGCTCGCGGGCATGCCCGCCGCGCGCGGCCTGCTCGCGCGCGCGATCGTGCAGAGCGCAGCGCCGCGCGGCGTGATTCCGATCGCGGAGGCGCGCGCGCGCACGCGCGCGTGGCTCGCGGAGCTCGGCCTCGCGGGCGCGCCGCGCCGCGCGCTGCGCGAGGTTCCGCTCGAACGACTGGTCGACGCGCAGTACGCCGTGATGTCGCGCGCGCCCGCGAGCAACGGCTTCTTCTACGCACCCGTCGTGGACGGCGAGACGCTCGTCACGGCGCCCGCGCGCGCGTTCGGCGAGGGCTTCGCCCGCGAGGTGCCGCTCTTGATCGGCACCACGCGAGACGAGATGCACCTCTACTACGCCGGCGTGCCGAAGGGCGACGACGGCGCGGCCGCGATGATCGCGCCGCAGCTCGCGCTGCCCGAGGCGGACGCCGCGCACGCGGCGAAGATCCTGATCGAGGGCTTCCGCGCCGGGCGCGAGCGCCGCGGCGAGCCCGCCGCGCCCTGCGACGTGTACCTCGCGGTGCAGACCGAGCTCTCGCTGCGGCACGACGCGGTGCGCATCGCCGAGGCGCGCGCCGCGGACCACCGCACCTGGATGTACCTGTTCGGCTGGCACTCGCCCGCGCGCGGCGGGGTGTGCGGCGCTTGCCACGCGCTCGATCTCCCGTTCGTGTTCGGGAATCTCGACGCGCCCGGGATGCCCGCGTTCGCGGGCGAGGGGCCGGAGGCGCGCGCGCTCGCGGAGGCGATCATGGACGCGTGGGTGGCGTTCGCGCGCGGTGACGCGCCGTGGCCCTGCTACGAGCCGTCGCGCCGCGCAACGTTCGAGTTCGCGCGCGAGCGGGCGCTGGTGGAGGCGCCGTTCGACGACGAGCGCGCACTGATCGCGCAATTCGCGGGCGGTTAAGCGATCGCCTTCGCGTCGCGGAGCTGGGCGATCTCGCTCTCGGGGAATCCCCACTCGCGCAACACCTCGTCGGTGTTGGCGCCGCCCGCCACGGGCGCACTCTGCACACCCGAGTCGGTGCGCGAGAAGCGCGGCGCCGGACGCGGCTGCGCGACACCGGCCACCTCGATGAACGCATCGCGCGCGCGCGCGTGCGGATGCGTGCGTGCCTCCGTCATCGTGAGCACGGGTGCGAAGCAGGCGTCGCTGCCCTCGAGGATCTCACACCACGCGTCGCGGGTGCGGGTGCGGAACAGCGCGGCGAGGCGCTCGCGCAGCGCGGGCCAGCGGCTGCGGTCGTTCTGGGCCGGGAGGTCCTCGCCGTCGAGCCCGAGCTTCGCGACTAGCTCGGCCCAGAACTGCGGCTCGATCGCGCCGATCGCGACGTATCTGCCGTCGGCGGTCTCGTAGGCGTCGTAGTAGGGAGCGCCGCTGTCCAGCATGTTGGTGCCCGGCGTCTCCGACCAGAACCCCGACTGCTGCGCACCGTGGAAGATCGTCATCAGCGCGGCGGCGCCGTCCACCATCGCCGCGTCCACCACCTGTCCCTTCCCCGATCGCACGCGCTCGAGCAGCGCGCACACCATGCCGAACGCGAGCAGCAGACCGCCGCCGCCGAAGTCGCCGATCAGATTGATCGGCGGTGTCGGCGGCTGGCCCAAACGCGCGATGTGCGCGAGCACACCCGAGAGCGCGATGTAGTTGATGTCGTGGCCCGCGGCGCCGGCGAGCGGCCCGTCCTGCCCGAAGCCGGTCATGCGCCCGTACACGAGGCGCGGGTTGCGCGCGAGACAGGCCTCGGGCCCGAGGCCGAGCCGCTCCATCACGCCGGGACGGAATCCCTCGAACAGCCCGTCGGCCCGTTCGCAAAGGCGCAGAACGGTGTTGGCGCCTTCGGGTCGCTTGAGATCCACGCAGATGCTGCGGCGCCCGCGGCTCAGCAGATCGTGGGACGGGCGCTCGCCGAACGCACCGGGCCCCGGCCGCACGATCCGCACCACCTCGGCCCCCATGTCGGCGAGCACCATTGCGCAGTAGGGACCGGGCCCGATCCCTGCGACCTCGAGCAGTCGGATCCCCTGGAGCGGCCCCATCGTTCGTCCTCCCGAGCGCCGGCGGCGCGCCAGGATACCCATTGGGCGCCCGGATTGGAGGTGGAAGCCCTCAAAACCGGCCCGAGATCATCCATTTGGGTGAAAACTTCGTCCGTCGATTTCATCGGGATGGAGGGCGCGGGGGCTGTTGCGGGCGCGGTACTCATGCTCTCGCGAGAGCGAGAGTGGCGAGAATGGCTTCAGGGGCAAACAGCCATCGGGGAAAGCGGATCTCGGGATCACGTGTTCCGATCGATCGCACCCCATTCGCCTCTCGAATCTCTCCCGGAGGGGATCAATCAGCCAGGAGTACCAGTCCGCACTCCCGTCAGTAATGATTGATTGACCCAGGGGCCCGTCCGGGGACCACTCGGACGGGCCCTCCCGATTTCGCCCCCGGCTCTGGTGGACTCGGGCCGCCCTTCGCAGCCATACTGTTCAGCACGGGGAGTCCAGCGGTGTCGGACTGCGCCGCCCGGCTCTCCACCGAGGAGAGTCGACGGCAGGGCCGTGCCGCCGCCTGCAAACTCATGGACGAGCGTGCCCATCGGCTGATCGACCGCATCTACGCGGCCGCGCTCGATCCCAACGTGTGGCAGGAGGTCGCGGCGGGGGTCTCCGAGCTGTTCGGTGGATCATCGCTCATGCTCTCGTTCGTGCTCCCGGGCGACACCGCGGGCGCGCAATACGTGGTGGACGTCGAGGAGCCCTACCGCAGTTCCTACACCGAGCATCTCTTCAAGGACGTCCCGTTCTCGACCCGGTACATGTGGCACTTCATGGATCGCTGGGGCCATCTGGGCGAGGTGATCGGGCACGTCGACCTCGCCGCCACCGAGCTCTACACGGAGTGGCTCAAGCCGCAGGGGCTCGCCGCCGCCTGGCCGGTCGGCCACAGCATCGTCAACGAGCAGCGCGAGCCGCAGGGGGGCTTCGTGATATTCCGGCGCGAGTCGGCGCCGGCGTTCATACCGGAGCAATTCGCGCAGGCCGATCTGCTGATCCCGCATCTGCGCCGCGCCGTCTTGGTGCACCACACGCTGCACGGCGCGCAGCGCGTGCAGCTCGCGCTCGCCGAGGCGATCGATCGGCTGCCCACGGGCCTGCTCCTGCTCGACGCGAAGCGCCGCGTGGTGGTGCAGAACAAGGGCGCCGAGCGGATCCTCGCCGCAGACGACGGGTTCCGCATCGACCGCCACGGCCCGAGCGCCGACGACGCGCGCGAGAACGCAACGCTGCAGAAGCTGATCGCCGACTCGATGGACCAGCGCGAGCTCCGCGCCGCGGGATTCGTCGCGATCAGCCGGCCGTCCGGCGCGCGCGCCTACGCCGTGATGGTGACGCCACTGCTCGCCGCGCCGGGCCGCAGCGTCGCGAGTGATGCCGTGGTGGCGCTCTTCGTCGCGGATCCGAGCGCGCGCTTCTACGCGGGTCCCGAGGCGCTCACCGAGCTGTATCAGCTCACGCACTCGGAGGCGGAGCTGGTGCGCCTGCTCGCCGAAGGTCTCTCGCTCGAGGAGGCGGCCGACAAACGCGGCGTCAGCCTCAATACCGCGCGCAGTCACCTCAAGCACGCGTTCGCGAAGACGGAGACCAGCCGGCAGAGCGAGCTCGTGCGGTTGATCTTCTCCGGAGTCGGGCAGATCCGGGATGCTTAAGCGTCGCTCGGCGCGTGGTCGAGCGAGACCTCCACCATCAGCTCGTCGGCGAGCTTCTCGAGCGCCGAGCGCAGCTCGTCTGGATTCCCGCCGCGCGGGAGCCGCAGCCACGCCTCGACGTGGAACAGTGTCTCCCCTGACATCGGCGCGCTGCTCGTTTTGGACTCGAGCTCCTCCACGTTCACGCCGCGCTCCGCGATCGCGCGCGAGATGTCGCGCACGATTCCGGGCCGGTCGAGCCCGACCAGCTCGAGGTGCAGGCGCGGCGCCGATTCGTCGGGGCCTTCGCCGCGCGCCGCCTCCACGATCACGCGCAGGCCGCGCGATTCGAGCGCGCGCAGTGCATCGGACAGCTCTGCCGCGCGCGCTTCGGGCACGGTCACGCGGAGCAGTCCCGCGAAATGGCCGGCGAGGTGGGCCATCCGGCTCTCGAGCCAGCTCGCGCTGTGATCGGCGACTGTCTTCGACAGCGCTTCGACCAGGCCGGGGCGGTCGGCACCGATCACCGTGAGCACGAGCGATGCGTTCCCCATTTCGACCTCCTCACGACTTCGAGCGCCGCTTCGGATTCGGGCCGATCGGGCCCCAGTCTCCCCCAAATGGGTGAGGAATGCACCCGATCGAATTCACTCCTTTGGAGGACGATTTGGCGTTCGTCAGTGCGTATTTTGCGGCCGGCAACGAGAGCGAGGGGAGACATGGTACAGGCGCAACCCTGGGCCAGAGGGCGCCTACTGAGAAGGTCGCGCAAGGTGCGTGGGCCGGATCGGTGCCGGGGTCTCTCCACTCAGGCTGCCGGCGTGGTGTGATCGGAGCCTTCAACCAAGGTCCGCATCCCTTCCTGAATACGATCGCACCACAGAGGCCCGTTTCCCGCTGCTCGGGAAGCGGGCCTCGACCGTTCCGGGGGGCGGCACGACACCCGCGCGCGCGATGCGTGATAGGCTGCGCGATCGCGATGGACCATCCCTCTGCGCGCGAGCGTGCGCGGCCGGACGCGTTCGAACTCGCAGGCGGTGATCGCCGCCACCTGCGGCGCCTCGCCCACGCGCTCGATCCGGTCGTGCAGGTCGGTGCCGCGGGGGTCACGCCCGGCGTGGTGTCGGCGCTCGACCGCGCGCTCGGCGATCACGAGCTCGTGAAGGTGCGCGTCGCGCGGGAGCGCGGCGAGCGGCGCGCGATCGCCGAGGCGCTCGCGCGCGAGACGCGGAGCGCCGTGGCGGGCCTCGTCGGACACGTCGCGGTGCTGTACCGGCCCGCCCGCGAGCCCGAGCGCCGGCGCATCGTACTTCCGTCGGCGCGCCACCGGTCCATTTGACAGCCGCGCGCGGGCTCGGTCACCCTGAGTCCATGGCTGTCCGCCGATTATGGTTTGCGCTCGGTGCGCTCGCGCTGATCGCGATCTTCGGCGCGCTGCGCCGCGAGCTCGGTATCCATCTCGAGCCCGAATCGATCCGCGACGCCGTCGGCCGGCTCGGTGTCTGGGGCCCGCTGGTGTTCGTCGGCATCGTGGCGCTGCGCATCCCGCTCGGGGTGCCGTCCGCGCTCGCGCTGATCGGCGGCGGGCTTGTGTTCGGCTCGGTCGAAGGCACGCTCTACGGCGCGGCGGGCCTGCTGATCTCCGCGATCGCCGTGTTCCTCGTCTCCCGTTGGGCGGGCCGCGACGTGATCGAGTCGCGCGTGCCTCCGCGCCTGCGCTATCTGGTCGACCTCGCCGGCTCGCGCGTGGGCGCGCTGTTCGTCGCGCTCGGCACCGCGTACCCGCTCTCGCCGATCACCTCGTTCCCGCTCGTCGCGGGGGTCACCGGCATGGCGATGCCCGTGTTCGCGCTCGCGGCGGCCACCGGATCGCTCGGGCGCGCCGCGCTCTACACCTATTTCGGGAGCCGGCTCGTCGAAGCCGATCCGGGTGAGCTGATCGGCGCCGGTGCGCTGCTGCTGGCCGCGATGGTGGCGCCGCTCGCGCTGCCCGCGCCGCGCGCGTGGCTGTTTCAGGCGTTCGAGCGCCGCGACGGCTCCTGACCGCCGCGCCGATCATTCGGCGGCCAGCCGGCGATAGGCCATCAGGTGCCGCAGCGCGGCGGCGAGGTCGCCCGCGCGTTCGCACAGCCGCGCGAGGTTGTAGTGCGCCTCGGCATACGCGGGGTCGTCGCCGAGGCACGCGAGATAGGCGTCGCGCGCCTCGGCGATGCGCCCCTGGTCTTCGAGCACCACGGCGAGATCGAAGCGCGCGGTGACGTCGCCCGCGCGCGCGGCGAGGGCGGCGCGATAGTGGCGCTCGGCGTCCGCGAGGCGGCCGGCCTCGTGGTCGAGGCAGCCCAGGTTCAGATGGGCATCGGCGTGCGCGGGCGCGAGCGCGAGCGAGCGCTCGTAGGCGGTGCGCGCGCGCTCGCGATCGCCGCGCTCGAGCTCGCAGCCGATCTCGTACCACTCGTGCGCGCGGCGTGCGGTCGGCAGTGCGACGACGCGCGCCGCGGCGGGTCGTTCGAGCGCGCCCTCGAAATCGAAGACGCGCTGACCCGGCTCGGCGCCGCACGGCTGCGCCGCTTCACGCGGTGCGCGCTGGGCGCGCCGCGGCCTCTTGCGCTCGCCGCGCAGGTCGTGCAGCTCGTTCAGGAACGTGAGCTGCTCCATGGGTCCCGCCCCCTACCTGCGCGAGGAGGCCTTCTTCCTGCTCTTCGCCGCCGGCGCAGCGCCCGCGGCACGCTTCGGCCCCTTGCGAGCGGCCGGTTCCCCGCCGCCCGTCTCCGCGAGACTCGCGCGCAGCGCCTCCATCAGGTCGATGATCTTGCCCTGCGGCTCGGGCGCCTCCACGAACGTGACCTCCTGGCCCTCCACCTTCTGGGCGATCACCTGCTCGAGGCGCTTCTTCACCGAGTCTTCGTACTTCTCCGGGTGGAACTCTTCCACGGCGATCTGCTCGATCAGCCGCTCGGCGAGTGAGAGCTCGGCGTCGGTGACGGTCGCGTTGATCCGCTCCACCTCGTCGAACGACCGCAGCTCGTCGGCGTAGTGGAGCTGCTCGAGGATCAGCCCGCCCTGGAACGGCCGCACGAGCACAAGATACTGCTTGCCGCGCGCCGCCCACGACGCGATCGCGCAGCGGCCGGTCTTCTCCATCGCCTTCGACAGCAGCGTGTACGGCTTGTCGCCGCCCTTGTCGGGGCCGAGATAGTAGGCGCGCTCGAAGTGGAGCGGGTCGACCTGGGAGAGCGGCAGGAACTCGCGGATCTCGATCATCTGCGAGCTCTCTTCCTCGAGCGCCTTGATCTCCTCGGTCGTGAACGTGACGTATTTGCCCTTCGCGAACTCGTAGCCCTTCACCATCTCTTCGCGCGGTACGACCTTCTCATCGGTCGGGCACCAGTACTGCTGCTTCACCCGCGTCCCGCACTGGTGCAGCATGTTGAACGAGATCTGGCCGCTCGATTCGGTAGTGGTGTAGAGCTTGACCGGGATCGAGACGAGGCCGAAGGAGATCGTGGCGGACGAGATCGCGCGTGCAGCCATGACACAATCCTTACGATAGTCCCCGCGAGCGTCAACTCGCCCAAAACGCGGTGGAATATGGCGGAGATCGGTGCCCCGGGGCCGCGAGATGAGTGAGCGCGAGACGCGCGGTCTGCGCGCCTATCGCGCCAAGCGCGATGCCGACCGCACGCCGGAGCCGTTCGGAGCGGAGCGCTCGACACGCCCGGGGCTGTTCGTGGTGCAGCAGCACGCCGCGCGGCGGCTCCACTACGACCTGCGCCTCGAATGGCGCGGGGTACTGCTCTCCTGGGCCGTGCCGAAGGGGCCGTCGCTGGATCCGGCCGAGAAGCGGCTCGCGGTGCACGTGGAGGACCACCCGGTCGAATACGCGGACTTCGAGGGCGTGATTCCCGAGGGGAACTACGGTGCCGGGTCCGTGATCGTCTGGGACATCGGCCGCTGGATCCCCGCGGAGGACCCCGACGAAGGGTTGCAACAGGGCAAGCTGCTCTTCGACCTCGAGGGCTACAAGCTGCGCGGCCGGTTCACACTGGTCCGGACCGGGGGCAAGCGGCCGAAGGCCGCGCGCAGCGAGGCGAAGCCGAGCGGAGATCGGACGCGTGGAGAATCGAAGAACTGGCTTCTGATCAAGAAGCCCGACGCGTTCGCGAGCGAGGAAGTCGATCCGCATGCCGACGCCTCGGTGCTCTCGGGCCTCACCGTGGACGAGCGCCGCGACGGCTCGCCGCGCCTCGCGGCGCTCGAGCGCGCGATCGAAGAGTCGGGCGCGCCGCGCCGCGAGCTCGCCGCGCGCGCGGTGCGCCCGATGCTCGCGGAGCGCATCGACGCGCCGTTCTCGGATCCCGACTGGCTGTTCGAGGTGAAGTACGACGGCTACCGGATGATTGGCGCGCGCGATGGCGGAGAGGGTCTGCTGTTCACGCGCAACGGCCGGCCCGCGGCAGAGCGGTTTCCCGAGCTCGCGCGCGCGCTGGCCGCGCTGCCGGGCGACCGCGTGATCCTGGACGGCGAGGTCGCGGTGACCGATGCCGAGGGGCGCCCGAGCTTCGCGCGGCTCCAGCAGCGCGCCGCGCTCTCCGGCCGGAGCGAGATCGCGAGCGCGATGATCGCGAGCCCGGTCACCTACTTCGCATTCGACCTGCTCGCCTACGGCCCGCACGATCTGCGCGACATGCCGCTCGCCAAGCGCAAGGAGTGGCTCGCCGCGGTCGTCCCGCCGCGCGGGTCGATCCGGGTCGCGCCCTGGTTCGCCGAGCGCGGCGAGGCGGTGTACGCGGAGATCCGCGCGCGGCGGCTCGAGGGCATGGTCGCGAAGCGGCTCGACTCACCGTACCGCGCCGGCCGCAGCCCGCAGTGGAAGAAGCTGCGCCTGCAGGCGAGCGACGACTTCGTGATCGCGGGCTACACGGCGCCGCGCGGCGGGCGCGCGGGCTTCGGCGCGCTGCATCTCGCCTCGCACGTGAACGGCGAGCTGCGCTACTTCGGGCGCGTCGGCACCGGATTCCGCGACGACGAGCTCGTCTCGCTGCGCGAGGCGCTCGATGCGATCGCGCGCCCGACGCCGGCCTGTGTCGGCGCGGTTCCCCAGACGCGCGGCAACGTCTGGGTGGAGCCGCGACTCGTCTGCGAGGTGAGCTTCACGGAGGTGACGAGCGCGGGGTCGCTGCGCCACCCGCTCTGGATCGGGCTGCGTGAGGACAAGGAGCCGGGCGAGTGCGTGCGGTCGGGGCCCGTGCCGGCGGAGGCTGCGGAGGAGGCCGAGGCGGAGCTGCCCGCCGGCGTCTCCGCACCGGACGCCGAGTCCGCTGCGCACGTCGTGCCGTTCACCAACCTCGACAAGGTGTTCTGGCCCGAGGACGGTGCGACGAAGGGCGACCTGATCGACTACTACCGCGAGATCGCGCCGTGGCTGCTGGCGTATCTGCGCGACCGGCCGCTCGTGATGACTCGCTATCCCGACGGCATCGCGGGCAAGAGCTTCTTCCAGAAGGATGCGCCCGCCTGGGTGCCGGGCTGGGTGCGCACGGAGCAGATGTGGAGCGAGCATGCCGAGCGCGAGGTCAACTACTTCGTGTGCGACGACCTCGAGTCGCTGCTCTACGTGATCAACATGGGCACGATCCCGCTGCACGTGTGGGCGAGCCGGGTCGCGAATCTCCAGCACCCCGACTGGTGCATCCTCGACCTCGATCCGAAGGGCGCGCCGTTCCGCGACGTCGTGGTGATCGCGGGCGAGATCCGCGCGATCTGCGACGAGCTGGCGCTGCCCGCGTTCCCGAAGACGAGCGGATCGTCGGGGCTGCACGTGCTGGTCCCGCTGGGCGGCCGGCTCACGTTCGACCAGTGCCGCATGCTCGCGGAGCTGCTCGCGCGGCTCGTCGTGCAGCGCTGTCCGGCGATCGCGACGATCGCGCGCAACGTGCGCGCGCGCGAGGGGAAGGTGTACGTCGACTTCCTCCAGAACGGACACGGGCGGCTGCTCGTCGCGCCGTTCTCGGTGCGGCCGCTGCCGGGCGCGCCCATGTCGATGCCGCTGCGATGGTCCGAGGTGAATGCGAAGCTGGATCCGCGCCGTTACACGATCCACAACGCGGCGGCGCGGATGCGGCGGCTCGGCGCGGATCCGCTCGCGGGCGTGCTCGGCCGCGCGCCCGACCTGGCCAGCGCGCTCGCGCGGCTGGCGCAGGCGGTTCGCACCTAGGTTCGAGGTTCGAGCAGATCCCAGAGATTCCCGTAGAGATCCCGGAACACCGCGACGGTTCCGTAATCCTCGACCTTGGGTTCGCGCGGGAAGACGACCCCATTCGCTCGAAATCTTCGGTAGTCGCGCCAGAAGTCGTCGGTGTAGAGAAAGAATCCGACTCGGCCGCCGGTTTGGTCACCGATTCGAGATTCCTGACGATCGCCCACCGCGCGAGCGAGCAAGAGCCTCGTCCCGAACCCCCCCGGTGGAGCAACCACAACCCACCGCTTGCCCTCGTCACGAAGGAGGGTGTCCTCGATCAGATCGAAACCAAGCGTCCCGGTATAGAAGGCGATCGCCTCGTCATAGTCGCGAACGACAACTGCAGTGAGGGCGACACGCTGTTTCATTGTACGGCCACCGGATCGATGCCAGGCACTGGTAGTTGCGCTCTGCCCAACTCCGCAACGCCACCTGAGCTGCCTTGCCAGACTCTATCGGATTTCGGGAAGGCGCCGGCCAACAGGCTGCGGCGATTTGTTAGGCAGCGGTGCGGATCCAACTCAGAACCAAGGACACAACAGACTCCGATGGCTGCTCGCTCGTATCGAGGTGCAGCGTCCCGGCCAACGCCTCGAACTGAGCGAGGAAGCCGGCCTGCGCTGTCTCCATCGCGGAGGCGAAATGCTCCGGAGTGAGCCCCACCACTCGCTCCAGATTGGCTGCGTCGGCGGGATCAGAGTAGCGATCCATCAGGCGCTTTCGAATCGAGATGGCATTCGCCTCCAGGACGCAGAAGCGGATCGGGATGTCGCTCTCAGCAAAGTCGGATGGCAGGAAGGTGCCGGAGAGGATGGTGGAGAAGCCGGCGGCGGCATTTCTGTATGCCTCGTTCAGAAGAATCTTGGCTCGGCGCTTGCGCCACGCGTCATCGGCACCGGAGGGGACGCCTGCTTGGTCGAGTTCTCCGAGACAGAAGGGTTCGCCAGCCAGACGCCGTTCGAGATGAACGAGGGTCGTGGTCTTGCCGGTTCCGGATACACCCGAGATCACCACGAGTTGAGGAGGCACAACCAGCCGCTGCTTGACGGATCGGCGTCGAGCTGCCGGCCGCCGACCGATTTGCGACGGCTCTCAACGCACGCCGCCAGAATGCTACCACGCAGCGATAGGACGCTGGCCAGTCAGCTCGAACGCCTTAGCTCTACTCAAGGAACGTCGGCGGCTGGAGATGAATGGTGATTGCCCCATCAAGCCCCATCAAGAAGTGTCACTAGGATGACGCCGGCCCAGAAGTGCTTGAACAGAAGAAGGAATGCACTAGAACCCGATCGAACCGACGCGGAGCTGCGCCTACGCGTTGCGCTGTCGGAAGTTCGGACAGCCCGTGCACAGGCTCTTGCGCACGTGACTGTGGGCGCGCGCCGAGAGCGGCCGCACGAACAGGCTGCGCGAATAGCGGTAGGCCGCGTTGCCCCAGATCTCGTCGAACGAGGACTGCTCGAGGTTGCCGAACGCGTTGCCGGGGTGCGTGGCGTAGTGGCACGGCATCACGTCGCCGGCCGGGCTGATCACGGGGCTCTCGAACAGGTGGGTGCAGCGCCCCTCGCGGACGAGCGCGCGGGTAGACCCGCCGTTGCGGTAGCGCGCGCCGCGCGCGGAGTCCTCGTCGGGCAGCCACTCGCGCCGGCGCTGCTCGAGCGACTCGCCGATCGCGTAGTCGACGAGGTCGTCGGCGAGCCCGATCGGCGCCGTGGTGAACTCCACGCCGATCTCGCGGGCCATCCCTCGCGCGATCTCCACCTCGTGCGCGTTGTGGCGGTGCACGATGAACTTCCAGACGAGCCGCGGCGTCTTGCTGCGGTGCCGGCGCTTCAGCTTCGCCACGCGTTCGAGGTTCGCGAGCGCGAGACCGAAGTCGCCGCCGACGCGGTAGCGCGCGTAGGTCTCTTCGCTCGCGCCGTCGATCGAGACCCAGAGCGCGGCGAGGCCCGCGTCGATCAGGCGCTCGAAGAACGCGTCGTCCTTCTTCAGCGACAGGTGCGAATGGGCGTGCACGGTGATGCCGCGGCGCGCGGCGATCGCGATGATCTCGTCGATCTGCGGGTGGAGCAGCGGCTCGCCCCAGTTGAACAGGCGCAGCGTCTGCAGCTTCGGCAGCTGGTCGAGGATCTTGCAGTAGAGCGCGAGCGAGAGGATCCCCTTGCCGGCCGACGTGGCGTGCCCGCGCCCGGTCGGACACAGCGGACACGAGAGATTGCAGCGCGCGAGCGGGTCGATCGCGACGGTGCGAGGGCTCCGCGGCCGGCCGAGCGCGAAGGGCAGATAGCGCACCGGCTCGAGCCAACGTTTCACGCGCGTGCGCAGCCGCCCTGCTTCCCCCGGCATCGCACCCGTATCGGCCGATTCTGCGCTCGGCTTTACCGCACCGTCGGAGCAAGACCCAACAGCTAGAAGCGGAACGAGCCTCCGAACACGATGTGGTGGGTCTCGATCTCGGGATCGAAGTCCACGTGCGTCTCGAAGACGAACGGCCCGCTCGCGACGTCGATGTGATCCTCGAAGTGCGGCTTCACATAGGTGAACCGGTACTCGGTGAACAGTGCGAAGTGGCGCGAGAGCTGGACGGCGAGCCCCGCGCGTCCGTCGAATCCGACGCCGAACCCGGCGGCCTCGAGGTCGTCGAAGCGGGTGTCCACGGAGGGATGGATCTGGGAGAGATTCGCGTCGGCGGCGGCGAGCGTGAAGCCGGGCCCGACGGCGATGTACGGCTGCACCCGGCCGCCCGGGTACTCTTCGCTGTAGCCGAGCGGGATGCGGAACATCAAGAGCGGCGTCAGCGGTGTCACCCACCCCCTGAATCTGGCGAAGTTGCTGTCTTCGAAGGCGCGGTAGAACGAGAAGTCGAGGCCGATCCCCACGAAGCTGGGCACGTCCTCGAACTCGAACCAATATCCGCCGCGCAGGCCGAGCGACTCCGTCGTCTCCCAGTCGACGTCGCGGCTGTAGGCGATGTCCGCCCGGACGAACGGATCGTCTGCGTCCGTGTTGATGTGGCTGTTCTGCGGGAACCCCACGCCGAAGTAGAGATCGAAGAAGCCTTCGGCACCGGCTCGGTTCGACGCAGTCAGGAGCACCGCGAGCGCGAGCCACGACGGTGCGTGCCGGCAGGCGGAGATCGAGAAACGGAACGGCTGGTGCCACATCATTCACCCCTGTCTGCGTTGGCGCGGTCCGATTCGAACCCTAGCATCGGCGGGTCGGGACCAGCGACTTTTGCCCGGCGCTACAATGCGCAACCATGTCGGTCTTTCCGGTCGGGTCGATTTGCCTCGAAGTCGAGCACCGCAATCCCGGTGTCGACGGCGGACCCACGCTGCGCGTGCGCGACACTGAGCGCGGTCGCGAGTGGCTGCGCTTCGATTGCTTCGCGCGCGGCGGACACTGGCACCTCGATCCCGCCGGACGCGATCAGATCGCGCAGTTCGAAGCGGGCTTCGACTCGCTCGGCTGGACGCTCGCGCAGTTGCGCGCGGATTGCCCCGGACTGCTCGCGCGCGCGGGGTTTGGCGCCGAGCTCGACGCGCGTGCGCTCGCGGACGCGCTCGATGCGGTGGAGCGCGCGATGCACAATCCGCCGGCCGAGCTCGACGCGGTGCGCCCGTCGGATCGCCGGCCGAGCCGCGGCGAGAAGTGGACCACCTATCCCGACGACGTGCTGCCGCTCTGGGTGGCCGACATGGACTTCCCGGTCGCCGAGCCGATCCGGCGCGTGCTGCGGTTCGCGGTGGAGCGGTCGGACCTCGGCTACCCGATCCACCCCGCGCCGACGCCGATCCCCGAGCTCACCGCGGCGCGCATGGAGCGCCTGCACGGTTGGGCGGTTGCGCCCGAGCGCGTGGAGATCCTCGCCGACGTGGTGCAGGGCATGTACATCGCGGTGCACCAGTTCTCCGAGCCCGGCGACGGTGTCGTGGTGCAGACGCCGATCTACCCGCCGTTCCTCGGCAGCGTCGCGAAGCAGGGTCGCCGGCTCGACGAGAACCCGCTTGCGCTGTCCGCGCGCGGCTACCAGTTCGACCTCGATCGCCTGCGCCGCGAGACCGACGCGCGCACGCGGATCCTCCTGCTGTGCAACCCGCACAATCCCACCGGCCGCGCATTCCGGCGCGACGAGCTCGAGCCGCTCGCGGCGCTCGCGATCGAACGCGACTGGCTGGTCGTGGCGGACGAGATCCATCAGGACCTCGTGTGGGGCGGGCGCCGCCACGTGCCGTTCGCCTCGCTCGGGCCGGAGGTCGAGGCGCGCACGATCACGCTCACCGCGGCGTCGAAGGCGTTCAACATCGCGGGGCTGCGCTGCGGGGTGGCGATCTTCGGCTCCGACGAGCTGAAGCGGCGCTTCTGCGCTCTCCCGCGCCATATCCGCGGCGGGATCGGCATGCTCGGCATCGAGGCGCTCGACGCGGCATGGCGCCACAGCGGTCCCTGGCTCGACGAGGTGCGCGCCTACCTCGAGGCGAACCGCGGCTTCGTGATCGATTTCGTGCGCGACGAGCTGCCCGGCGTGGTGCTGCATCCTCCCGAGGCCACCTACCTCGCGTGGCTCGACTGCCGCACGCTCGATCTCCGGCCGAGCCCGTTCGCGTTCTTCCTCGAGAAGGCGAAGGTCGCGCTCTCCGACGGCGCGACATTCGGCGCGCCGGGGCGCGGCTTCGCGCGGATCAACTTCGCCACCTCGCGCGCGATCCTGTCCGACGCGCTCGAGCGGATCGCCAAGGCATTGCGGTAGGCCGCAAGGAGGCCGATGAAAGTCGGCCGACGCGCAGCGAGGCGAAGCCGAGCGAAGGCCCGAGCCCGAGCGCGAGCGAGCAGCGAGCGCGAAGGCCCGGCAAGGCTGGTATCGTCGCGCGCCTCCGAGGAGGCTTTCCATGCCCACGATGTGGCAGCGAGATCTCGAAGCGGACGGGCGGAAGTTCGAGCGCTGGCTGCGCGGTCGCGATCTTCGGCTCCGACGAGGCGAA
>DATFWW010000043.1:0-3541 GCA_035258825.1 Myxococcota bacterium
GACAGCCGCAGCGCGGGGCCGTGATGCGGGAAGTCGCGGCGCTCGAGCGCGTCGAGCAGATCGCGATAGATCGCGCCCATCGCCTGCGCGGGACGCAGGGCGCGCCGCAGCTCCGCGGGCAGCGCGCCCTGCGCCTGCGCATAGCGCGAGCGAGCGCGCTCGGCGTAGTGCGAGAGCAGGCGCGCGAGCGGCTCGTCGTTGCCGCGCGCGCGCAGCGACTCCGGGGTCACGCCGAATGCCTCGCGGTCCTCGCGCGCGAGATAGATGCGCCCCGCAACCGCGTCTTCTCCCACGTCGCGCAGCACGTTGGTGAGCTGGACGGCGATGCCGAGGTGCACCGCGTAGTCGCGGACGCGCGGGCCGTGCAGCCCGCGCACGCCGCACACGAGCAGCCCGATCGTGGACGCGACGCAATAGCAGTAGTGCTCGAGCTCCGCGAACGTCTCGATCTCCGCGCCGCGCAGGTCGATCTCGATGCCCGAGAGCAGATCCAGGAAGCAGTCCTCGGGCAGTTGGAAGCGGTGCACCGCATCGGCGAGCGCGATCCCCACCGGGTGGCGCGCCTTGCCGCGATAGGCGTCGACGAGCTCCTCGTGCCAGCGCTCGAGCAGCATCGCGCGGTCGCCGCGCAGCGCGGGGTCGTCGGCGATGTCGTCGACGAGGCGGCAGAACGCGTAGATCGCGTGCAGCGCACGGCGCTGCTCGCGCGGGAACATCCAGAACGCGGCCAGGAAGCTCGAGCCGCTCTGGCGCGCGATCCCCGCGCAGTGCGCGTACGCGCTCCGCACGGCCGGCGACAGCGCGCCGGTCATGCCGCGGCCCCCGGGCGCCGCACCGCGGGGCGCTCGCACGCGCGCAGCGCCGTGGCGGCCGCACCCGCGATCGCGTCGGCGTCGATGCCCGCGTCGCGCCATTGCGCGTCCTGCTCCGCGTGGTCGATGAAGCGGTCGGGCAGGCCGAGCCGCACCACGCGCGCGTCGGGCGCCTGGTCGGCGAGCAGCTCGAGCACCGCGCTGCCGAACCCGCCCGCGAGCGAGTGGTCCTCGACGCACACGACGAGGCCGAGCCGGCGCGCCACCGCGGTGAACAGCGGCGCATCGAGTGGCTTCACGAAGCGCGCGTCGACGACCGCCGCCGAGATCCCCTCGCGCGCCAGTACGTTCGCAGCCGCGAGCGCGGCGGGCACCGTCTTGCCGATCGCCGCGATCGCGAGGTCGCTGCCGTCGCGCAGGAGCTCGCCGCGTCCGATTGCCAGCGGCTTCGGGTCGGGGTCGATCGCGCAGCCCGTGGCGTTGCCGCGCGGGAACCGCAGCGCGAACGGCACGCCGCTCTCGACCGCGGTCGCGAGCAGGTGCTGAAGCTCGTTCTCGTCGCGCGGCGCGGCGACCACGAGATTCGGGATCGGACGCAGGTAGGCGAAGTCGAGCGCCCCGTGGTGCGTGGGCCCGTCAGCGCCCACGAGCCCTGCGCGATCGAGCGCGAACGTCACGGGCAGCTGCTGCAGCGCGACGTCGTGCATGATCTGGTCGAAGCCGCGCTGGAGGAAGCTCGAGTAGATCGCGCAGACGGGGCGCAGTCCCTCGCTCGCGAGGCCGGCCGCGAACGTCACCGCGTGCTGCTCGGCGATCCCGACGTCGTACATGCGATCGGGGTGCCGCTCGGCGAACTTGTCCAGCCCGGTGCCGTCGGGCATCGCCGCGGTCAGCGCGACCACGCGCGGGTCGCGGTCGGCGATCCGCGAGAGCGCGTCCGCGAATGCGGCCGTCCAGCTCGGCGGCCCGCCGCCGCTGCCCGCGCGCTTCACGCCGCGCGCGCGGTCGAACGGGCTGGTGGCGTGCCAGCGGTAGGGGTCGGCTTCGGCCGGCGCATAACCCCTGCCCTTCTGCGTCCGCACGTGCAGGAGCGTCGGACCCTCGGCGTCGCGCAGCGCGGTCAGGGCTTCGAGCAGCGCGTCGAGATCGTGGCCGTCGACCGGGCCGTGATAACGGAGACCGAGCGCGCGCGCATAGCCCGCGACGTCGCCAGTCCGGTGCAGGCCACCCACGTTAGGCGCGATCGACATGCCGTTGTCGTTGAACACGACGCGCAGGGCGGCGCGCAGCTGGCCCGCGTGGTTGAGCGCCTCGAACGACATGCCCGCGGTCGCCGCGCCGTCGCCGATCACCGCCACTGCGCGGCGGCGCACCCCCGTCCGCGCGGCGGCCTCTGCGATGCCGAGCGCGGCCGACACCGAGGTGCCCGCATGGCCCGCGCCGAACACATCGTAGGGGCTCTCGCTGCGGCGCAGGAATCCCGCCGGACCGTCGGCCTTCTTGATCCGGTGCAGGGCGTCGAGGCGGCCCGTGAGCGCCTTGTGACCGTAGGTCTGGTGTCCGACATCCCAGACGATCCGGTCGTGCGGCGTGTCGAACACCGCGTGGAGCGCCACAGTGAGCTCGACCGCGCCGAGGCTGCCCGCGAAGTGGCCGCCCACCTCGGAGCCGAGCGCGATCAGGTGTTCGCGCAGCTCGCGCACGACCTGGGCGAGCTGGGCACGCGTGAGCTCGCGCAGTGCACGCGGCTCGTCGATCGTAGGAAGCAGCTCCAGCGCCGACCCCCCTCTCACCGGCCTTCGCGCTCTCTCGCGCTCGGGCTCCGGCCTCCGCTCGGCTTGCCTCGCTCCGGATCCCCCCATGAATCCGCAGCAATCCGCAAGTTCACTCCGGACCCGCGCGCGCGCAAATGAAACCGCTGACCGAAAATCCGGATCGGTCAGCGTGCGCAGCGACAAGAGAGCTCGCGCAGCATGGTGGCGGGCCGTGCGCGGATCCCGCCACTGATGAGATAGGCTTCCGCGGCGCGCCGCCCTTCGGGGCCGGACCCAGCTCGGGTGAAATCGAGAGGCTAACGGCCAAGTGACTGATCCTGCGATCGATTTCGATCGAGATTACGAGCTCGACGACCGCTACCACCGGACTGCGGGCCGCGTCTACCTGAGCGGCGTCCAGGCGCTCGTGCGACTGCCGATGCTGCAGCGCCAGCGCGATCTCGCGGCGGGCCTCGACACGCGCGGATTCATCTCGGGATATCGCGGCTCGCCGCTCGGCACCTATGACATGGCGCTGTGGCAGGCGCGCGCGCTGCTCGAGGAGCATGGGATCCGCTTCGAGCCCGGCGTGAATGAGGACCTCGCCGCCACGGCCGTGTGGGGCTCGCAGCAGTCGGGGCTCTACCCGGGCGCGAAGCACGACGGCGTGTTCGGGATCTGGTACGGCAAGGGACCCGGTGTCGATCGCTCGTGCGACGCGCTCAAGCACGCGAACTACGCGGGCACCGCGCCGCACGGCGGCGTGCTCGCGCTCGCGGGCGACGACCCCGGTGCAAAGTCGTCCTCGATCGCGCACCAGAGCGAGCAGGCGCTGATCCACTGCGGGATCCCGATCCTGAACCCCGCGAGCGTGCAGGACTACCTCGACCTCGGTCTGTACGGCTTCGCGCTCTCACGTTATTCGGGTTGCTGGGTCGGCTTCAAGTGCCTGACCGACACCGTCGAGAGCGCGGG
>DATFWW010000044.1:0-3694 GCA_035258825.1 Myxococcota bacterium
CTGCGAGGCCCAGCCCGAGCGCTGCCGCGCCTTCGACCGCGCGCTGTTCGCGAGCCTCGATCTGGCGCCGGCAAACGACTGAACACGAACGGGAGTCCCCTCATGCACCCGAAGTGGAATACGCGGATTGGAATCGCGCTCGCGCTGCTCGCCGGCGCCTCGCGCGGCGGTGCCGAGCCGGGCGAGGTCGGGCCGAGCCTCGCAGCGATCGTCGATGGGCGCGAGGTCGCGCTGCCCGTGCTGAAGCTCGACGTCGCGGCGCACATCCAGGGCGATCTAGCGACGGTGACGCTCACGCAGCTGTTCGCGAACGAATACACGGTCCCGATCCACGCCCGCTATGTCTTCCCGCTGCCCGCCGACGCCGCGGTCTATGCGATGCGGCTCGTGAGCGGCGACCAGATGATCGAAGCCGAGATCCGGCCGAAGCCCGAGGCGCGCGCCGTCTACGAGGGTGCGAAGAAGCGCGGCAACCAGGCGGCGCTGCTCGACCAGCATCGGCCCAACGTGTTCAGCCAGGAGGTCGCGAATCTCGTGCCGGGCGCTCCGGTGCGCGTGGAGATCGAGTACGCGCACGCGGTCGAGAAGACGAGCGGCGACTACCGCTTCGTCGTGCCGACGATCATCGGCCCGCGCTATGTGCCGTCTGCGCAGCAGGGGGAGAGCGCAGGCGCCCCCACCCGGGAGCCCGGAGAACCCGAGGCTCTCGAGGTGGGGGTCTGGAGCCTGCCCGCGAGCGCACCGGTCGCGCCGCCCGAGGCCGTCGACCGGGAGCGGTTGGGAATCTCGGTGGAGCTCGACGCCGGCGCGCCGATCCGCTGGCTCGAGAGCCCCACGCACCGCGTGGCGATCGAGCGCCCGGATCCGTCACGCGCGGAGATCCGCCTCGCGCAAGGAGGGCCCCTGCAAGGGGAACGCACGCAGGACGACCGCGACTTCGAGCTGCACTACCGGCTCGCAGGCGATTCCGTCGCGGCCGGCGTCACGAGCTACGGGGAGGGCGGAGGAGGTTATCTATCCCTGCTAGTCGAGCCGCCCACCCGGGTCGCCGAAGAGCAGGTCGCGCGGCGCGAGATGGTGTACGTGCTCGACTGCTCGGGCAGCATGGCCGGGAAGCCGCTCGACGCCTCCAAGCGCTTCATGCGCCGCAGCCTGGCGGGGCTGCGGCCCGGGGACTCGTTCCGGATCATCCGGTTCAGCGACTCGGCCAACGAGTGGAGCGCGGCGCCGCTGCCAGCCACGCCCGACGCGATCGCGGCGGGGATCGCCTACGTAGATCAGCTGCTCGGCGAGGGCGGCACCGAGATGTCGAGCGGCATCCGCGCTGCGCTCGCGCCGCCGGTCGCAGAGGGAACGCTGCGCCTGGTCGTGTTCCTGACCGACGGCTACATCGGCAACGACATCGAGATCGTGCGGCTGCTCCAGGCGCGGCGCGGCGACGCGCGGCTGTTCTCGTTCGGCATCGGCAGCAGCGTGAACCGCTACCTGATCCAGGAAATGGCGCGCGTCGGCGGTGGCGCGGCGCGGATCGTGCGAGACGGCGAGGACGCCGACGGGGCAGCCGACGAGCTCGTCCGGCGGCTCGCGTCGCCCGTGCTCACGGACATCGATGTCGACTGGGGCAGTGCGCCGGTCACTGGCGTGTTCCCGAGCCGGATCCCGGACCTGTTCGCGGGCCAGACCGTGCGCGTGATGGCGCGCTACCTCGCGCCGGGCCGCTACCGCGCGGTGATCCGCGGCCGCATCGCGGGCCAGAGCGTTGCGCTGCCGCTCGACCTCGATCTGGTCGCCGAGAGCGCGGGCGGCGACCGCTCGGCGCTGCCGATCGTCTGGGCGCGCAGCCAGATCGAGGACCGGATGATCGAGTACCTGTCGCCCGCGCTCTCGAAGCGAGAGCGCGACGAGATCGAGCGCGAGGTCACCGAGCTGGGGCTCGCCCACAGGTTGCTCACGCAGTGGACCTCGTTCGTCGCGGTGGCGAAGGTGGTGGTCAACCCGGGCGGGCAAGGCGCCGACGCGGACGTCGCGGTGCCGCAGGCGCACGGCGTCCCCGACACCGCCTATCCGCTCGGTGCGCTGCGCATCTCCGGCAACGGGTTCACGGGGCACGCGGGTCCGGAGCCCGCCGTGTGGGTCGGCCTGCTCGCGATCGCCGCGGTCGGGAGCCTGTGGTGGAGGCGAAGCGCCGTTAAGGCACAATGACGCCGGGGGACTCTCGTGGCGCGCATCCTGGTAGTCGACGACGACGCGCACATCCGCGACGTGGTGCGTTTCGCGCTCGAGAAGGCCGGCCATCAGGTGCGCGAGGCGGCCGACGGCCGCGCGGCGCTGGCCGAGTTCGCGCGGTCCGAGGTCGACGTCGTCGTGCTCGACATCCTGATGCCCGAGATCGACGGTCTCGAGGTATGCCGCGAGCTGCGGCGCACGAGCGCGGTGCCGATCCTGTTTTTGTCGAGCCGCGACGAGGAGCTCGACCGCGTGCTCGGCCTCGAGCTCGGCGCCGACGACTACGTGGTGAAGCCGTTCAGCCCGCGCGAGCTCGTGGCGCGCGTGAAGGGGATCCTGCGCCGCGCAGCGCGCAGCACGGCCGACGACCGCGCGGAGCCCGAGGTGATCGAGCGCGGAGCGCTGCGCGTCGACATCGACCGCCACGAATGCAGTTGGTCCGGTCGCGCGGTCGCACTCACGGTCACCGAGTTCCACCTGCTGTGCTCGCTGCTCGGCATGCCCGGCAAGGTCTACACGCGCGAGGAGCTCGTCGAACACGCCTACGGCGCCGGCCACCACATCACCGACCGCACCGTCGACAGCCACGTGCGGCGGATCCGCAAGAAGTTCAAGCAGTGCGGCGCGGATCCGATCGAGACCGTGTACGGGCTCGGCTACCGGCTGGCCGTGGACGCCGGGAACGGGAAGTGAGGCTGCGCGTCGGCATCCGCGGCCTCTTGCTCGCGGTCAACGCGTTCGCGCTGCTGGTTCCGATCGCCGCGATCGCGCTGCTGCGGATCTTCGACGACCAGCTGATCCGGCGCACCGAGGCGCAGCTGATCGGCGAGTCGGTGCTGATCGCCGAGGCGTGGCGCGAGGCGTGGCTGCGCGAGTCGGCGATCGACCCGGCCCGCGCGCCGCGCTGGCTGCCGCCCGAGGCAGCCGATCAGCGTTATTTCCCGGTCGAGCCGAGTCTGCGTCTCGATCAGGGTGTGCTTCCGCCGACGCCCGACGCCGATCCGCCCGGCCCCGCCGCGGCGCGCGAGGGGCCCGCATGGCGGGCGGGCCGCACGCTAGAGCCCGTGCTAAGGCGTGCGGTACGCATGAATCTGTCGAGCGCACGTGTGCTCGACGCACGGGGCTGCGTGGTGGCGTCGAGCGGCGATCAGCTCGGCGCCTGCCTCGGCGACCTCGCCGAGGTGCGCGAGGCGCTCGCGGGCCACTACGCGGCCGTGCTGCGCGACCGGATCAGCGACGAGCCGACGCCGGGCGTGGAGAGTGTCAGCCGCCGCGGCCGCGTGCGCGTCTACACCGCGCTGCCCCTGCTGGCCGACGGCACGGTGATCGGCGTGGTGCGCATGTCGCGCACCGCGATCGATCCCGCCAAGGCGCTGTGGTTCGACCGGCGCCGGCTGCTCGCGGTATTGGTGGGCTGCGCGCTGCTCACCGCCGGCCTGTCGCTATTCCTCTCGCGCACGCTGTCGCG
>DATFWW010000045.1:0-36079 GCA_035258825.1 Myxococcota bacterium
CGCCGAGTTCCAGGTGCGCCTGCTGCGCGTGCTCGAGACGGCGACCCTGCTGCGCGTCGGCGGCGAGGAGCAGATCACGATCGACATCCGCGTGGTCGCGGCGACGAACCGCATCCCGGAAGCGGCGGTGACGGAAGGCAAGCTGCGCGAGGATCTGCTCTACCGGCTCGGCGTCTTCCCGATCCGCATGCCGCCGCTGCGCGAGCGCGGCGACGACATCCCGCTGCTCGCCCAGCACTTCCTCGACGGCCTGAACGCCGCCGAGGAGACCGAGAAGCGCTGGACGATGGGGGCGCTGCGCGCGATCGCGGAGCGACCGTGGCGCGGCAACGTGCGGGAGCTGCGCAACGTGGTGCACCAGGCGTTCATCCTCGCCGACCGCGAGATCGCGGAATCCGAGATCCGCACGTCCGAGCCGATCCACGGCGAGAGAGAGCCGGTCTCCACCGCGAGCGGCGGCACGCTCGAGGTGGCGGTCGGCAGCGAGATTGCGGCGGTGGAGAAGAAGCTGATCCTCGCCACGCTCGAACACTTCGAGGGCGACAAGAAGAAGGCCGCCCACGCGCTCGGGATCAGCCTGAAGACCCTCTACAACCGGCTCTCCGTGTACCGCGCGGGAAGCGAGAGCGGGGCGGGGTGACCGCGGCTCGAGAGGAGGCCATGGCCGAGTTCCAGACCTTCGTGGTGCCCTATGACTTCTCGGAGCACGCGCGCGCCGCGCTCCGGATGGCGACCGATCTCGCGCGGCGCTTCGAATCCCGCATCCATCTCCTGCACGTGATCCAGCCGCCGTCGCTGGCCTATCTCGCGTATGGCGGCGCCGGGACGACGGTTGCGGAGCCCGTCGCTATGCTCGAGCTGCACCAGGTTGCGGAGTCCGCGTTGGGCGAGGTGGCTGCTTCGATCGAAGGCGAAGGCCCGCGCGTCGAGGCGCACGTGGTCGAGAGCGCGAGCATTCCGGAGGCGATCTGCGAGTTCGCCGAGAAGGTCGCAGCGGACCTGATCGTGATGGGCACGCACGGGCGCACCGGCCTCGCCCACGCCTTCCTCGGGAGCGTGGCGGAGCGGACTCTGCGGCGGGCTCCCTGCGCGGTGCTCACCGTGCGCGCGAACGACGATGCTCGAGCCGCTGTCTCCGACCACTAGCATGGAGACGCTGCTCGAGGCGATCGACCGCCTCGAGCGAGCCGGATACTCGGCGCAGCTGCGCGCCTGCCCCGGCGGCTTCCGCGAGGTGAGGTCGGGCCGGATCCATCTCCCCGAAGCGCTGATCGTCGACGAGATCGTGCGCTTCGAGGGCGAGAGCGATCCCGGCGACGAGGCGGTGGTGTTCGCGCTGCGCACCCGGGACGGGAGCCTGCGCGGGACGTTCGTCTCCACCTACGGGCCCGGTTCCGACCCGCAGAGCGGCGAGCTGATCAAGCGCCTCGATACCGCGAGACCGACGCCGGAGTCTGATTGAGCTGGATCCAGTAGCGGACGGCGTCGGTGAAGTAGAGGCCCGGCCTGCCCGGCGCGACGCGCTTGGCGACGAAGCTGTTCGCGCCGAGCGCATAGCAGCGCTCGATGTCCTCCGCGCGGGTCGACCACGATTGCACGATCACGGGCACGTCTCTCGTCCGCGGAGACGCGCGCAGACGGCGCAGGATCTCCCAGCCGTCGATGCGCGGCATCCGGAGATCGAGGAAGATCGCGCGCGGGTGCAGGTACGCCTTCCCGTTGCTGCCGCCATTGCCATCCACGCCCAGCGCGTCCAGCACGTCGCGTGCGTCCTGGAATACCGAGATCTCGACGGGCAGCTGCTCGCGGCGCGCGGCCCGCAGCGCGACTGCGATGTCGTCCCAGTCGTCGTCGATCAAGACGATCGTCGGCTCGCTCATCACGCGGCCCTCTCGTTGGGAAGCGTGAACCAGAACCGGGCGCCGTGATCGACCTCGCCCTCGCCCCACACCCGCCCGCCGTGGCGCGAGATGATCTTCTTCACGAGCGCGAGCCCGACGCCCGAGCCCGGGATGTCGGGCGACAGGTGCAGCTTCTCGAACACGCCGAACAGCTTCGGCGCATACTGCATGTCGAAGCCCGCCCCGTTGTCGGCCACCTCGTACACGCACTCCGCCCCGGCGCGGCGGCCGCGCACCGTCACGCTGCGCTTCTCGCGGCCGCGCGAGAACTTGAGCGCGTTGTCGAACAGGTTCACGAACACGTCCGCGATCAGGAAGTGGTCGCCGCGCGCGTTGGGCAGCGGCTCCACCACGAACTCGACGTCGCGATCCTCGGCCGCGCTCTGGACGTGCGCGAACGCACTGCGCGCGAGCTCGATCATGTCGATCTCCCGGATGTCCAGGTTCGCGAGCCGCGCCCGATCGAGTCGCAGCAGGCCGTCGAGCAGTTGGGTGGCGCGCACAGCGCTCCGGCGGATCCGGGCGAGGATGTCGACACCTTCCTCGCCGAGCTGGCCGCCGTGGTCCTCGTCGAGGATCGCCGAGAAGTTGAGGATCGCACCGAGCGGCGACTTCAGGTCGTGGGAGAACGAGTGGGTCAGCGTCTCGAGCTCCGCGGTCCGCTCCGCGACGCGCGCCTCGAGCATCTCGTTCAGGCGCCGCAGCTCGCTGGTGCTCGCCTCGAGCGTGCGGTTGCCGGCCGCCAGCTCGCGCGCGCGCAGATAGCTGACATAGAGCTGCTGGGTGAGGAGCCCCAGCGTGACCGCGAGAACGATTCCCACCGCGAGCAGATAGTCGGGGCTCGGCGTGAGCCACTTCCACGCCGCGAGAATGAGTGCGGCGGAGATCGCCGTCACGAGGACGGGAACCCACTTCGCGGACCCAGCGGCGCTCGATCCCAGCATTCTTTCTCAACGCCCGCGCCATAGTAGGCGCCTGGTTTGTAGAAATTGCAATCCGACGCCGGCGCGGCTGCGCCGCAACGCTCCCGGCCGGCGTGAAATGCCGATGGCTATCTCGAATCCGATCCTTGGCAAGAATCGCGCCAACGCGCGCGGCCCCGCGCGACTCCGCGGTGACAGGGGGAACAACTCCTGCAATCGCGAGGACATAATTGCAAGCGCGAACGGCAGTAGGCGCTCCCCCGCGCACGGAGCGCGGCACGTGCCTTGCACCTCGCTCTATTCGCGGGGGGTCACCGTTCGCGTGGTGCGCCGGGAGATCTCTCGCGTCGGAGGGACGACATGAATTGGGATCGCATCGAGGGAACTGGAAGCAATTCAAGGCCAAGCAGAAGCGATCCCGGTGCGAAGAACGGAGGAACGTATGAGGCACGTGCACTCGAAGTGGTGGATCGCGGCGGCGGCCAGCGCGCTGCTCGCCGCGCCGGCAATGGCCAGTCAGCCCGGGGACGCGTGGATCACCACCAAGGTGAAGTTCCGCCTGATCCGCCACCCTGGGATCGCGCCGCTGTCGATGAACGTCGACACGCACGACGGAGTCGTGACGCTGTTCGGCAGCATCAGCACCGAAGACGGCAGGCGCGAAGCGGGTCTGGAGGCCAGCAAGGTCAGCGGCGTCGCGCAGGTGCAGAACGAGCTCCAGGTGGTGTCGAAGGATGCGGAGCGCGAGGTCGGGAAACGCGACGCTGAGATCCGCAAGGCGGTCGCGCAGAGGATCGACGAGCGCGACGCACTTCGGCACGAGAACATCGGCGTCGAGGTCGCCAACGGCGTGGTTCGGCTATCCGGGAGCGTCGAGCACCCCGACGAGCACATCGCGGCGCTCTCGCTCGCGCGCTCGACGCAGGGCGTGCAGGCGGTGGTGGACGATCTCCGGACGGAGATCTGACCTGGGTCCGGTGAATCAGCCCTGATTGTTGGGCGTGAGCTTCCAGCCCGAGGCGGCGACGAAGCGGTCCATGAACGCCGCCTCGTAGGCCTCCTCGGGCGTCTCGCGCACCATGCGGTCGAGCACGTGGGCGTCCTCGCCCACGAGGATCCGCCAGCGCTCCTCGCGCACGCCGTCGAGGATCACCTTCGCCGCCTCTGTGGCGCTCATCGGCGCCTCGTCGCGGAAGATCTCTGCGCGCAGCTGGAGCAGCTGGCGGATCTCGTCGCGGGTCGCGCCGCCCACGTCGAACCCGAGCCGGAGGATGCTCTCGCGCGCCTCCTCGACCTGATCGTCGGGCATCTCCTTCGGATCGCGGCCGAGGATCCGCGCCGAGTTGATGATGATCGAGGTGCCGATGTGGCCCGGCATCACGACCGACACCTTCACGTGTGGCGCGTTCACGCGGAAATCGTTGATCAGTGCCTCGGTGAAGCCCTTCACCGCGAACTTTGCGCTGCTGTAGGAGGTGTGCGCGGTGGTGGGTCCGAGCGACGCCCAGAAACCATTCACGCTGCTCGTGTTGATCAGGTGGCCCTCGGAGCTCTTGATCAGCATCGGCACGAACGCGCGCGAGCAGTAGTAGACGCCGTACCAGCACACGTTGAACGTCTTCTCCCAGTCGGCGCGCTCGTCGCGCAGGAAGCTGCCGGCCGCGCCGATACCCGCGTTGTTGAACAGCAGGTTGATGTGGTCGGTGTGGTGCGCGCGCGCGACGGCGTCGCGGAACGCGAGCACCTGCGCCTCGTCCGATACGTCGGCGAGCGCCGTGCTGATCCGCGTACCGCGCGGGGCGGCGCGCTCGCAGATCGCCTTCGTCTGCTCCATCGATTCCTCGGAGACGTCGCACATCGCGACGTGACACCCCTCGGTGGCCAGCTGTCGCGCGAGCTCTCGGCCCATGCCCGTGCCGCCGCCCGTGATCACGGCGATCTTTCCGCCGAAGTCCTTCATCGCCCTACCTCCGCAGGCTCGCCACGATACTATGGTCTGCAATCATGGCGCTCCTGGGACCGATCCTCGTGATCGCGGGCTTCGCCCTCTACTTCGCGACCACCACCCGGCTCGGGCGGTTCCGGCGCGTGCCGTGGGAGTTCCTCGCGGTCTCCGCGCTCGGCGTCGCCGTCTCGGTCCTGGGAGTGGTCGCGGCGCCGTCCACCTCGAGTGCGGTCGCGGCGTTGGCGAGCGCCGCGCTGTTCGCCGGCCTGCTCTGGTTCTTCTTCTCGCTCTCGATGTACGGCCCGCGCGAGGACCGGCCGCGCGTCGGCGACCCCTTCCCGGCGTTCCGGCTGCCGAGTTCGGACGGGGCGATCTACGACTCGATGTCGGCGCGCGGGAAGCGTCTGCTGCTGATCTTCTACCGCGGAAGCTGGTGACCCTTCTGCACGACGGAGCTCGGCGAGCTCCGCAAACGGTATCGGGAGATCCTCGATCGCGGCGTGGAGGTCGCGGCGGTGAGCGTCGACCCGCCGGAGATCTCGGAGAAGCTGCGAAGACGGCTCGATCTGCCGATCCGGATCCTCAGCGACGTGGAGGGCTCGCTGATGGACCCGCTGCGGATCCGACACGACGGCGGCATGCCGCCCGACCTGATCGCCGGCGAGGTCGCGAAGGTCAATCCGAGTCGGGACCTCTTCCTGGCCACCAACTACCTGCTCGACGAAGCGGGCGTGATCCGCTGGATCTATCGGCCCGACACCTACCGCATGCGCGCTCCGATCGAGGAGCTGCTGGCGGCGATCGACTCACTCTGAGAGCGCGCGCGGCTGCAGATAATCGCCGACGTACGTGCGTTCCCACCAGAAGCCGGTGACCCTGCGCCGGCTGCGCTCCGTGAAGCGGTAGCGATAGAACCCCGCGCGGACGAAGCGCGGTCGTCGGCCGTGGAACGGATCGGACCGCAGCAGCGCGAGCGTCGTGGGATCGGCCTCGAGCAGCTTCTCGGCGAATCGCACGAACCAGCGCTCGTGGCCGAGAATCGAGAGCTGGTGCCGATCCTCGATCACACCGACCGAGAGCGGCAGGAACCACATCAGCCAATCGAGCCGCAGGTGATAGGGCGCCCACTGGCGCGGCCGTCTGCGGACGTCGCCCGGTTTGCCTCGGAACTCGTATTCGCGCCACTCTGTCGTCGCGGAGAGCACTTCCGCTTCCGTGCCTTCGACGACGATCTCGTAGCGGCGGCGGGTCACGCTGCCGAACGCACCGTAGCTGCCGACCAGGTGAAGCGGGTTGTAGCTGTAGTTCATCTTCTGGCGCTTCGAGCACAGATTCAGCGCGGGCTGGATGCTGAGCAGCGCCGTGGCCGAGGCGAGGACGTAGAGCACGGCGTCGAAGATCGGCGGCCGCGGCGCGAGCGACGGAGAAGCGATCGCCGTCGTGATCGCGCGCAATGTCGAGTCCGAGAATGCCGTGAATCCGAGGATGGCGGTGAGCCAGTTGAGCCACGAGTAGTTGCCGCTCGCGATCAACGCGAGCTGGTGGACGATGATCAGACACCCCGACGCCGCCGCGATCGGCTGCGGCGCGAACAGCCCGAACGGCACGGCGATCTGCACGACGTGGCTGAACGCGACGCTCGCGTGTTGGACGAGCCGGGGAAGCCGGTGGAAGTCCGCGCTCAGCGGATTCGGCATCGGCTGAGTCTCGTGGTGGTAGTAGAGGCAGGTGAGATCGCGCCAGCACCGGTCGTGGCGGAGCTTGATCAGTCCCGCGCCGAGCTCGACGCGGAACAGCATCCAGCGCAGCGCGAGGACCGGAATCAGCGAGGGTGACGACCCGCACGGCCCCAGGAACACCGCGAAGAATCCGGCTTCGAGCAGCATCGATTCCCACCCGAAGCCGTAGAACGTCTGGCCGACGTTGACGATCGAGAGATAGAGCACCCAGAGCAGCAGCCAGACCGCGATCGAGCGCCACAGCGGACCGGCTTCGGAGAGACCGAACAGCGCGACGAGCGCCAGCGCGATGCCCAGCGCGGCCACCCCGCGCAGGAAGCGATCGGAGTAGTGGAGGTGGAACAGGCTCGGCGCATCGCGAAACCCGACGCGGGCGAGGTAGCTCGGCACCGGCAACAGCCCGCGTTCGCCGAGCAGCGCCGGGAACTGCTCGAACGCGCAGAGGAAGGCGATCAGGTAGATCGCCGCGAGGCCGCGCTGGACCAGCAGCCGGACCAGCCAGACATCGCCGAACCAGGTCTCCACGCCTTCTTGTACGGCGGATTCGCGAGCGAAGCGAGAGCAATCGCAAACCTCGCACCGCAACGCCGACAAGCGTTTGCCGGGCCGCGGGCGGCCGGTGGTTCCCTTCGGCCGATGGCTCGGCGGCCAGGCTCACTCGTCCTTCGCACACGGGCTGTCATCCATTCAAATGTGGATCGCGCGGCCCTGTACCGCGAGAGCGGCTTCCTGGAGCGTCTCGCCCATCGCCGGGTGCGCGTGGCACGTGCGCGCGATGTCCTCCGCGGAAGCGCCGAACTCGAGCGCGCCGACCGCCTCGGCGATCAGATCGCCCGCCATCGGCCCGAGGATGTGCACGCCGAGCACGCGATCGGTCGCGGCGTCGGCGAGGATCTTCACGAGGCCCTGTGTGTCGCCCGTGATCTTCGCGCGCGCGTTGGCGGCGAACGGGAACTTGCCGACGCGGTATTCGACGCCGCGCTCGCGCAGCGCCTCCTCGGTCTCGCCGACGCCGGCGATCTCGGGCCACGTGTACACCACCGAGGGTACGCGCAGGTAGTCGACGTGGCCGTGCTGGCCGGCGATCTGCTCGACGCACGCGACCCCGTCCTCGTGGGCCTTGTGCGCGAGCATCGGCCCCGGGACGCAGTCGCCGATCGCGTAGATGCCCGGCACCGACGTCTCGAAGCGCTCGCTCACGGCGACGAAGCCGCGCGCGTCGCGCTCCACACCGAGCGCCTCGAGCCCGAGGCCCTCCACGTACGGCCGGCGTCCGATCGACACCAGCGCGATGTCGGCGGAGAGCATCTGCTCGGCACCGTCGGCGCGCGAGGCGACCGTCACGCGCACGCCGCCGTCCGAAACCTGCGCCTGCCGCACCTCGCGGCCGAGCGAGAACGCGAGCCCCTGGCGCGCGAGCACGCGCTGCGCCTGCTTGGCGATCTCGCCGTCCATGCCGGGCAGGATCCGCTCGAGGAACTCCACCACGGTCACCTGCGCGCCGAGCCGCGACCACACCGATCCGAGCTCGAGTCCGATCGCGCCCGCGCCCACCACGAGCAGGCGCTCGGGCACGCGGTCGAGCTCGAGCGCGCCCGTCGACGAGACGATCCGCTTCTCGTCGATCGGTGCACCCGCCAGCGTCGTCGACTCCGAGCCCGTCGCGATCAGGATCCGCTCGGCCTCGAGCGTGCGGGACGTGCCGTCCGCCTGCTCCACCTCGATGCGCCCCGGCGCGGCGATCCGCGCCGCCCCCGCGATCATCGCGACATCGTTCTTCTCGAGCAGGAACGCCGTGCCGCGCGCGAGCTCGGCCACCTTCTCGCGCTTGCGCGCCATCATGCGCTCGAGATCGAGCGAGACGCCCGCGACGCGGATCCCGTGGTCGGCCAGATCGTGCTGCGCCGCCGCATAGCGTTCGGAGCTGTGCAGCAGCGCCTTCGACGGGATGCACCCCACGTGGAGGCAGGTGCCGCCGAACAGCCCGCGCTTGTCGACGCACGCGGTCCGGAAGCCGAGCTGCGCGGCGCGGATCGCCGCCACGTAGCCGCCCGGCCCGCCGCCGATCACCACGAGGTCGAAGCGATCACTCAAAGCTCACCTCGAATATCCACCTGCTCGATCTTCGCTCGGCTTCGCCTCGCCGCGTGCCGGGCCCTTCGGACCCGGCTTGCGTCAGACGTCCAGCAGGAGGCGCTCGGGATCCTCGATCGCCTCCTTCACGCGCACGAGGAACGTGACCGCCTCGCGGCCATCGACTAGTCGATGGTCGTAGGACAGCGCCACATACATCATCGGCCGGATCACCACCTGTCCACCCCTCGCGATCGGGCGCTCCTCGATCTTGTGCAGGCCGAGGATGCCGGACTGCGGGCGGTTCAGGATCGGCGTGGACAAGAGCGAGCCGAACACGCCGCCGTTGCTGATCGTGAACGTCCCGCCGCGCATCTCCTCGGGCGAGAGCTTTCCGTCGCGCGCGCGCGCGGCGAGCTCCGCGAGCGCCGCTTCGATCTCCGCGAAGCTCTTGCGGTCGCACTCGCGGACCACGGGCACCACGAGCCCGGAGGGCGCGGAGACGGCCATGCCGAGGTCGTAGTAGTTCTTGAACACGATCTCGTCGCCGTCGATCTCGGCGTTCACCTCGGGCACCTCGCGCAGCGCCGCGACGACGGCCTTGGCGAAGAACGAGGTGAATCCGAGCCGGACGCCGTGCTTCTTCTCGAACGCGTCCTTGTGCCGGGCGCGGGCGTCCATCACCGCGCCCATGTCGATCTCGTTGAACGTGGTGAGGATCGCCGCGGTCGACTGCGCCTCCACGAGGCGCGCCGCGATCGTGCGGCGCAGGCGCGTCATCCTCACGCGCTGCTCGCGCGGCGCGGGCGATGCGGGAGACGCCACCGCGGCGGGTGCCGCGGCCGTCGCGCCCGCGGCCACGTGCGCGAGCACGTCGCCCTTCGTGACGCGGCCGCCCGGGCCCGTTGCGGGGACGGCGCTGGCCTCGAGCCCGTGCTCGGCGAGCAGCTTGCGCGCGGCGGGGCCGGAGCGCGATGCGTCGCCGCCCGTCTCGCCGAGGAAGCCGCGCAGGTCGTCGGCGGAGATGCGGTTGCCCGGGGCGCTGCGCCGCGCGCTGCGGGGGTCGGGTTCGGCCGCGGCGCGCGCGGGCGCGGTGGCGGGTGCCCGGGCTGGCTCCGGCGCGGCCGCTTCCTCGCTCACCTGCGGCGCGCGCGGTGCTTCGCGCGCACCCTCCGCAGGCGCGATCCGCCCGATCACCGCGCCGACCGCGACGTCCGCGCCCTCGGGTGCGAGGATCTCCGCGAGGACGCCCGCGTTGGGCGCTCCGAGTTCCACCGTGGCCTTCTCGGTCTCGAGCTCCACGATCGGCTCGTCCACCGCCACGACGTCGCCCGTCTTCTTCAGCCACTTGGCGATCGTCGCCTCGGTGACGGATTCCCCCAGCACCGGAACGACGATGTCGGTGGTCACGGACCCTCCGGGCGACTAATGCGCAGCCTTCGCGGACTTGGTCGCCTTCGCGGCCTTCGCGCGGCGGTAGGCAAGGCGGGCCATGCCCTGCTTCCCCACGGTCAGCGCGTCGTCGAGCAGCTCGGCGCGCTCGGACTCATGGCGATCGAGCAGGCCGGTGGCGGTGGCCGCGGATGTCGGGCGACCGGCATAACGCGGCTCGGGGTGCTTGCAGCCGGCCTCGACCGCCACCTCGCGGATCAGGTCCTCGATGTACTCCCACGCGCCCATGTTGCGCGGCTCCTCCTGGCACCAGACCAGGTGGCAGTGGCGGTACGGCTCGAGCAGTTCCGCGAGCGCGTCGGCAGGGAACGGGTATAGCTGCTCGCAGCGCAGCAGGTGCACGTCGTTCGCGCCGCGCGCCTCGCGCTCGGCGAGCAGGTCGTAGTACACCTTGCCGCTGCACAGCACGAGCTGGCGCGACTCCTCGGGCTCGCTCGGCAACACGTCGTCGTACATCACGCGGTGGAAGCCGGTGCCGGGCCCGAGGTCGGCCAGGCGCGACACACAGCGCTTGTGCCGCAGCAGCGATTTCGGTGTCATCACGACGAGCGGCTTGCGGAAGCTGCGGTGCATCTGGCGCCGCAGCACGTGGAAGTAGTTCGCGGGCGTGGTGACGTTCACCACCTGGATGTTGTCCTGCGCGCACATCTGCAGGAAACGCTCGAGACGCGCGGAGGAGTGCTCGGGACCCTGGCCCTCGTAGCCGTGTGGCAGGAGCAGCACGATCCCGGACATGCGCAGCCACTTGTACTCGGCGGCGACGAGGAACTGGTCGATCACCACCTGCGCGCCGTTCGCGAAGTCGCCGAACTGCGCCTCCCAGAGCACGAGCGTGCGCGGATCTGCCAGCGAATAGCCGTACTCGAAGCCGAGCACGGACAGCTCCGCGAGCGGGCTGTTCAGCACCTCGAGCCGCTCCTGGTGCTCGCGGATGTGATCGAGCGGCACATAACGGCGGCCGTCGTTCTGGTCGAAGATCGCCGCGTGGCGCTGCGAGAACGTGCCGCGCTCGGAGTCCTGACCCGAGAGCCGCACGGGCTGCCCCTCGATCAGGAGCGTCCCGAACGCGAGCGCCTCCGCGGTGGCCCAGTCGATCCCCTCGCCGCTCTCGATCGCCTGCGCCTTCGCCTCGAACAGCTTCTGCAGCTTGCGGTGCGCCGCGAAGTTCTCGGGGATCCGCGTGATGGCGCGGCCCACCTCGCGCAGCGTGTCGAGATCGACCGCGGTCTTGCCGCGCCGCGCGTCGTACCCCTTCACGGGCTCGAGGCCCGACCACGTGCCCTCGAGCCAGTCCGCGCGGTTGGCCGACTGCTGCTTCGAGAGCTCGAACTCCTTCTCGAGCCGCTTCTGCCAGTTCTCCACGAGCGCATCGGCCTCGCCGGCCGCGATCGTCCCCTCTTCGCGCAGGTGGCGAGCGTAGCCCTCGCGCACGGTCTGGTGCTCGGCGATCCGCCGGTACATGAGCGGCTGCGTGAACATCGGCTCGTCGGCTTCGTTGTGGCCGTAGCGCCGGTAGCAGAACAGGTCGACGATCACGTCCTTGCCGAAGCGGAGCAGGAACTCGGTGGCGAAGCCCACCACCGCGACCACGGCTTCGGGGTAGTCGCCGTTCACGTGCACGATCGGCAGCTGGACCATCTGGCCCACGTCGGAGCAGTAGGGCCCGGAGCGCGCGCTCGTGGGATCGGTGGTGAAGCCGATCTGGTTGTTGATGATCAGGTGGAACGTGCCGCCCGTGTCGTAACCGGCGAGCTCGGAGAGCATCAGCGTCTCGGCCACGAGGCCCTGCCCCGCGAACGCGGCGTCGCCGTGCAGCAGGAGCCCCATCACGCTGCGGCGCGTCTTGTCGTCGCGCAGGTCCTGCTTCGCGCGCACCTTCCCGAGCACCACGGGATCCACGGCCTCGAGGTGCGAGGGATTGGCGGTGAGCGAGAGGTGGACCTTGCGGTCGCGCACGACGCGGTCGGTCGACGTGCCCATGTGGTACTTCACGTCGCCGGAGCCGTAGTCGTCGTAGGCGGCTGTGCTGCCGGAAAACTCCGCGAAGATCGTGCGGTAGGGCTTGAGCATCACGTTCGCGAGCACGTTCAGGCGCCCGCGGTGCGGCATGCCGATCGCGATCTCCTCCACCCCGAGCTCCGCCGCGCGGCGCACGATCTGCTCGAGCGCCGGGATCGCGGAATCGGCACCGTCGAGGCCGAAGCGCTTGGTGCCCACCCACTTGCGGTGGATGAAGCGCTCGAAGGTCTCGGCCGCGGTCAGGTGATCGAGGATCTCGATCTTGCCCTCGCGCTTGAGCACCACCTGGTGCTGGATGCCCTCGACGCGCTCCTGGATCCACTTGCGCTGCGCGGGATCCTGGATGTGCATGTACTCGATGCCGACGATCCCGCAGTAGACGCGGCGCAGCGACGCGACGATCTCGCGCAGCGAAGCCTCCTCGAACCCGAGCTCGCCGCCGAGGAAGATCGGGCGGTCGAGGTCGGCTTCTGCGAAGCCATAGGTGCTCGGCTCGAGCTCGGGGTTGCTCGCGATCGGCTTCAGGCCGAGCGGGTCGAGCCGCGCCGCGAGGTGTCCGCGCGTGCGGTAGGCGTCGATCAGCGCCATCGCCCGGATCGAGTCGAGCCCGGCGCGGCGCACGTCCGTGGCGCTCGCCGAGGCCGCGGCGGGGGCCCGCGCCGCCGGCGACGCACCACCCGCGAGGCGCTCGAGGTGGGTGCGCGCGCCGTCGTCGAGTGCGCCGAAGAAGTCGCGCCAGGAGGCGTCGACCGCGTCCGGCTGGCTGCGCCAGGCCCGATACAGCTCGATCACCCGCTCCGCGCGCCCTGTTGCACTCACGGCATCACTCATCGGCTCGTTCCCGCACCCACTCCAGTCTACACCTGGTGTCCCCGGCAATCTGGAATCACGCGGCCTCTGCCCACCTTACAGCCGCACCTCGCCCGCGAGGATCCGCTCGTAGAGCGCCGGCGCGAGCGGCACGTAGCTCTGCGCCTGGGCTTCGGCGAACAGCACCGGGTCCGGCACCACGGCGGGGTCGAATCCCTGCTTCACGAGCTCGACCTTGCGGTGCTTGAGCGTACCGGTGACCTCCATCTCGGATCCGATCCGCACGAACACGGGCCGCGCATAGCTCGGCAGCTCGTTCGCGACGCGCGCGTAGAGCGCGGCCGGGTCGAACTTCTCGTCCACCACGAGCGCCGCCATGCCCGCGCGGCCCTCCTGTCCGGGTACCGACACGCCGTACACGTTCGCCTCGCGCACGCCCGGAGCCAGCGAGAGCACCTCGGCCACCTCGCTCGTCGCGACGTTCTCTCCCTTCCACCGGAACGTGTCGCCAATTCGGTCGACGAAGTAGAAGTAGCCCTCGGCGTCCATGCGCAGCAGGTCGCCGGTGCGGAAGTAGGCGTCGCCCTTCTCGAACACGTCGCGCAGGATCTTCTTCTCGGTGGCCGATTCGCTCGTGTAACCCTCGAAGCGCGTCACCGAGTTGATGCGCCCGATCGCCTCGCCGACTTCGCCGGGCCGGCACGGGATGCAGAATCCGTCGCGCCCGCGCACGTGCGCGTCGGCCTCGACGTCGTAGCGGATCAGATGGGTTCCCATCGCGCGGCGCAGCAGCGCGGGCAGGCGTCCGACCGAGCCGACCTTCCCCTCGTAGTTGATGATCGCGACGTTGCCCTCGGTGGCGCCGTAGAACTCGACGATCTGCGGGATCCGGAAGCGCTCCTGGAACGGGCGCCACACCTCGGGGCGCAGGCCGTTGCCGACGCAGCCGCGCACGGTGTGACGGCGCTCGTCGGGATGCTCGGGCGTGTTGAGCAGATAGCGGCAGAGCTCGCCGATGTACTGGAAGGTGGTGGCGCCGTGGCGCACGCAGTCGCTCCAGAAGTGCGACGCGGAGAACTTCGGTGCGATCACCGCGGCCGCGCCGGAGAGCAGCGACCCGCCGAGCGCCATGCCGCCGCCCGCGGAGTGATAGAGCGGAAGCGGGATGTACATGCGGTCGCCGGGCGCGAGCGAGAGCGAGGCGATCGCGCCGCCCGCGAGCTGCAGGCCGCGCACATGGCTGATCCGCGCGGCCTTCGGCAGCCCCGTGGTGCCGCTCGTGTAGATGTAGAGATATGGATCACCCGCGGTGAGCCCTGCGCGCAGCCCGGGGTCGAGTGCGACGGGCGAAGCGTGCGCGAGCGTCTCGTCGAGTGGTTCCGCGCCCGCGACGCGGCCGCCGAGCGCGTAGACGGGCGGGACCTTCTCGAAGTGGGGCAGCGCGCTCTGCCACTCCTCCTCGAACTCGCTGTGCAGGACCGCGCACACCGGCTCGGCCACCGCGACGCAGTGGGCGAGTGCGTGGGCGCGCAGGTTGTGGTTGATCAGCGCGGCCACCGCGCCGAGCTTCGCGAGCCCGATCTGCGCCACCGCGAGCTCGGGCCGGTTGCCGATCAACAGCGCCACGACGTCGCCGCGCACCACGCCGATCGACTGCGCCCAGTGCGCGAACCGGTTGGCCGCCGCGTCGACCTGGTGGTAGCGCAGCGAGCGCTCGTCCTGGACCAGCGCGACGCGCTCCGGGCCCTCCTCGACCTGTGCCTCGAAGCGGTCGGCGAACGTGACCGGGGAGTCGGGCCGCGGCAGGCCCACCTTCCGGTAGGTGCGGTACAGCGCCGAGACCAGCCGCGCGTCGCGATTCACCCGATCGAGCAGGCCCAGCAGCGATTAGCCCTCCGAACGAGGTGGGAAGAGTGGCGCGACGCGCTGCGCGTTGCACCCCCCGGCGTGCAGATCTATCACTCCGCCCGAACCCCCGTCTCCTCCAACCGGCCGCACCCGGCCGCCCCGAGAGCCCGCGATGCCGAAGTACGCCTACGACCGCCTTACCGCCCAGGACAACAGCTTCCTGCTCTGGGAGCAGGGCAACGTGCTCATGCACGTCGCCTCCGCATTGATCTGCGACGCGGGTCCGCTCAAGAAGCGCGACGGCGGCATCGACATCGACACCTTCAAGCGCGCCACCGAGGCGTACCTGCACCTCGTGCCGCGCTACCGGCAGCGCCTGCACTCGATCCCGTTCTTCGACCATGCGGTGTGGGTCGACGATCCCCACTTCGACATCGACTATCACATCCGGCACACCGCGCTTCCGAAACCCGGCAGCAGCGAGCAGCTCAAGAAGCTCTCCGCGCGGATCATGGCGCAGCGGCTCGACCGCAAGCGGCCGCTCTGGGAGAACTGGATCGTCGAGGGCCTCGAGGGCGACCGCTTCGCAATGATCACGAAGATCCACCACTGCATGATCGACGGCGCCTCCGGCGTGGACCTCGCCTACATCCAGATGTCGCCGACGCCCGAGGTGCCCGAGATCGCCAAGCCCCCCGCGTTCTACCCGCGCACTTCGCCGTCGCGCTTCGAGCTGTGGCGCGACGAGCTCGCGCGGCAGATCGGGATCCCGTTCCAGATCGTGCGCGACTTCCGGCAATTCACCGCCGACGCGGAGGACCTCGGCGAAGAGCTGCGCACGCGCGCGAAGGCGCTGATCAACACGCTCGGGATGGGGACCTCGGCCGACGAGACGCCGATCAACGGCCGGCTGGGTCCGCACCGGCGCTTCGACTGGCTCTCGTGCCAGGTCGACGACTTGAAGGCGATCCGAAGGGCGTGGGGCTGCACGATCAACGACGTCGTACTCACGATCGTCACGGGCGCGATCCGCGCCTATCTGATCGCCCGCAACGTGGAACCCGCACTGATCGACTTCCGCGTCTCGTCGCCGGTGTCGGTGCGCACGGAGGAGGAGCGCGGGAAGCTCGGCAACCGCGTCTCGTCGTGGATCATTCCGCTGCCGATCGGGAAGGCGTCGCCGCGCGAGCAGCTCGACGCGATCCACGCGCAGACGCGCGAGCTGAAGGAGTCGCGCCAGGCGCTCGGCGTCGAGATGATGATGCAGGTGGCGGAATGGACACCGTCGGTGCTGCTCTCGCTCGGCGCGCGCGCCATGTCGGGCCCGATCAACACGATCGTCACGAACGTGCCCGGCCCGCAGATCCCACTCTACTTCCACGGCGCGCGCGTGCGCGAGATCTACCCCATGGTGCCGCTGATGGACGGCATGGGCCTCGGCATCGCGGTGACGAGCTATGCCGGGACGATGCACTTCGGTTTCAACGCCGACCCCGATATCGTGCCCGATCTCGATCGCTTCACGGAGCTGATGAGGCGCGCGATCGAGCGGGTGGCGGAGGATGCCGGCGTCGCGCTCTCGAGCGCGGCGAACGCGCAGGCCTCCGCGCGGCGCGAGAAGAAGGAAGACGGGAAGTCCGACGCCCCCGCGGCGCCGCGTGCAAACCGCAGCGAAACCGCCGCTGCAAACTAGCTGCAAGCCGGCGCGCAGCGAGCCGGAGGCGAGCGAAGTCGAATAAATGGCCTCCGCTCTGAGACGGATGCGAGGTCGAGCCTTGGGTCGCTCCCCTAGCGCCCTCCGCTCGGGAGCGGTGGGCTGGGCCGCGGCCGCGGTGATCCTCGCGGTGGCGTTCGCGGTGTCGCCCAACTTCAAGTGGACGGACGCGCCGCGGGTGGGCCCCTATGCGGGCGACTTCCTTCAGGAGTACACGGGGGGCCGGATCGCGCTCGCCGGAGACCGCGCGCGGCTCTACGACCCCGACTATTTCGCGCAGCTCCAGCACGATCCCGCGGTGGTCGGCTTCGCGTGGCCGTCCGACACATCGTTCCCGCCGATCTACCCGCCGTTCTACTACCTCTGGGTCGCGCCGCTCTCGCGCCTCGACTACCACACTGCCGCGCGGCTCTGGACCGCGCTCTCGGTGGCGGCCCTCGTGGCGGGCGTGGGGCTGTTGGCGGATCGCGACCGATCTGCGCGCGCGCAGCTCGGCGCATGGGTGGCGGCGAGTCTCTGCTATGCGCCCGTGATGGAGACGTTCCTCTCCGGTCAGAAGGGCACCTTCCTGCTCGCGATCTTCGCGGGCGCGTATCGGCTGCTGGTGCGGCAGCGCCCCGCGCTCGCGGGCGCGCTGTTCGGATGCGCCGCGTTCAAGCCGCAGCTCGTGCCCGTGATCGCGCTCGCGATGCTCGCGAAGCGCCAGTGGCGATTCCTCGCTGGGATGGCCGCGACCGGCGCGGTGCTCGCGGCGCAGTCTCTCTGGGTGGGGTGGCGTCCGACACTCGCGTGGATCGCCGAGGCGCTGCACCCGGCGCCCCAGCCCGAGCTGATCGCCCGTTCGCACAGCTGGATCGGCTTCGCGCGGCTCCTGCTCGGCGCGTGGTCGGGGCCGGCCGTGCTCGCACTCGCCCTCGCACTCGTGGCCGCGACGCTGGCGCTGCTCGCGCGCGGGCTCCGGGGTCCGCTCGATTCTGCACACGCGCGCTTTCCGATCCAGTTTGCGGCGATGGTGGTCGCGACGGCGCTCGCGAGTCCCCACCTCTACACCTACGACCTGACAATCCTCGTGATTCCGCTGTATCTGGCCGCGCGCGAGATGCCGAGCGCGCCGCCTGCGACCGCGGCGCAGCGGTGGATGTGGTTGGGCACGCTCCTGGCCGTGTTCGTTCTGGGCGGCGCCTCGAGCGCGATCGCGGAGCGCATTCCGCTGCAGGTCGGTGCGGTCGCCGGCCTCGCGCTGCTTTTCGTCCTGGCCCTTGCGCCGGGCGTGCAATCTGAACTGGCCCCCGCGGGCTGATCGAACCGGATTCGAATGCTTCACAATTCCATCGAGAGCTGGGCCGCACCAAGGGCCTCATGAAGCGCACGTGGACGATCATCGGCGTTCGAGATGTGCCGCGAAGCTTCGAGTGGTATCAGTCGCTCTTCGGCCAGCAGCCGACATCTCCAGATCATCCCGACTTCGGTCAACTCGTCGACTCGGATGGCAGCGTCTTGCTGTGCGTTCACGAGTGGGGCACCGAGGATCATCCCTCCTTGATGAGCCCGGCCGCTGGTGAGCCTGGTAACGGACTCCTGTTGTTCATCCGCGTGGATGATTTCGATAACGCACTACAGAGGGCGCGCGGTCTCGTCGAGCGGCTCGAGGAAGAGCCCCACACAAACACGAACACGGGAACGAGAGAGTTCTCTGTGCGAGATTTGGACGGCTATTACGTCACGATCAGCGCGCTCTAGGTCCGCTGTGAGCCCTCCAGCGAAACGTCGTCGCGTAGCCGGCGCGCGAGGCGATTGCGGATCGGGGATGTCCGGACCCGCCTAACAGGGTTCTCCAGCTGATCGGCCGGCGTGTCGCCGAAGCCGGTGGAGTTCGGCAACGCAGAGTGCGCGAGGCGCAAATTGTGGACTTGCCACGTACGAAGTTCCTGCGAATTGCCGACGAGTGCGCAGAATCTCGCTTCCAGGAGCGTGAGCGGACACCGGAAGTCCGCTCGCCCGGTTCGGGATTGGCAGCGCTCTTGCAGTGCGAAATGGGCACCGCGCCAGAGCAAGGAGGGCCGCCGGAAGAGGTTCAGGCGATGTGGCTCCGCCACTCGCAATGGCCGATGTGCGGCGCGCTGCTCGCAGCGCTCGTGTTCGAGGCGGAAGCCGTGCGTGCCGGCGACGATCTCCTGCAGGGACAGGAAGGGAAGGCAAAGGAAGGACTCGGCCGGTCGACGTCGACGCTCGAATTGGTCATGCCGGCCAACGAGCGGTCGACGCCGAGCTCGGCGCCGAGCCGTCCCGCTCCGCAGGCCGCGAGCACTCCGAGGCCGGTCGCCCACGCGCCCATTGCGAATTCGCAGGGCCGAGCCGCGCCCGGGCTCGATGCGCCGAGCTCCGGGGAAGTGCGGATACCGGTCCGTCTGGATTCGCGCGCCCTGCTCGGCAGGAACGATCTGTTCCTCGACCTTCGGCGCGGCGTGATCGAGCAGAAGGAGCCGCTGGTCGGTGAGAACGCGCCGCGGGCCAGTCGGCTCGATTTCACCGGTCCCGAGCCGGAGCCCGGTTCGGCGCGCGAGCCGGGCAAGCCGCCCGGGCCGGCGCCCGGCGCGAGGTCGGGTTGGCTCGGCGAGCACCTCGATCTCGACCTGAACGACGGAATCTCCTATCGCACCAACGTGGAATGGCAGGACATGAACGTGCGGTTCAAGATGTGGGGGCCGATCGTGAAGGGCCACCCGGGGGTCGGCGCACGCGTGCGAGGACTCCAGCTGGGCGAACACCCCGTCGAGGTGCGCGCGCGCGCGACGACCCGTCTGCAGGACGTCCAGGTCCGGATCGACTTCTGACCGCGCGGTGCGGCTGACGAGCGCCACGAACGATGAGAGCCACCCGGATCGGAGTCATCTCCGACACCCACGGGCTGCTTCGCCCCGAGGCCGTCCGCGCACTGCGCGGCTCCAACCTGATCCTCCACGCCGGCGACGTGGGCAAGCCCGAGGTTCTCGAGTCACTCCGGGGCATCGCACCCGTGGTGGCGATCCGCGGCAACAACGACAAGGGGCACTGGGCGGACGCGCTGCCCGAGACGGAGGTGGTCGAGGTCGATGCCGTGCGTCTCTATCTCATCCACGATGCGGCCGAGCTCGACTTCGATCCCGCCGTGGCCGAGTTCGCCGCCGTGATTTCGGGGCACTCCCACCGCCCATCCGGCTCGATCCGCAAGGGTGTCCTGTATCTCAATCCGGGCAGCGCTGGCCCGCGGCGTTTCACGCTGCCCGTGTCCCTGGCGCGCCTCACGGTTAGCAGCCATGGCCTTCGGCACAGGCTCATCGAGCTTCGGATCTAGCCCGCGATGTTCCGAATCGCATCGGCTCGGCGGGCATCGAAGTGCGGTGCAATCCGAGCTCCGCATCGCGACTCCGAACGACTCCGATCGGCTGCTCGAACTCACGCGCGAGTTCACGGCGACGCAGGTGTATCCGTTCCAGGAGATCGCGGCGCGCCGCGCGCTGGATCAGCTGCTCGCCTCCCCCGCGCTGGGTGTCGCATGGCTGCTCGAGGTCGGCGGGAACGCAGCTGGTTACGTCATCCTCACGCTCGGCTTCAGCCTCGAGTACGGCGGCAGAGACGCCTTCGTCGACGAGCTGTTCGTGCGGCCCGCGTTCCGGGGTCGCGGGTTCGGCCGCGCTGCGCTCTCGCTCGCGCTCGAGGCGGCCTCGCAAATGGGAGTGCGGGCGGTGCACCTCGAGGTCGAGCGCGCGATCGATCCCGCCCGACGGCTATACCGATCGCTCGGCTTCGAGGGCAATGATCGCGAGCTGCTCACGAGGCGCCTGCACAGCGGTTGACATCACGAGGTGCAGCCGGGGACGATCGCGAGGCGGCTCGCATAACGCCTAACGAAGCCGGCCGCCACCGCAGCGCGGTGACGGCCGGTCGTCTGGACTCTTGCGACTACTTGAGCGTCGAGTGCGCCAGGGCGCCCGAGGTCAGCCCTTCGGAGCCCGCCGCCGAGGCGGGAGTCACGAGCGTGCCGGCGCCCGTGGTGTAGGCGGATTCGCTGTGCTCGGAGAGGTCGAGCCCCTCGAACTCCGCTTCGTCGGCGACGCGCATCGATCCGAACACGAGCCGCATCCCGGCGAGGATCACGGCGGTCATGACCGGTGCGTAGATGGCGACGAACACGATGCCCTTGAGCTGCACGATGACCTGCGCGGCGTTGCTTGCGATGCCCGTGCCGAGCGTCGTGGCGAACAGGCCCGACGCGAGCGCGCCCCACGCGCCGCCGACCCCGTGCACGCCGAAGGTGTCGAGCGAGTCGTCGTAGCCGAACGCGGGCTTCAGGAACGTGACGGCGGCATAGCACACGATCGACACGCCGCCGCCGACCAGCAGCGAGCCGAGCGGCGAGACGTTGCCGCATGCCGGCGTGATCGCGACGAGCCCCGCGACGGCGGCCGTCGCGCCGCCGAGTGCGGTCGGCTTGCCGCGGTGCAGCCACTCGATGAGTGCCCACGTCACCACCGCCATGCAGGTCGCCGTGTTGGTGTTCGTGAACGCGAGCGCCGCGAGCCCGCTCGCGCTGAGCGCGCTGCCGGCGTTGAAGCCGAACCAGCCCGTCCACAGCAGGCCCGCGCCGATCAGACACAGCGGCAGGCTGTGCGGCGCCATCGGCTCCTTGCCGAAGCCGCGCCGCTTGCCGAGCCAGAGCGCGAGCACGAGCGCCGAGAACCCGCTCGACATGTGCACGACGAGACCGCCGGCGAAGTCGATCGCGCCCGCCGAGAAGATCCAGCCCTTCGCGGACCAGACCATGTGGGCGATCGGGCAGTAGACCAGCAGCAGCCAGATCGAGATGAACGCGACGTACGCGCTGAACTTCATCCGCTCCGCGACGGCGCCGAGGATCAGCGCGGGCGTGATGATCGCGAACATCGCCTGGAACATCGCGAAGATCAGCTCGGGGATCTGGCGCGGCGGCGTCGCGAGGTTCGCCCAGGTCGAGTCGGGCGTGACGCTGACGAGACCGATCTTCGAGAGGTCGCCGATGAACGACGCCGAGGACCCGCTCCCGTCCGCGAACGCCAGGCTGTAGCCGACGAGCACCCAGATCACGCCGACCATGCCGGCGGTCAGGAAGCACTGCATGAAGATGTTGAGCACGTTCTTCGAGCGAACGAGCCCGCCGTAGAACAGCGCGAGCCCGGGCAGGGTCATCATCAGCACGAGTGCGGAAGCGGCGATCACCCATGCGGTGTCGCCGGTGTCGATCGGGGTCGGAGTGGCGGCCGCGGCTTCTTCTGCGAACGCGGCACCCGCCCAGAGCAGCGGGATCACGGCGCCCGCCGCCAGGGCCGGCAGCGAGCTCAGCGCGGCGAACCATCGCCGCAGATCGATTCTGGACGTCACGATCTTCTCCTCTCCTGTTCAGGGCACGGGGGGCTCGTCGGGCGGGCGATCCGGTCGCGAGCGTCGTGCGCCATCCGGTGCAGTTGGTGCACCGGAATCATTTGGCGAGCCGATTTAGCAACCCGTGTGCCAAGGAAAGAGGCTCGTGTGGCCGCGCAAGCCCAGGTGTATCGATCTCTGCCCACGTTCGGTTCAGCCGCTGCTGAAATCTAAGGCAGTGCCGGCGAGCCAGGCGAGCCTGCCGGCTTCGATCGCGCTCAGACGTTTCTCGCGCGAGGGATGAGCTCTCCATCGTCTTCCGACCCGTGCTGCCCCTTGGCGCAGCGCGCCGGGCGTGGCACCCCGGAGTCGTGGGGATCGGTCGGCGGAGGCCGGGTCGGCCGCCGCGGGGGGGACGAGGGTGGACCGGTCTCACACGTCTCGTGGATTCTCCTTTGCCGCGCTCTCGATCTGGGTCGCCGTCGGGTTCGCGGCACCGCGATCCGCGCTCGCGATGCCACCGCTGGCCGGGCCACCCGACGCGGTGGACGAGATCGTCTCCAGCGCGACCGGCGCCGCGCAGCTCCGCATCGAGATCGCCGTGCCGCCCGGGCCCGGCGGCGCTGCGCCGCAGCTCTCGCTCGCGTACTCGAGCCGAGGCGGCGACGGTCCGTTCGGCGTCGGCTGGAGCCTCGAACTCCCCGAGATCCGCTGCGCCGCGCGCTTCGGCGTGCCCGACTACGCGAGCTGCCCGCAATTCGAGCTGGGCGACGCGCTGCTCGTGCCCGGCGCGGAGGCCGGCCGCTACCACACGCTCGTCGAGTCGTTCCAGCGCATCCTGCACTGGAGCGGAGGCGGCGCGGACAGCTGGTGGACGGTCGAGCAGCCGAACGGCGCGAAGCTCTACTTCGGCCAGACCGCGCGCCATCAGGTCCGCAAAGACGGCGTCCCCGCGCGCTGGCTCCTCCAGCGCACGGTCGACCCGTTCCGCAACGAGATCTGGTTCCACTACGACCTCGCGGGCGGCGATGCGAGGCTCACCTCGGTGGTGTACGGAAATCGCGCGGGGCCGCGCGAGGTGCAGTTCCGCTACGAAGACCGCCCCGATCCGAGCCTCTCGTTCGCGGGTGGCATCGAGCGCCACCTGACCCGGCGGCTTCGCGAGATCCGCGTCTTGAACGGGGGCGCGATCTATCGACGCTATGCGGTCGGCTACTCGCTCGCGGGTGCATCCTACACGACGGGTCGGTCGCGGCTGTCGTGGGTGCAGGAGTTCGGCACCGACTGCACGGCCGACGATCCGATCGCGGACTGCGCGGGCCGCGGCCTGCCGCCGCGCGCGTTCCGCTACCGCGACGCAAACGACGTCGGCGGAGGCGCCTACTCCGAGTGGAGCGCGCCGCAGGAAGACGACGCCTATCGCATTCCGTTCGGCGACTATGCGGGGCAGGGCCTCGTGGTGTCGAAGCCCGGCAACACGCAGCTGATCGGCGACATCGACGGCGATGGGCTCTTGGATCGGCTCTCGCTCGTGGCGATGGTGAGCTTCCAGGTCGCCATGCCGCGGATCCTTCTCAACACGGGCTCGGGCTTCTCGACCCAGAGTGCGGTCGCCCAGGCCTACGCGGCCTCGTTCGCGAATCTCGAATACGACCAACCGGTGCTGTCGTACCAGCAGATTCGCGCTCGGGCGCCCACTGCCAATGCCGAGGCGTGGGGCTGGAACCTGCCACCGGGCGGCGACATGTACGCGATGTGCTCGCTCGTGCGCACCACGCGGCGCGCGCGCCTCGCGCAGGAGCTGTACGCGCGCGGCGCCCAGGCCCACTCGAGCACGCTCGCGCAGCTGCGCGCGAGCGGCAGCAACCCGTCGCCCGGGTTCTTCGAGCCGCGCCCGAGCGTGAAGCTCGTCGACCTCGACGCGGACGGCCTGGCGGAGATCGTGGTCTCGACGCGCCTGTACGGCGCGCGCCAGAGCTTCGATTGCAACGCGCCGAACCAGCCGCTCTCGCCGCCCGGGCCGATCTTCGACGAGACGATCGCCGTCGTGTTCCGCAATACGGGCACCGGCTGGGTGAACGACGCCGCCGCCCAGGCGCTCGCGAGCGGGCTGCCCGCGTTCGAGGAGATCCTCGTCAAGAGCACCTATCAAACCGAGGTCGAGGAGCCCGCAGTCGTCCAGCTGATCCTCGGGTCCTACGCTGCGCTCAATCCCTGCGCGAATCTGAGCGTCTGGGGATTCGAGCAGTACCCCGACGAGCTCGGCGACGACAACCGGCAGTATTCCACGGTCTGCAACAGCTTCATCGACCTCGCGCCGGCGTTCGCGGACTTCGACGGCGACGGCTATCCGGACCTCGCCGTGCTCGCGCGCGACGACGCGAGCTCGTTCTGGACCGGCGAAAAGAACTACGGCTATCCCGACGTGAACCAATCTCCCACGGGATTCAACGCCGCGCGCACGCAGGTGTGGGTCCAGAAGCCCGGGCAGTCGCCGCGCTGGCAGCGCGCGCCGCAGTACGACCTGCCCGCCGATCTCTGGCCGCAGGGGATCCGCAAAGGGGTGTTCGCCCACGCCGGGCTCACCCACGTCGTGGAGGGCGCGACGTTCGGGTGCGTGAGCTGGAGGACCGGATACCCCGACTGCTCTCCCAACACCTATCGCTACGACAATGGCGTGCGGCTCGCCGACGTCGACCGCGACGGGCTCGTCGACGTGGTGTGGTCGGGGCTCGGGGAGCAGGGCGTGCTGCTCAACACCGGCCGCGGGGTGCAGGGCGCGCCCGCGAGTGCATGGTGCGCGTCGCAGCCCGGCGCTGCGGCGCACGTGGGCGGCGGGTCGTGCTCCGAGGCGGCGGAGTTCGAGCCGCCGGCCGCGTTGGCAGTGCGCGGATTCGGCGCGCTCCCGATCACGGCCGGCCAGCTCGCGGATCTGAATGGCGACCACTGGCTCGACTTCGTGCGCATCGACTTCAAGGAGGCGCTGCAGACGACGGCGCCGATCGGGGCGGGTACCGACGCGTGGATCCATTCGCCGGGCGCCGCCGGCGCGAACGCCTGGATCTTCGACGCGCGCTTCGACGTCCCGATCCAGTGGCGGCGCGAGGTCCCCCACGCCTACTACGGCAGTCCGGTGCACGCCCCCTACGACGGCGTGATTCCCCACTTCGAGGTGTTCGACGTCGACGGCGATGGCACTGCCGACGTGATCGGCGACACGAACGCGTTCCTCTCGCGCGCGCGGCACGGCGATCTCGTGCGCGCGGTGGACAACGGCCGCGGCGGCTCGTTCGCAATCGAGTACGCCCCGATGGACCAGCAGCGCAGCGCACCGCTCGAGGCCCAGGCGCAGGCACTCGACGTGCCGTGGGCGACCGCCGCGGGCCCCGTGGCGCTGTGGCGCAGCGCCGCGGTGGTCGCGCGCACGACGCGCAGCGGGCCGAACCTCGCGCCGCCCGGCGAGGTCACCGACTACCGCTATGCGCACCCGCGCTTCAGCCGCGAGCTGCGCGCCGAACTCGGCTTCGGCCTCGTCCAGCGCGCCCGGCCGGGCGGCACCGCGGTCGAGGAGTACTTCTATCAGGACCCCGGACGCACCGCGCGCACTGCGAGGCGCCTCGTGCGCGATGCGGGGAGCGTCGCGTACCGGTACGAGGCGATCTGGGAGCACGTGCCGGGCGTCATTCCGGGCCGGGCCGCGAACAGCTACCTCGCGCGGCCCGTCGAGGAGACGAGCGCCAACGAGTATGAGGGCGTCGCGGGCGCGCTGCTGCGGCGCCAGTTCGTCTACGACGACGCCTACGGCTACGACTTCATGACCGAGATCCACACCGAGCGCGTTTCGTCGGACGTCGTGAGGGTGCGGCTGCCGCAGACTCCCGATCTCACGAAGTGGATCATCGGCCTCGTCCGCGAGCAGCGCGACGAGGACCAGCGGTCGGCCTGGGCGAGTCGCTCCGAGTTCTTCTACACCGCTGAGGGACGCATCGCGAGCGAGCTGCGACACCGCGACCGCGGTGACGGCAGCGCGCCCGCCGTCGACCGAACCGACGTCGCCTACGACGGGTTCGGAAACGTCGCGCGCCGCGTCGACGCCAACGGCCACGCGACCGCGTTCGGCTACGACGCGAGCGGGAGCGTGCTCACGAGCCGCACGGACCCACCGCTCGGAGAAGGGGAGCCGGGGAGGATCACGCGCTGGACACCGCACCCGGTCCTCGCGGTGCCGATCGCGGTCGACCCGGGCTACCGCGACGAGCCGCGCACCGAGGTCGTGCGCGACGCGTTCGGGCGCGTCGTGGAGACGTGGCTCGTCCCGCGCACGGCCGCGGGGGCGGGCGAGCGCGCGCTCGCGTCGGCGGTGAACTTCGAGGACGGTGCCGCGCCACCCTACGTCGAGCAGTTCCAGTACGCGAGCGCCGGTCTCGACGCGATCCGCACCGCGGTGGTGGACGACGGTTTCGGCGGCGTCTGGAAGACGATCCGCGACGCGGGTCCCGCCGCGAACGGCGCGCCGCGCTACACGGGATCGGCGACGTACCGCGACCCGACCGCGCGGCGCTCGCGCACCACCTACGATCTCCCGTGCGGCGGCGACGACCTGTGCCGCGGCGTGTCCGGCGCCGCCGAGGCGCCGGCGAAGATCACGTGGCGCGACGCGCTCGACCGGCCGGTGCGCGTCGACACGCCGCGCGGCTCCTCGCTCTGGCGTTATGCGGCGGCCGTTGAACCGATCGCGACGGGTGAGGTGCGCGTGCTCTCCGAAGTCGACGTCGTCTGGTCGCAGAACGCGAAGGGCGATCTCACGCGGCGCTCGCTCGACGGCGACCGCGCGCTGGCGGTGGAAGAGTGTACGAACTCGGACGCGAGCCGTGGCGACCTGGCGGGCGTCTCCTGCGCGCGCCAGGGCGGTCCGAACCGGACGCTCTACGCCTATCACGCGAGCGGGCGGCTCGCGGTGGTGCGCGACCCGATCGGGGTCGACGCGCAGTGGACCAACCCTCGCCACCAGCTCCGCTACCTGTTCGACACGGCGGGCCTCTCGATCGCGATCGACGACCCCGACGCGGGCCACAGCGAGGCGTTCTACGACGGGGTCGGCAACGCGGTGAGGACGATCAACGCGCGCGGGCAGCAGCGCGTAACGACCTGGGACGCGCTCGACCGCCGCACGCGCATCGCGGCACCCGAGGGCGTGATCTCGTTCGCGTATCGCGCGCAGGAGCGCCAGCCGATGCGCGAGTCCGGGCCCGGCTACTCGAAGGCGTTCGCCTACGACGGCTTCGGGCGCGTCGAGCGCGAGGTCGTGAAGGGCTTCGGCCTCGGGCAGGCGGCCTACTCACGATACGATCGGCTCGGGCGCAAGATCGCGCTCACCGCGCGCGGCAGCACGCTCCAGTACGAGTATGCGGGCGGATTCCTCCAGCGCGTGTGCGCCGTCTCGGTGAGCGCGCCGGCTCCGTGCTCGGATCCCGGCGCGACGCCGATCGTCGCGTCGGTGAGCTACGACGCGATCGGCCGGCGCAGCGCGATGCAGCTGCCGGGCGGCGTTCGCACGTTCGCGTACGACGGCGACGATACCCGCGACCTGCGCGAGGACCGGTTCGCCGGGGCGTCGGCGCTCGCGTTCGAATATCCCACACGCGATCGGCTCGGAAACGTGCTCGGCTGGGCGATCGAGGGGCCGCCCGGCACCGGCGCGACCGGCACCTACGCGTACGACGCTCGCAATCGGATCGCGTCGCGCACGCGCAGCGCGGATGGCGTGCCCGACGCCGCAGAGACATTCGCCTACGACCCGCTCGGAAACCTGATCTCGCACGGCGGCGAGTCGCAGCGCTTCGAGCACCCGACTAAGCCCCACGCGATCACGAGCCGCGGGGCGAAGACCTACGACTGGGATGCCTCCGGCAACCTTGCGCGGTCGGGAGGGCGCTATTTCCGATTCGACTCGGCGGATCGCCTCGTGTGCGTCGGCACGGTCGCGGGACAGTGCGACGTGCTCAGCGCGATCTACGACGCAGACGGCGCGCGCGTGGCGGAGCGAGCGGGCGCCACGCTGCGCAGCTTCATCGGGCCCGAACAGGTCCGCACGGTCGGGCCCGGCGTCGACGAGCTGCGCCTCGAGATCACCGGGTTCGGCGAGCGGGTCGCCTATTCGGTGAGCGAGATCCCGCGGCTCGCGGAGGCGCCGGTCGTCTTCGACGTCGAACTGCCGCCATGGCTGTTCGCGCTCCCGTCGGCCGCGGTGTTCCTCGCATGCGCGGCGGTCGCGCTGCGCGCGGGGCTGCTCGCAGGCGTTTCCCGGCGTCCGGCGTGCGCTGGGCTGGCCGGCGTGCTGATCGCGGCCGTCGCGATCCCGTCGCCCGCGTTCGCGAGCGGCGCCGGCGCCTGGGAGACGCGCACCTATCGCTGGGTGCTCTCCGATGCGCTCGGCAGCGGGCTCGCGGTGCTCGACGAGACGGGGTTCCTGCTCCGCGCGACGCGCTTCGCACCGTTCGGGGGCGTCGACGCCGGGGAATACCAGGCGGCTTCGGATCCCCGATACCGGCGCTATTTCGCCGGACATCCGGAGCAGGTCGAGACGGGGCTCCACTACATGAACGCGCGCTGGCTCGACCCGGAGACCGGCGCGTTCCTGTCCGTGGATCCGCTCGTGGCGAGGGCCGAAGATCCGCAGGCCTACAACGCCTACGCCTACGCGCGCAACAATCCGATTGCGGCCGCGGACCCGACCGGTGCATTCGAGACGCCGCTCTCCGAGCTCCAGAACTGCAACCGATGCTCGGGATTCGTGTTCATCCCGGGCTTCTACATCGCCGCGGACGGAAGCAGCGGATGGATCACCTCCGAGACTCAACTCCCGCAGGTGGAATCGCAACTCGCCGAGGCGCGCTCCGCATCGGGGATCGGCGACGCGGGAACGCCGGCCGCGCCGCAGGCGATGCCGGGCGCAGAGGCCCCGGACGGGCCGGCTCCCGGAGGCGGCGCGGAGGCGGACCTCGGTGCCGCGATCGGCGATTTCCTGGGCGCCGCGGGAGGCGTGATTGCGCGTGTCGCCGAGATCCTCGCGTGGGACCTCGCGCTCGCGTTGGTCGGCGTCGCCGGCAACGCGATCGGCATCGCGCTAGGTGTGCTCCGGGCGCTCGAAGGCCTGGCGCTGCTGAATCCGGCGATGGTGGGGGGAGGGATCATGAACTTTTTCTGGGCGCTCGTCCCGCGGTATGGGTTCTGGTCGGGGCCGGGATGGGGCTTGCCCAATCAACAAGCGCTGGGGTTCTGGTTCGGGCCATTCAGCGAGCAGAATGTGATCGAGCGGGCGACCCACGAGCACGATCTGCACGCGAGGGAGCCGGGGGCCGACCGCCAGCTGGTCCACGATGTGTGGACCCGGAACGACCTGGGTCCAGTGGGTCAGATCTACCGCATCGGCCTCACCGGCTTGTTCGCGAGTGGGATCGCCATGGGGATGGACGACTGATGAGATCGCTCGCGCGCCTCGTCGCGTTCGTGGGCTCCGCGGTCGCTCTCACTGGCTGTACGATGTTCGGCGCTCGGATCCACGTCGCCCGCGCCGAGGGGGCCCCCTTCACGCAGAGAGAGGAGGACGCTGCAAAGGCGGTCGTCGACGAGATCTGCCGCGCGGCGGGATTCCGCGAGGGTCGTCCCAAGCCCGGCGATCCCTCGTCGTCGTGGCCCTACGTCGACTTCGTCTCGTTCGACGGAGAGGGCTCCGAGCAGGACACGGTCGGCATCGTGGGAATGATGCGGAGGGATCGCCGTGAGATCCTGATCTCGATCGGCGACTGGAACCGCAGCGATCCGCTCCCCGCCACCCGGAACCTGGTCGACGATCTGCGCTCAGCACTCCAGCGCAGCTTCCCGGACGCCCGCATCGAAGTGACGCGGGAGGACAAGCCGAGACTCTTCGGCCCCTGAGCGATCTCGCTAAGCTGTCTTCGTGAGCGCCACCCGCTCCGAGCGCGACTCGCTAGGCGCCGTCGAAGTGCCGGCCGACGCCTACTACGGCGCGCAGACCCAGCGCGCGCAGGAGAATTTCCCGATCAGCGGCTACCGGATGCCGCGCCGCTTCATCGAGGCGCTCGGACTCATCAAGGCGGCCGCCGCGGCCGTTCATCGCGAGAGCGGCGCAATCGACCGCGCGAAGGCAGACGCGATCGAGCGCGCCGCGCGCGAGGTGGCGCGCGGCGACCGCGACGCCGACTTCGTGGTGGACGTGTTCCAGACCGGCTCGGGCACCAGCACGAACATGAACGCGAACGAGGTGATCGCGAACCGCGCGAGCGAGCTGCTCGGGAAGTCGCGCGGGTCGAAGCACGTCCACCCGAACGACGACGTCAACCGCGCGCAGTCCTCCAACGACGTGATCCCGAGCGCGCTGCACATCGCGGCGCGGCTCGCGATCGAGCGCGACCTCGTGCCGGCGCTCGACCTCCTCGCGGCCGCGCTCGAACGCAAGGCGCGCGCGTTCGCGGGGATCGTGAAGCTCGGCCGCACCCACCTCCAGGACGCCACGCCGATGACGGTCGGCCAGGAGTTCGGCGGCTGGGCCGCGCAGGTGCGCGCGGGGATCGCGCGCGCGCGGCGCGCGAGCGAGGGGATGCGCGAGCTCGCGCTCGGCGGCACCGCGGTGGGGACGGGCCTCAACGCGCCGCCGAGGTTTGCCGCGCGAGTGATCGCCGCGATCTCCGCTGAGACGGGGTTCGAGTTCGCGGAAGCGCGCGATCACTTCGAGGCGCAGGGCGCGCGCGACGCGGCGCTCGAGGCGAGCGGCGAGCTCAAGACGATCGCGGCGTCGCTCGCGAAGATCGCCGAGGACGTCCGCCTGCTCGCGAGCGGTCCGCGCGCGGGGCTCGGCGAGCTGCGGCTGCCCTCGCTCCAGCCCGGGTCCTCGATCATGCCCGGCAAGGTCAATCCGGTGCTATGCGAGTCGGTGACGCAGGTGGCCGCGCAGGTGATCGGCCACGACGCCGCGATCACGGTCGGAGCGATCCGCGGCCAGCTCGAGCTGAACGTCTTCATCCCGCTGATCGCGCACGACCTGCTCGAATCGGTGCGGCTACTCGCGGCGGTGACGGCGCTGTTCGCGCAGCGCTGCATCGACGGGATCGAGCTCGATGAGGAGCGCATCCGCGCGTCCGTCGAGCAGAGCCTCGCGATGGCGACCGCGCTCGTGCCGCAGATCGGCTACGACCGAGCCGCCGCGCTCGCGAAGGAGGCGTGGGAGAGCGGCCGCACCGTGCGAGAGGTGGCGGAGGAGCAGCGCGTGCTGGCGCGCGAAGAGCTGGAGGCCGTGCTCGACCCGCGCCGCCAGGCGCACCCGCACGAGAAGTGATCAGAGCTGGCGCAGCACCGCCTCGATGCGGCGGTCGGGGATCACCCAGACGAGCGCCACCGCGACGTAGAGCAGGTCCGAGACCCACCATACCGCGGTGAAGGCGAGCCCGATCGCAGCGACGTAACCCGCCATCGAGAGCTTGCCCTTGAAGTCGCGCCCGACCGCCGTGGCGAGCTCCGAGTTGCGCCCGTGGTGCCGGATGATCGCGCGCTGCAGGACGGTGTAGGAGATCCCCGCGAGCAGCATAACGATCCCGTACATCGCGGTCGGCCAGGGCGCGCCGTGGTGCTCGCCGAGCCAGCCGGTCACGAACGGGATCAGGGAGAGCCAGAAGAGCAGGTGAAGATTCGCCCACAGGATGGCGCCATTCACGCTGTGGGCGGCGTTGAGCATGTGGTGGTGGTTGTTCCAGTAGATGCCGAGATAGGCGAACGACAGCACGTACGTGAGCAGGCCCGGCAGCACGGGCCGTAGCGAGGTCAGGTCGCCGCCCGGTGGCGCGCGCAGCTCGAGCACCATGATCGTGATGATGATTGCGATCACGCCGTCACTGAAGGCCTCGAGCCGGCTGGTCTTCATTCGCCGGCCATCTTAGGGTGGGATTAGAATGGGCGCGCAGGAGGAGAGCCATGGCGCGCAGAGTGGCGTTCGTGACCGGCGCGAGCCGCGGGATCGGAAAGGCGTGCGCGGTGCACCTCGCGCGCGCGGGATTCGACGTGGCGATCACGGCGCGCACCGTGAACGAGGGCGAGCGGCGCGAGCACTCTTCGACGCTGCGCGCCTCGAATACGAAGCCACTGCCCGGAAGCCTGTCGGGCACGGCTGCGCTGATCGAGGCCGCCGGCGCTCGCGCTCTCGCGCTGCCCGCCGATCTGCTCGACCGCGCGTCGCTCAGCGCGGCCGCCGACGCGGTGCTCGAACGCTGGGGCCGCGTCGACGTGCTGGTGCAGAACGGGCGCTACATCGGGCCGGGCCACATGGACCGCTTCCTCGACACTCCGCTCGAGCTGCTCGATAAACAACTGCAGGCGAACGTGCTCGCGCCGCTGCTGCTCGCGCAGCGCTTCCTGCCCGGCATGGTGGAGCGCGGCGCGGGGCGCGTACTCGACGTCACCTCCGCCGCCGGCTATGGCGATCCGCCGAAGCCGGCCGGCGAGGGCGGGTGGGGCATGGGCTACGGCATCTCGAAGGCCGCGTTCCACCGCATCGCCGGCTTCCTCGCCGTCGAGCTGGGCGAGCGCGGGATCCTCGCGGTGAACCTCCAGCCGGGCCTGATCCGCACCGAGCGTCTCGACGCCGACATGGGCGAGTTCGGCTTCACGGGCGGGGCGCCGCCCGACGTGATGGGCGCCGTGGCGGCGTGGTTCGCGACGAGCGACGAGGCGTTCTCGCTCAACGGCCAGACGATCGAGGCGCAGTACTTCTGTCACGAGCGCAAGCTGCTGCCCGGCTGGGAGGGCCCGTGGGTGGGCTCCGCGATCGCGACGAACTACGACCTCGCGGGCGCCCGGCTCGCGGAGCTCGAGGCACGGCGCCGGCGCGAGCTCGGGATCGCCTGATCGTTCCCGGCCCGATCCTTCAATCTGCTCACGGCTCGTCGCCCGGCAGCGGTTCGTCGAGATTCGAGAATCGGAACGGTCCGATGAAGGTGAGGAAGGTGACGTTGCGGTAGTAGCGCGAAGCTTCGACCGCCGGGAGCGAGGTCACCCGCGCGCGGTCCCGGCTCCACGCGGAGAGCTCGACGCGGGCGCGCCCGGTCACCGTGCTGGACTTGTAGAGCGAGATGTCTCCGAGCGCGACCGGAAGCCCCGGCACCACGAACGGAACGCCGATCAGCGTCACCTCGGAATCGGCCCCCGCAAACGGCACCTCCGCGAGCAGCTCCGGGCCGCGCGCCGCCCGCTCCGGTTGGAGCCGGATGTCCACGTCTGCGAGCCGCTGTTCCAGGCGCGCGCGGATCAGCGAAGTGTCGACGCCCTTCGGGGCCGCGATCCGCAGCACGTACCGGTTGCGGTGATCGATCCCCTCCACAGGCAGCGCGGCCACACTGCGCGCGATCGCCGCGCTGGTCAGCTGCTGCTCGATCGCACTCGCGTGCACGAGCTGCTTGAGCGGCGCAAAACACCCGCTCGCGAGCAGCGCAAAGAACACGAAGGCCAGCGCGGCGAGCGCCTTCATTTCGCTGTTTCTCCGATCGCCCGCGGCCCGATCCTTCGGCGGAACGCAGCAGAATGCGTGCCAGCAGAGGGCCGCGCGCCGACCCGGATCGCTCGTGCTGCGCGCCGCTTTGTACAAATCGAAATCGGCTTCGCGACCGCGGAGGCGCCTTTCTGCACGGCGCGTGCAACAATCGAGGGTTGCGATTGCCCACAGACGAGGGGGATCTCGATGCAGCTCGGCATGATCGGCCTCGGGCGGATGGGCGCCAACATGACGCGGCGCCTGATCAAGAACGACCACGCGTGTTGGGTCTACGACGTCGACCCCACTGCCGCCGCGCGCCTCGAGGCGGAAGGCGCGCGCGCTTGCGCAACGCCGCGCGAGCTGGTCGACGCGTTGGCTCCGCCGCGGATCCTGTGGATGATGGTTCCGGCGGCGTTCGTCGACCAGACGATCGAGCGGTTCGCCCCGCACCTCGCATCCGGGGACGTGCTGATCGACGGCGGCAATTCCCGCTACCACGACGACCTCCGGCGCGCGCGCGAGCTCGGCGCGCGCGGGCTCCACTACGTCGACGTGGGCACGAGCGGAGGGGTGTTCGGACTCGAGCGCGGCTACTGCCTGATGATCGGGGGCGAGGCCGAGGTCGTGTCGCGCCTCGAGCCTATATTCGCGGCGCTGGCGCCCGCGCCCGATGCGGTGGGTCGCACGCCCGGGCGCGCGGGCGGGCCGCACGGCGGCGAGCGCGGCTTCCTCCACTGCGGTCCGAATGGCGCCGGACACTTCGTGAAGATGGTGCACAACGGGATCGAATACGGGCTGATGGCCGCCTACGCCGAGGGCTTCGACATCCTGCGCCACGCGGATGTCGGCCGCCGGCGCACGGCGGACGACGCGGAGACCGCGCCGCTCGAGCATCCCGAGCACTACCAGTACGAGCTCGATCTGCCCGAGATCGCGGAGCTGTGGCGGCGCGGAAGCGTGATCGGCTCCTGGCTCCTCGACCTGACCGCGAGCGCGTTCCGCAAGGATCCCGGGCTCGCGGGCTTCGAGGGCCGCGTCTCCGATTCCGGCGAGGGCCGATGGACGGTCCAGGCGGCCATCGACGAAGGGGTCCCGGCGCCCGCGCTCACGACGGCGCTCTACACGCGCTTCGCCTCGCGCGATCCCCACCAGTTTGCAAATAGGCTGCTCTCGGCGCTGCGCTCCGAGTTCGGCGGCCACCAGGAGAAACCCAAGGGCGCCTAGCGCACGGAGGGAAGCATGTCGCGAGTGCACTCGGATGCGCTGGTGATCTTCGGGGCGACCGGCGATCTCGCGTTCAAGAAGATCTTTCCGGCCCTGCACGGGATGGTGAAGCGCGGGCGCCTCGACGTGCCGGTCGTGACCGTCGGTCGCGAGGCGATGAATGCGAGCCGCATCCACGCCCGCGCGCGGGAGAGCATCGACACGCACGGCGGCGGCGCCGACGACGCGGCGTTCGAAAAGCTCGCGCAGCGCCTCTCGTACGTGGGAGGCGACTACGCCCAGCCATCGACCTTCGCCGCGATCCGCGCTGCGCTCGGGGCGGCGCGCCATCCCACCTTCTACCTCGCGATTCCGCCGAGCGCGTTTGCGGTGGTGGTCCGCGGGCTCGACCGGGGCGGCTGCGCCGAGGGCGGCCGGGTCGTGTTGGAGAAGCCGTTCGGCCGCGACCTCGCATCGGCCCGGGAGCTGAACAAGATCCTCCACGAGGTCTTCGACGAGAACTCGATCTTCCGCATCGACCACTATCTCGGCAAGACGCCCGTCCACAACCTGATCCACTTCCGGTTCGCCAACTCGTTCCTCGAGCCGCTGTGGAATCGCCAGTTCGTGGAGTGCGTGCAGATCACGATGGCGGAGAGCTTCGGCGTCGAGGGGAGGGGCGGCTTCTACGAGGAGACGGGCGCGGTGCGCGACGTGGTGCAGAACCACATCCTGCAGCTCGTGGCGCTGCTCGCGATGGAGCCTCCGGTGGGCAGCAGCGTCGAGGGACTGCGCGACGAGAAGGCGAAGCTCCTCACTGCAGTGCCGCCGCTCGACAGCGGCGATCTCGTCCGCGGGCAGTTCCGCGGATACCGCGACGAACGCGGCGTGGCCCCCGACTCCCGCGTCGAGACCTTCGCCGCGGTGCGGGTCGACATCGAGAACTGGCGGTGGGCCGGTGTCCCGTTCCTGATCCGCGCGGGCAAGAAGATGCCCGTGACGGCCACCGAAGTGTGGGTGAAGCTGCGGCCTGCGCCGCAGCGCGTATTCTCCGGCTTCGAGTTCAGCCGGGGAGCTCCCAACTACTTCCGCTTCCGGCTCGGTCCGGAGGTGGAAATCGCGCTCGGAGCCCAGATTCGCGCGAACGGAGACGTACCCCCGGGCGCGGGCGAGACCGTTGAGCTGCTCGCGTGCCGCGATCGGCGCGGCATGATCGAGGCCTACGACCGCCTGCTCAGTGACGCGATGGCCGGCGACGCGCTGCTCTTCGCGCGCGAGGACGAGGTGGAGAACGCGTGGCGCATCGTCGATCCCGTCCTGCGGTCGCCCGTGCCGGTCGAGGAGTACGAGCCGAACACCTGGGGACCGGTCGCCGCCGATCCGCTCGCCGCTCCGTTCGGCGGGTGGCACGCTCCGGGCGCCCCGATCTGTTGATGGGCGTCGTCCAGCTCCGCGACTCCGGCGATGTGGCGGGGCATGCGGCGGCCCTCGCTGCCGACGCCGCGCGCGGCGCGATCGCTCAGCGGGGTTCGTT
>DATFWW010000046.1:0-5144 GCA_035258825.1 Myxococcota bacterium
CCCCGTGATCGGCGGGCTCGTCTACGACTCGCGCGGGGTCGCACCCGGCGACGCGTTCTTCGCCCTGCGCGGCGCGGACGCAGACGGGCACAACTATCTCCGGTCCGCGCTCGACCTCGGCGCCGCGGCGCTGTTCGTCGAGGAGCTGCCCGAGGCGATCGCACTCGGCAACGCGTGCGGCGTGGTGGTACCCGACTCGCGCCGCGCGCTCGCGCCGATCGCCTCTCTCTTCTTCGGGCACCCGAGCCGCGAGCTCGCGCTCGTCGGAGTCACGGGCACCAACGGCAAGACGAGCACCACCTATCTCGCCGAGTCGATCCTCGCGAGCGCCGGGCGATCGGTGGGGCTGATCGGCACGGTCGAAGTCCGCTACCGCGAAGTCCGCGAGCGCACGCGCAACACCACACCCGAGAGCCTCGACCTCCAGAGCACGCTGCGCAGCATGCGCACGCAGGGCGTCGACACGGCGGTGATGGAGGTCTCGTCGCACGGCCTCGGCCTCGGGCGCGTCGAGTGCTGCCGCTTCGCGGTGGCCGCGTTCACGAACCTGACCCAGGACCACCTCGACTATCACGGCGACATGGACCGCTATCGGGCCGCCAAGCTCTCGCTGATGAGTCGCCACCTCGCCCCCGACGGCACGGCCGTGGTCAACGTCGACGATCCGAGCGGCGCCGCGTTCGTTGCCGCCGCAGGAGACAGGCGCGTGATCCGCGTCTCGCGCGACACGCGCGGCGGCGCCGAGGTGCGCCTGCTGGCGGCCGAGGTCGGCGACGCCGGAACGCGCGCGCGGCTCGCGCTGCCGGGTGGGGACGAGGTCGGCGTGGAGCTGCCTCTTCTCGGCGACTTCAATCTCGAGAACCTGCTCGTCGCGGCCGGGATCGGCTGCGCGCTCGGCGCGACGCCGGCGCAGATCGCCGCGGGCGTGGCGTCCTGCCGCCAGGTGCCGGGCCGGATCGAGCGCGTCGGCGGCAGCGACGGGCCGCGCGTGATCGTCGACTATGCCCACACGCCGGACGCGGTCGACAAGCTGCTGGCCACGCTGCGGCCGCTGTGCCGCGGGCGGCTGATCGCGGTATTCGGCTGCGGCGGCGACCGCGACCGCGGCAAGCGCCCGCGCATGGCCGAGGCGGTGGCGCGCCACGCCGATCGCGTCGTGTTGACGAGCGACAACCCGCGCACGGAAGATCCCGAGAGGATCCTCGACGACGTCGAGCGCGGACTCGCCGGGCTCACGCGCGTGGCACCCGAGGCGCTCGACACCGATCGCAGCTATGCGCGGATCGCCGACCGCCGCGCCGCGATCGCCGCGGCGATCGCGATCGCGGGGCCGGACGACACGATCGCGATCGCGGGCAAGGGCCACGAGGACTACCAGATCCTCGGGCGCGAGAAGCTGCCGTTCTCCGACCGCGCCGAGGCGCTCCGCGCGCTGCGCAAGGCGGGGCGATGAGCGAGGCGTTCTCCGCCGAGGAGGCGGTCCGCTGGACCGGCGGAGAGCTCGCGCGCGGCGACGGCGCGACACGCTTCGCCGCGGTGACGATCGACAGCCGCAACGTGCCGGCCGATTCGCTGTTCGTCGCGATCGCGGGCGCGCGCTTCGACGGCCACGATTTCCTAGAAGACGCGCTGCGCGCGGGCGCCGCCGGCTGCGCCGTGCGCGCGGGGGGCGAGCTCCCGAAGGCCGCGCGCTGTGCGATCGCGGTGGAGGACACGACGCGCGCGCTCGGCGCGCTCGCGGCGGGCCACCGGCGCCGATACGACGGGCCGCTCGTGGCGATCACGGGCAGCAACGGCAAGACCACCACGAAGGAGATGTGCGCTGCGATCTTCGCCGTCTCGGGCCCGTGCCTCAAGAACGAGGGCAACCTGAACAACGAGTTCGGACTGCCGCTCACGCTGCTGCGGCGCGGTGCGGAACACCGGAGTGTGGTCGTCGAGCTCGGCATGAATCATCGCGGCGAGATCGCGCGGCTCGCCGCGATCGCGCGGCCGCGCGTCGGCGTGATCACGAACGCGGGCACCGCGCACATCGAACATCTGGGCAGCCGCGCGAACATCGCGCTCGAGAAGGGCGACCTCGTGGCCGCGCTCGACGGCGGCGGCACCGCGGTGCTGAACGCCGACGATCCGCTCGTGATGGAGCAGGCCGCGCGCACGCGCGCGCGCGTGCTGCGCTTCGGCCTCGGCGAGCTCGCCGACGTGCGCGCGGACGACGTGGCCGCGACGAGCGACGGCCGCCACCGCTTCGCGCTCACCGCGCCGCAGGGCCGGACCCAGGTCTCCGTGGCCGGCCTCGGCGAGACCACGGTGCCGAACGCGCTCGCGGCCGCAGCCGCCGCGCTCGCGTCGGGCGTGCCGCTCTCCGACGTCGCGGCGGGCCTGCGCGCCTATCGACCGGTCGCCGGGCGCCTGTCGCCGATCGCGCTCGCAGGCGGGGGCCTCCTGATCGACGACACCTACAACGCCAATCCGCAGTCGATGGAGGTGGCGCTGCGCACGCTCGCCCGCGGCGATGCCGGCGGCCACCGGATCGCCGTGCTCGGCGACATGGGGGAGCTCGGCGAGTACGGCGCGGAGGCGCATTCGGACGCGGGCGCGCTCGCGGCGCAGCTCGGCATCGACCGGCTCTTCGCGGTCGGTGCGCACGCGGGCGAAGTGGTCTCGGCGGCGCGCGCCGCGGGCATGGACGCGAGCGCGCTGTTCGCGGGGCGCGAGTGGGAGGAGACCGCCCAGCGCGTGCTCGACGCGCTATCGCCGGGCGATCGCGTGCTCGTGAAGGGATCGCGCTCGATGCGGATGGAGCGCATCGTCGCGCACTTGCGCCGCGGCGCCGGCGCGGAAGGCGACTGATGCTCTACCACCTGCTGGTTCCGCTCGCCTCGCAGTACGGGATCTTCAACGTCTTCCGATACATCACGTTCCGCACCGGCGCGGCGACTCTCACGGCGCTGTTCATCGCGTTCGCGGTGGGGCCGCCGCTGATCCGCTCCCTTGCGCGGCTGCGCGTGGGCCAGGTGATCCGCGAGGTCGGCCCCGCGCACCAGGCGAAGGCCGGCACGCCCACGATGGGCGGCCTGCTGATCCTGCTCTCCACGCTCGTCTCGGTCCTCCTGTGGTCGAACCTCGACGAGCGCGGAGTGTGGATCCTGATGGGCCTGACGGTCGGATACGGCGTGCTCGGCTTCATCGACGACTACGCGAAGGTGACGAAGAAGTCGAGCGCTGGCGTGTCGGCGCGCGCGAAGCTGTTCTGGCAGACGCTGCTCGCGGCCGCCGTCGCGCTCGCGATCTACACCGGCCCCAACTTCGACGCGCGCCTGACCGTTCCGTTCTTCAAGAACGTGACACCCCATCTCGGCTGGTTCTACGTGCCGCTCGCCACGTTCATCATCGTGGCGGCGAGCAACGCGGTGAACCTCACCGACGGGCTCGACGGCCTCGCGATCGGCCCGGTGATGGTGTCGGCCGGAACGTTCCTGATCCTCGCCTACATCGCCGGCAACGCGAAGTACGCCGAGTACCTCGCGATCCAGTTCGTGCCGGGCACGGGCACGCTCGCGATCTTCTGCGGCGCGCTGATCGGCGGCGGGATGGGATTCCTGTGGTTCAACGCGGCACCCGCGCAGCTGTTCATGGGCGACGTCGGCTCGCTCGCGCTCGGCGGCGCGCTCGGCACGCTCGCGGTGCTCGTGCGCCAGGAGATCCTGCTCGCGGTGGTCGGCGGGATCTTCGTGCTCGAGGCGCTCTCGGTGATCATCCAGGTCGCCTCGTTCAAGCTGCGCGGCAAGCGCGTGTTCCTGATGGCGCCGATCCACCACCACTACGAGAAGCAGGGCTGGGCGGAGCAGAAGATCGTGGTGCGGTTCTGGATCATCTCCGCGATCCTCGGGCTGGTCGCGCTCTCGTCGCTGAAGTTGCGCTGATGGAATCGCTCGCCGGCAGGCGCGTGCTCGTGCTCGGTCTCGGCATCTCCGGCCGCAGCGCGGCGGCGTGGTGCGCGGAGCGCGGGGCGCGCGTGGTGGCGGCCGACGAGCGGCCGGCCGAGGCGCTCGCGGGCGCGGTGCCGCCGGGCGTCGAGCCGTGGCTCGGGCGCTCGTTCCCCGACCCGGCCGACTTCGACGTGGTGGTTCCGAGCCCGGGCGTGCCGCCGGAGCGCTATGCGTCGCGCGCGCGGCGCGTGTGCGGGGACATCGAGCTCGCCGCCGCGGCGCTGTCGGTGCCGATCGTCGCGGTGACGGGCACGAACGGGAAGTCCACCACGACCGCGCTCGTCACGGAGATGCTGCGCGCCGCTGGACTGCGCGCGGCGATGGCGGGCAACGTCGGTGCGCCCGCGCTCTCGCTCGTGGGCCAGCCACTCGACGCCGCGGTGCTCGAGGTGTCCTCGTTCCAGCTCGAGACCACCGATCAGTTCCGGCCGGCCGTGGCCGTGGTGCTGAACGTCACGCCCGATCACCTCGACCGCCATCACACGCTCGCGGCCTACGCAGGCGCGAAGCGGAAGATCCTCGCCAACCAGCGCGCCGAGGACTGGGCGGTGCTGAACGAAGCGGACGAGTGGTACGGCGATTTCCGCGCCGCCGCACGCGGGCGCGTGCTGCCGTTCCGCGCCACGGGAGTGCCGACGCGTGGTGCCGGCGTCGACGCAGGATCCCTCGTCCTGCGCGCGGACGACGCGCCCGCGCAGCGCTTCGCGTTCGACTGGCGCGAGCCCGGCGTGCACAACCGCGAGAACGCGATCGCGGCGGCCGCGGCCGTGTACGCGCTCGGTGCGCCGCTCGCGCGCGCGCTCGCGGCGCTGCCCTGGTTCCGCCCGCTGCCCCACCGCACCGAGGTGGTCGCGCGCGCGCGCGGCGTCACCTGGGTCGACGATTCGAAAGCGACCAATCCGGGCGCCGCGCTGCGCGCGCTCGAGGGCTTCGCGGAGCCGATCATCTGGATCGCGGGCGGGCGCGCGAAGGGCCTCGACCTCGGCCCGCTCGCCCGCGCGGCGCGCGCGCGCGTGCGCGCAGCAGTGCTGATCGGCGAGGCCGCGGCGCAGCTCGAGGCAGTGCTGCGCGGCGGCCCGGTCGTGCACCGCGAGACGAGCATCGAGGACGCGGTGCGCCGCGCGGGCGCGCTCGCGCGGCCGGGCGACGTGG